>NZ_BLWF01000003.1:300000-592863 GCF_013167955.1 Thermanaeromonas sp. C210
ATTTGGTGGAAGTGGACGGCCGAGAGGTGAAGTGGAACGGAGAAAAAGTGTACTACCTGCTGTACAAGCCTCCGGGTTATGTTACTACTCTCTACGACCCCCAGGGAAGACCTAAAGTTATCGACCTGCTCAAGGGAGTAAAGAAAAGGGTATTTCCTGTGGGGCGCCTGGATTACGACACGGAAGGCCTGTTATTGTTGACCAACGACGGTGAACTGAACTTGAGGTTAACTCACCCGCGTTACGGGGTGACCAAAACCTACCGGGCTCTGGTGAAGGGCGTGCCCGACCGGCAGGCTTTACACAAGCTGGCTACAGGGGTAAAACTGGAGGACGGCATGACGGCTCCGGCGGAAGTTAAACTGTTGCGGTTGGGGAAAGATACCTCTATACTGGAACTAACCTTGCGGGAAGGGCGAAAACGGGAAGTGCGCCGCATGTGCTCGGCGGTGGGACACCCGGTTTTAAGGCTTAAGAGAACTAAGATGGCTTTTTTGACGTTGAAGGGGCTACGTCCGGGCGAATACCGGCCGCTTACGAAGAGGGAAGTGGAACGTCTCTATGCTCTGACGGGCCTAAAGAGGGACGACAGTTAACCCGACGCCGGGGGGTGAAAAGAGAGCCGGTAACAGCTTATCCCGAGGGGTGGCGCAACAGGCAGATTGAAGAACAGCTCAGAGGAATGGGGTGGTACTTTGGCAGGACTTAAATGTGGCCTGGTGCAGGTCTACACCGGCGATGGTAAAGGGAAGACAACGGCGGCCTTCGGTTTGGCCCTGCGGGCGGCCGGGCGCGGGTTAAAGGTGGTGATCGTACAATTTCTTAAGACCGCGGACTACGGTGAGCATAAGGCTTTGGCCCGGCTGACCCCGGAAATCCAGGTGAAGGCTTTTGGGCGTCAGGGCTTCGTCCGGCGCCAGGGACTCCAGCCGGAAGACTATGAAAGGGCCCGGGAGGCCCTCTCTTTTGCCGGGGAAGTCATGTTGAAGAGGGAAGCGGACATACTAATCCTGGATGAGATCAATGTGGCCCTCCATTTTGGCCTGCTGTCGGAGGAAGAGGTACTGGCACTCTTAGAGACGCGGCCGCCGGAAATGGAGCTAGTTTTGACCGGCCGTGGTGCGCCGGAAAGGATTGTGGCCGTAGCCGACCTGGTAACCGAAATGCGGCCCCTGAAACACCCGTATTCCAAGGGAGTTAAAGCGCGAAAGGGTATAGAGTTTTGAGAAAGGTTTTTCCAGTCTCCAGCAGGAGTCTGGCCTTTGCATTGCGAATAAGTAGTATAATCATGTCATGCTACAATTACTGGGAGACAGGAGGTGAATCCTGGCAAGGAAGGGGCCAGGAACAAAGTGGCAGTAATATTTTATGATCAGGATGCCGATCTCAAGGTACTGCAGGGCAAAAAGATCGCTATTATGGGCTACGGTAGCCAGGGGCATGCTCAGGCTCAAAACTTAAAGGACAGCGGCATGGACGTTGTGGTGGGTCTGCGCAAGGGCAGCAAGTCGTGGGCTGCAGCGGAAGAAGCCGGGCTTACGGTAAAAACCGTGAGCGAAGCCGCGGCAGAAGCCGATGTTATCCAGATCCTTTTGCCTGATGAAGTCCAGCCCCAGGTTTATCGCGAAGAGATTGCTCCTCATTTGAAGGCGGGCAACGCCCTGATGTTTTCTCACGGCTTTAACATCCATTACCACCAGATCGTTCCCCCTGATGATGTGGACGTCCTCATGGTAGCCCCTAAGAGTCCAGGCCATCTGGTGCGGCGCATGTATGTAGAAGGTAAAGGCGTCCCCGCGTTGCTGGCTGTTCATCAAGATACCACCGGCAAGGCCAAAGAGCTGGGCCTGGCCTATGCCAAAGCCATTGGGTGTACCCGGGCGGGGGTCATCGAAACCACCTTCAAAGAGGAAACGGAAACGGACATATTCGGTGAACAGGCCGTTTTGTGTGGCGGATGCACAGCCCTCATCCAAGCGGCCTTTGAAACTCTGGTAGAGGCCGGTTACCAGCCGGAGATAGCTTATTTCGAATGCCTTAATGAGCTTAAGCTCCTGGTGGACATGATGTACGAGGGCGGCATCAAGTATATGCGCTTCTCCATCAGCGATACGGCTGAGTACGGGGATTTGACCCGTGGGCCGCGGGTTATCGACGACCATGTGCGGGCCACCATGAAGCAGATCCTGCGCGAGATCCAGGACGGCACCTTTGCGCGGGAATGGATTTTAGAAAACCAGGCGGGCCGGCCCGTGTTTAACGCTTTGCGCAAGCGGGCGCGGGAGCACCTGATTGAAAAGGTAGGGGACGAACTGAGGGCTATGATGCCCTGGTTGAAGAAATAGTCTCTTGCCGGAGGGGATGCGGTGGCAGCATGATAACCCTTTGAGGAGGGGCACTTAAGGGGTGAACGACACACCCCTTAAGTGCTTCGTTTTTCGCGGGCCCGGAGGTTCGGACCCGGGGGGATGGCTCCGGCTTTGCAGGTGTGCCGACAATAAGGGGGCGGCGGCGCCCGGTCACCGCCTTGCCGAAGGGGTTCTCCGGAAGCCGAAGGCCACTATCGAGATGCTTTAGACGCCCTGCCCAGCCCTTGGAAGGGCTAGGGGAAGCCGTACCTCCCTCAGTTTTCCTTCGGCCTGCCTACCTTGAGGCGGTGGCGGGAAAAAAGCCCTGGATAGGCAACGCGAGATATGATATAACAGAAAGGCAACGGATTCCATTTTGCGGTGGGGATGGGGTATAGATCTATGGAGTATGGCAGTAAGAAGGTGGCGGCAGTAGCCGTCAAGATGGCCCTCTCGGAAAGCCGGGAAGAGGAGAACCGGCTCAAGCAAGAATTTGCCCGTCAGGGTATTCGGGCAGCGGCCGTGGACTATGGAGGAGAATTCGTAGGCTCTATCCAGAAGATAGTAGAGAGGGCGGTGGTAGCGGCCAAACGCGAAGGGGTAATCCGTGAAACCCATGCGGAGGAGGGAGCGGTTGCGGGAGCCACGCGCGAGGCCCTCTCTCAGCTTCTATTTAAGGCCTTGGGGCTTAACATCGGGGGCAAGATAGGCATTGCCCGGTACCACGACCACATTAGCGTTGCCGTATTCTTCGGCATAGGGCTGCTGCATTTAGACGAAGTAGGCATCGGCCTGGGCCACCGGGCGGTTTCCTAAGCCATGGAGGGGGATGCAAGGCCGGGCGGCAGCAAAACAACCCGAATCATGGGGGCAGTATGGTAGGAAGGTGGATTATATGGACAACGTGCGGGTTATAGGTATCAGAGGCGCCATATCGGTGGAGCGCAACGAAGCCTCTGAGATCTTGGAGCGCACAGAAGAACTCTTGCGCGAGATGTTAAAAGTTAACCGCCTCGGGAAGGCGGACATAATCAGTGCTTTTTTCACCGTTACTCCGGATCTCAATGCCGCCTTCCCGGCAGAAGCTGCGCGGCGCCTGGGCTGGGGGGAAGTGGCCCTAATGTGCGCCACCGAGATTCCGGTACCCGGCAGCCAACCGGGCATCATCAGGGTTCTCCTTCATGCATACAGCCAATCCCCCCCTCAACATGTTTACCTCGGCCGAGCCGCCCTGCTTAGACCCGACCTGAGGTAATTCAAACTTTTTGAGGGGGGGCCAGGGTTTAACTTCTACAAAGGCTTACTCCTCCGGCTTCCGGCCCGAGCAGTCCTTCTTGACGTACCCAGAGGTTTACCCTCTAGGAGGCTTGTGGTAAAATTACGGCAAGGGAGGTGGGGGAGATGGGTATGGCCCTACAGGAAATGGCTGCTGCCACAGATAAGGTCTATACCTACGCTGATTACCAGCAGCTACCGGAGGGGGCACCTTACCAGCTGATTGGGGGGAAGCTGGTATTGACGCCGTCACCTGCTCCTTACCACCAGATTATTTCCGTGAAGCTTGAATTTCAAATGATTGCCCATGTAACTTCAAAGGATTTAGGCATTGTATTGCACGCACCTTTGGATGTTTACCTGGAGGAAACCGAAACCTACCAGCCGGATATTATATTCATTTCCCGAGGACGCATGGATATTATCAAAGAAGATAAAATCGAAGGGGCTCCCGACCTTGTGGTGGAGATACTTTCCCCCAGCACGGCCTATTATGACCTGCGTCATAAGTACAGAGTTTATGAAAGATCCGGGGTGAAAGAATACTGGGTGGTCGACCCCCTGGAGAAATCCATTGAGTTATTTATTTTAGACGAAGGTAAATTTAAATTGGATCAGGAAATACAGGTGAGAGGGATAATCCGTTCCCGAGTGATAGAAGGCTTTGCCGTGGACGCGGCGGACCTTTTTTGAGTTTGCCCCTACTCAGGTATTCCAAGGGAGCTTGCCTTGATTATAGGGTTGCTCCTGTAAGATTAGGTCAAGGCCCTCTAAAAGATGTAGCACAACGCAGATAGCTCAGGCGACTAACCTATTGACACTAAATAGCGCTATAGGGTATCATAGCCTTAACACGCGAATAGAGGAGAGGTTTAGCTGAGCTGAGTAGAGGAGAGGGGAGCTGGAGATGAGCCGGACGAGAAAGTCGAGGTGCCGGTGCTCATTCGAGCGTCGGCTTTTTTGTATCTTGGGGGTGAAGAAATGATACCCGTCTGGCAGGAAGTCTTGGCCGACACCGATACCCCCGTATCCTTGTACTTAAAATTCGGAAGAACCCCCTATAGCTATCTTTTGGAGAGCATAGAAGGGGGAGAGAGGCTGGGCCGTTATTCTTTCATAGGGTTTGATCCTCTGCTCGTTTACCGCTGCCGGGGCGATGAGAGCGCTCTCTTACGGGAGGGCAGGGAAGAAAAAGTCTCCGGTACCCTGGACTTTCTCCGCCGGCTGTTGCAGGAATTGAGGGTTTCTCCCCTGCCGCCGGGCGCGCCGCGGTTTTTCGGAGGCCTGGTAGGTTATTTCGCCTATGATGTGGTGCGCCGGCTGGAGAAGCTACCGACCAACGGTAAGGATGACCTGCAGCTGCCGGATATTTATCTGGTACTTAGCCGCACCCTCTTAATTTACGACCACCTCTTGCGCACCGTGAAGGTGGTATGCCTCGCCCGGAGGGGGGACCGGCAGGACTACGAAGCAGCTCAAGCTCGCCTGCAGAAGGTGATCGGGCTCATGCGTGAAAATTCTCCGGAGCATCCCCCGAGAAGCCAGGATCCAGACCTCATTTCCGGACCTGTCACCTACCGCGCCAACATGACGGCAGAAGAGTATAAAAACAAGGTAAGGCGTATCCAGGAATATATAGCTGCCGGTGATTGTATCCAGGTAGTCCTATCCCGGAGGCTGGAACTGCCTTTTCGGGGCGATACCTTCGCGGTGTACCGCCGGCTGCGAACCATTAACCCTTCCCCCTACATGTTTTATCTTAACTTTCCCGAAGTACAGCTGGTAGGTTCTTCCCCGGAAATGCTGGTACGGGTAGAGGATGGGATTATCGAAAACCGGCCCATTGCCGGTACCCGGCCGCGGGGCCGTACGGCGGGTGAAGACCGAGAACTGGCCGAGGACCTGCAAAACAGCGAGAAGGAACGCGCCGAACACCTCATGCTTTTGGACCTGGGGCGAAACGATGTAGGCCGTGTAGCTGTTCCGGGAAGCGTACAGGTGCCCCAATTTATGGCCCTCGAAAATTATTCCCATGTGATGCATCTGGTTTCCCGGGTTACCGGCCGCCTGGCCCCCGGCCAGAACGCCTTGGATGCCCTCCTGGCTTGTTTCCCCGCTGGTACGGTTTCCGGCGCGCCTAAGGTGCGGGCCATGGAAATAATCGCCGAACTGGAGCCCAACTGGCGCGGCCCTTACGCCGGGGCGGTGGGCTACTTGAGCTTAAACGGGAATATGGATACCTGTATTGCCATCCGGACCATCGCCTTTACCAGGGGTATGGCCTATGTGCAGGCCGGCGCCGGCATCGTGGCCGATTCTGAACCCGAGGCCGAATACGAGGAAACCATGAATAAAGCCCGGGGTTTGCTCAAATCATTAGGTTTCGGCACTTCCGGCGAAGGGACATGAAAGCCCCGGGCTGCCCGGTGACTCGGGGTAACCTTGGGGCCGCAGGGCTACACGGGACCGACCCGGGTCTAAAGGCCGCACCCTGGGGGCGGCCATGGGGACAGTTAGGGGCCATAAAGGGAGGGGTACCATGCTGCTAATGATCGACAACTATGATTCCTTTACTTATAATCTGGTACAATACTTCGCCGAATTGGGAGAAGAGGTGATGGTGAGGCGTAACGATGCTATCACTTTAGAGGAGATGGAAAAACTCAAGCCCCGCTACCTGGTTATTTCCCCGGGGCCCTGCACGCCCGCCCGGGCCGGCGTTTCCCTGGCCGCTATAAGAAATTTTGCCGGCAGAATACCCATCTTAGGCGTCTGCCTGGGGCACCAGTGCATCGGGCAGGCCTTCGGGGGAAGAGTGGTCCGGGCCCGGCGCCTGATGCACGGCAAAACGTCTTTCATCACCCACGACGGGAAGACCATTTTTCGGGGCCTCAAGAACCCCTTCCGGGCCACCCGCTACCATTCCCTCATTGTGGAAGAAGAAACCCTGCCCGCCTGCCTGGAAGTTACGGCCAAATCCGAGGAGGGGGAACTCATGGGTATACGCCACCGGCAGTTTCCTATTGAGGGAGTCCAGTTTCACCCGGAGTCCATACTTACCGAAGCAGGTAGGAGATTATTGGCCAATTTTCTGGCCTTGGCCTGAGAAATAAAATCCGGCTGAGCAGAGGGGAGATGAGCAGAGCCATGTTATTATCCGAATACATCCATAAAGTGGTGGCCGGCCATTCCTTAACCGAGGCGGAGGCCGAGAAGGCCATGGAGGTAATTATGGGGGGCCAGGCCACGCCGGCCCAGATAGGGGCATTTTTGACCGCCCTGCGGCTTAAAGGGGAAACGGTGGAAGAAATCACGGGCTTTGCCCGGACCATGCGGCGCCTGGCCGAGCCCCTACACAGCCGCCAGCGTGTCCTCGTGGATACCTGTGGCACCGGGGGCGATGGTCGCCATACCTTCAACATCTCCACCGCCGCCGCTTTCGTGGTGGCCGGCGCCGGGGTACCGGTAGCCAAACACGGCAATCGCTCGGTTTCCAGCCGTGCCGGTAGCGCCGATGTTTTGGAAGCCTTGGGGGTGCGGGTGGATCTGCCTCCTGCCGCCGTCGAAGCGTGTCTGGAAAAAGTGGGTATAGGTTTTCTGTTCGCCCCCGCCTTCCACAAAGCCATGAAACATGCTGCAGGTCCGCGGCGGGAAATAGGTATTCGCACCGTATTTAATCTCCTGGGTCCTCTTACCAACCCCGCCGGCGCACCGTATCAGCTGGTTGGCGTCTACGGGCCGGAATTGACGGAAACCGTGGCGTCCGTTTTGGGACGCCTGGGGTGTCGTCGAGCTTTCGTAGTTCACGGCAGCGACGGGTTAGATGAAATTACCATAACCGGGCCAACCAAAATTACCTGCCTGGAGGACGGTTCCCTGGAGACATTCCTTTTTGATCCCGAAGAAGTAGGTATTAAACCCGTCGGGCTGCAAGAGCTGCTGGGCGGGACGGCCGCCGATAATGCTGAGATCATCCGCGGGGTTCTGGAGGGCAGACCGGGACCGGCCCGGGACGTGGTGGTAGTGAACGCCGCCTTCGCCCTAATGGCCGCCGGTGCCGCGGCTTCGGTAGGGGAAGGTATGCAACTGGCCGCCGAGAGTATAGACACGGGAGCGGCTTACGACAAGCTGGCCGCCCTGGTCAATCTCACAGAAAGCTGGGCAGCCTGATGCTAAAGAAAATTTTAGAGCATAAACGCCGGGAGACCGCCCGCGCACGGGAGGAGGTTCCTTTACACCGGTTGGAGAAAATATGTAAGAGGCTGCCCGCTACCCGCGATTTTGCCGGCGCCCTTCGCCGCGGTGGATCTATTAATCTCCTGGCCGAGCTTAAAAAGGCCTCTCCCTCGCGGGGGGTGCTGTGCGAGGACTTTGACCCCCAGAGACTGGCGGGCCTTTATACCCGTGCCGGGGCAGCGGCCCTATCCGTATTGACCGACGAAGAATTCTTTCAGGGACACCCGGGGTATATTGCCCTGGTGCGGGAAGTAACCCCCCTTCCCATTTTGCGCAAGGACTTTGTCATCGATGAGTATCAGATTTTTGCCACCCGGGCCCTGGGAGCCGACGCCGTCCTATTCATTGTGGCCGCTCTGGAGGAGGCCCCGCTTAGAGAATACCTGGCCTTGGCCTCCCGCCTGCACCTCGCAGCTCTGGTGGAAACCCACACCGCAGGAGAAATCGAGGCGGCTCTCAAGGCGGGTGCCAGGATTATAGGAATTAATAACCGCGATTTGCACACCTTCAAGACGGATATAAAAACCACTTTGGAGTTGCGTCCCCTGATACCTCCCGGACGGGTCGTGGTGAGCGAAAGCGGTATCCGTGGGCGCGAAGATGTGGTTAGCCTGGCCCAAGCCGGCGTGGACGCCATCTTGGTGGGTGAAGCACTGGTGACGTCCGCCGATGTGGAGGCCAAAATACGTGAGCTCTTGGGAACTGCTCCTTAAAACTAGAGAGGAAACAAATAAGGGAATAAGCGAGGGTGAAAGCCCTTGGTAAGGGTAAAAATTTGCGGTATTAAGACCTGGGAAGACGCCAGGTCGGCTTTAGATGCGGGCGCACATGTTTTGGGCTTCGTTTTCGCCCCCAGCCCGCGCCGGATTCACCCCGAGAGGGCTCGGGAGATAATCACGAGACTGCCGCCTTTTGTTACTACCGTGGGCGTGTTTGTCAATGAGCCGCGCTACAGTCTGCTGGAGATTGCCAGCTTTTGCCGGCTCGATGTGCTACAGCTTCATGGAGATGAGCCGCCCGAGTACTGCCGCGGCCTCTTCCACCGTTTAATAAAAGCCATACGAGTAAAGGATATAGGATCCCTCGATCTTATCCCTAAATACCGGGTGGACGCCTTCCTGCTGGATGCTTTTGTTCCCGGCCAGGCCGGAGGCACGGGTCACACCTTCAACTGGGAGATTGCCCGCCGGGCCAAGGAGCTGGGTTCCCCTATTATTCTGGCCGGCGGTTTAACTCCGGAAAATGTGGCCGAGGCCATACGCCAGGTGCGGCCTTATGCCGTAGATGTGAGCAGCGGGGTGGAAACTAACGGCCAGAAGGACCCCGTCAAAATAGCCCGTTTCATGGAAGCCGTAGCCGGGGCTTAAAGAGGAGGAAAACCAATGAGTTTACCGGATGCCACGGGTCGCTTTGGAAGCTACGGGGGTCGGTTTGTCCCGGAAACCCTGATGCCGGCCCTGGAAGAACTGGAAAGTGCTTATCTAGAGGCACGCGAGGACAAGGAGTTCCAGGCAGAGTTGAGTTATTACTTGCGCCACTACGCGGGCCGGCCTACGCCATTGTATTTGGCTCGCAATTTAACGGCCCATTGGGGCGGTGCCAGGATATATTTAAAACGCGAAGATTTAAACCATACGGGTTCCCATAAGCTCAACAACGCCCTGGGCCAGGCTTTGCTGGCCCGGCGGATGGGTAAGAAGCGCATTATTGCCGAAACGGGAGCCGGGCAGCATGGGGTGGCCACGGCTACCGTCGCGGCCCTTTTAGGGCTGGAATGCGAAATATACATGGGCGCCGAAGATTGCCAGCGCCAGGCTTTAAACGTATTTCGCATGGAGCTACTGGGCGCCAGAGTAACGCCGGTGAACAGCGGGACGGCCACCCTGAAAGACGCCATTAATGAGGCCCTGCGCGACTGGGTCACCAATGTGAAAACTACCCACTACCTGGTGGGTTCGGTAGTGGGGCCCCACCCCTACCCCGTGATGGTCAGGGATTTTCAGGCGGTTATCGGTAGGGAAGTGCGGGACCAGCTCCTGGACGCCTGCGGCCGGCTGCCGGATCATCTGGTGGCCTGCGTCGGAGGGGGCAGCAACGCCATGGGGCTCTTTTACCCCTTCTTGGGGGAAGAAAAAGTAAAACTTTGGGGGGCGGAGGCCGCCGGCAAGGGTCTGGAAACAGGGTTGCATGCTGCTACCCTTACAGCCGGAAGACCGGGGGTGCTCCACGGTTTTTACAGCTACCTGCTCCAGGATGAGGCCGGGCAAATTTTGCCCGCTCACTCCGTCTCTGCCGGGCTGGACTATCCAGGCGTGGGGCCCGAACACAGTTACCTTAAGGATACCGGGCGGGCGACTTATCAGGCCATTAGCGACGCGGAAGCCTTAGAAGCTTTTCAACTGCTGAGCCGCACAGAAGGCATTTTACCGGCTTTGGAGAGCGCCCATGCCGTGGCCCTGGCAGCCAAGCTGGCTCCACGTTTGAAGGCGGAGGAGATTATGGTTATCAATCTTTCAGGCCGGGGAGACAAGGACGTGCAGCAGGTAGCGGAGATTCTGGGAAGGGAGGCATAAGAATATGGGAAAAGAAAGGCTGGCCGTCCCCTTTGAAAACGGCCGCAAGGCTTTAATCATTTATGTGTGCGCCGGGGATCCGTCCCTAGAAGTGACCGCCGAACTCGTACCGGCGCTGGCGGATGCCGGGGCCGACATCATCGAACTGGGAGTTCCCTTTTCTGACCCGGTAGCCGACGGCCCGGTGATTCAGGCTGCCGGCCAGCGGGCTCTGGCGTCCGGCACCACTCTGGCTCGTGTTTTGGATTTGACGGCTGCTCTACGGGCGAAGATGAAGATGGGAACACCGCTGGTTTTAATGAGTTACTATAATCCTATACTGCGCTACGGCCTGGCGGATTTCGGCAAAGAATTGGCGGCGGCCGGGGGGGATGGAGTTATCGTTCCCGACCTTCCATGGGAGGAAGCAGGTCTCCTGCAGAAGATCCTGGAAGGGAAAGGGTTGGCCCTCATCCCCCTGGTAGCACCTACTACCCCTGAAGGGCGGCTGCGGCGGATTGCGTCCAGGGCCGCAGGCTTTATCTATTGTGTTTCCCTTACCGGGGTCACGGGAGCCCGGGAAGAGCTGCCCCCGGACCTGTTGTCCTACATGGAAAGGGTGCGAAGGGTTACTTCTTTGCCCCTGGCCTTGGGCTTCGGCATCGGTAGCCCCGGGCAGCTCAAACATCTGGCACCCTTGGGCGACGGCTTTGTAGTGGGCAGCGCGGTGGTCCAGGCCCTGGCCGAGGGCGGAGTAGCCCGGGCGGCCGCCCTGGTTAAGGCTATGCGCGAGGCTCTGGATTCTATTTAGCAAGGGATGCTCTCGGCCCAGATGCCTGGTTACCCCTTGCCAGGAGGGGGTAGCTATGGTATAGTTTACAATAAGCCCAAGTCGTACGGTAGGATGGTAGTTTTATAGCCGGAGTTTTCCGGAGGAGAGCAGGATGGTAGCACGGCAGGAGGGTGGGCAGCAAAAGAGAGCATCACTCCTGGCGGGGTGATGCTTTTTTCTATCACCTCCTGGCGGTTGCCTGACCATTCGGAAGGTGAACTGTGAGGGGGCAGGGTAAGAATGATAGTGGTAATGCAGGGCGGAGCCAAGGAAGAAGAGATTGAGGCCGTAATAAAAAGGCTGGAGGAGGCGGGGTTTAAAGTCCACCTTTCCCGCGGGGTAGTACGCACCCTCATCGGTGCCATTGGGGACAAGAGCCGCCTGGAACTGCAGTCCCTGGAGGCCATGCCGGGGGTAGAAAAGGTAGTTCCCATCCTCAAGCCCTATAAACTCGCCGGCCGGGAGTTTAAACCTGATGATACGGTGGTGCAGGTAGGAAAACTTCGTATCGGCGGGCCGGAGATACACCTCATCGCCGGTCCATGCGCCGTGGAAAGCCGGGAACAACTCTTGGAAACGGCTCACGCGGTGCGGGAAGCCGGCGCTACCATGTTGCGGGGTGGCGCCTTCAAGCCCCGTACCTCGCCCTATTCCTTTCAGGGGCTGGGCGAACGCGGATTGGAAATATTGGCTGAAGCCCGGGAGCAGACGGGTTTGGCCGTCGTCACTGAGGTAACGGATCAGGCCATGGCCAGGGATGTGGCGGAGGTAGCCGATGTGTTGCAGATCGGTTCCCGCAACATGCAGAACTTTGCTCTGCTGCAGGCGGTAGGGAAGTTGGGTAAACCCATACTGTTGAAGCGGGGGCTTTCGTCTACCATAGAGGAATGGCTGCTGGCGTCTGAATACATTTTGGCGGAGGGCAATTTTAACGTTATTCTCTGTGAGCGGGGTATACGGACCTTTGAAACCTATACCCGCAACACTCTAGACTTGAGCGCAGTGGCGGCGGTGAAACAACTCTCCCACCTGCCGGTGGTAGCCGATCCCAGCCACGGAACCGGGAAGAGGGCCCTGGTGCTTCCCCTGGCCCGGGCAGCCATCGCCGCCGGAGCCGATGGGTTGTTGATAGAAGTCCATCCCAATCCGGAAAACGCCCTGTCCGATGGGCCGCAGAGCATTAAACCCGAGCAGTTTTCCACCTTGGTGGGTGAGGTGGCCGAAATGGCAAGAGTGCTGGGAAGGAGCCTGGCACGGATACAAGAATGAAATCAGTAGCCTATTTAGGTCCTGAAGGAACCTATTCCCACCAGGCCGCCGTGGCCTGGGGATCCCTGGTAGGGGCCGTTACCTTTCTTCCTGCCGATAGCCTCCCCGACGTCATCCAGGCGGTGCACCGGGGCGAGGGTGAAGCTGGGGTCTTGCCCCTGGAAAACTCCATCGAGGGAAGCGTCAATCTGACCCTCGACCTGCTTTTAGAGGAACCGGAGCTTCGCATCATCGGCGAAGTGGTGCTCGAAGTTCACCACTGCCTGGCCACCCGGGCGCAGCAATTGGCCCGAATAGAAGAAGTGTGGTCCCATCCCCACGCCCTGGCCCAGTGCCGCCGCTTCCTGGCCGAAAATTTGCCCGGGGTTCGCGTGTGTACGGTGAACAGCACGGCAGAGGCCATGCGCGTGGCGGCCGGCCGGGAGAAGGGGGCGGCCATAGGTTCTCCTTTCGCAGCCGCCCTATACCGCGTACCGGTTCTCTACCGGGCAATTGAAGACTACCCTGGTAATAAAACCCGCTTTGTCATAATCGGCCGGGAGGCCCCCGGAGGGGACGGGCCCTACAAGACCTCCCTGGTCCTGGCTGTGCCGGAGAACCGTCCTGGGGGCCTCTACGAAGTGCTGCGCTATTTTGCAGAGGCCGGGATTAATTTAACCCGTATCGAGTCTCGCCCGACCAAGAAAGAGCTGGGCGAGTATCTTTTTTTCCTCGATTGCGAAGGACACGCGGACTTGCAACCCCTGTCCGGCGTGCTGGCGGAACTGAAGCCCCGGACGGCCCTCCTGAAGGTACTGGGTTCCTATCCGTGCCATAGAGAGGTTGGGAGACCATGATCGAACAGGCGGCTATTATCGGCCTGGGGTTAATGGGAGGTTCCATGGGGATGGCCCTCCTTAAAGGCGGGGTGGCCCGGGAAGTCGTGGGTTATGACCGGCAGGTCCGCGCGGTGGAAATGGCCCTGGAGGTCGGGGCCATAAGCCGAGGAGCGGACGGCGCGGCGGAGGCTGTCCAAGGAGCCCAACTGGTGATCCTGGCCCTGCCCGTGGGCTCGCTACCTGCCGTGGCCCGCCAAATAGTTCCCCACTTGCAGCCCGGAGCGGTGGTTACCGATACGGGCAGCACCAAGGGCGGGTTGGTGGCCATTCTGGAGGACATCTTCGCTGCCCGGGCACATTATATCGGCGGACACCCCATGACCGGATCGGAACGGGCCGGCATAGGGGCGGCAGATCCCTATCTCTTCGAGAACGCCGTTTACGTTTTAACCCCCACCCCGAGGACCAATCGGGACGCCCTCCGGCGGTTGGAAGCAGTCCTTAAAGCCCTGGGAGCCAGGATCCTTCACCTTTCCCCCGCGGACCACGACCGGATCGTGGGCGCTGTGAGCCATCTGCCCCATTTGTTGGCGGTATCCCTTATGCGGGTAGCGTCCAGGCTTTCCCAGGAGTATCCAGAGCTGTTAATGTTTGCTGCCGGCGGTTTCCGGGATACCACCCGTGTAGCGGCGGGAAATCCCGTAATGTGGCGAGATATATATTTAAACAATAGCGAGGCCGTTCTTCAAGTGCTGGAATTGTGGCGATGGGAAATAGGGGTGCTGGAAGATTTAATAAGGGCCGGAGAGGGAGAAGGCCTGGAACGGGCGTTGGAGGCCGCCCGGGAACTCCGCGCCCAAATACCCGGGAAGCAGAAGGGCCTGCTACCCGCCCTCCATGAAATTGTGATTACCGTTCCCGACAAACCCGGAATCATTGGCTTTATAGGCCAGGTGCTCGGGAGCGAGGGAATCAACATTAGTGATATTGAAATCTTAAGGGTGAGGGAGGGAGAAGGGGGCACCATACGTCTGGGCTTTACCGATGCGTCCGCCGCCGAGCAAGCCTTAGCCGTTTTGCGCCGACACGGCGTCACCGCCCGCTGGCGGGATGGCTAGGCGCTAAACCTGATTGGATACGGGTTTCGTCCGCGAGGGCCATAGCGGGAGGAAAGCCGCATTACGCCCGGCTACGGGCCGGTGCGGCCGGGCAAAACCTAACCTTGACAGGCCGAGGCTTTCCTGCTAACTTTGGTGTCGGGAGGAAAAAAGGTTGGACTTAAGGGTGAGGCCCACACAGGCTTTAAAGGGTGAAATTATTCCGCCGGGGGACAAATCTATTTCCCACCGGGCTGCCATTTTCGCCGCTCTGGCCGACGGACTTTCGGAAGTAACCGGTTTTCTGGAAGCCGACGACTGCCGGAGCACCCTACGCTGCTTGGAAGGCCTGGGGGTTGAAGTAGAGAGGTGCGGTGAGGGCACCCTTAAGATCCGGGGGCAGGGACCGGAGGGTTTAAGGGAACCGGAAGATGTGCTGGATGCCGGGAATTCGGGTACTACCATGCGGCTCCTGATGGGGGTCCTGGCGGGACAACCCTTTTACTCAGTCCTCACAGGGGATAGGTCCTTGCGGCGCAGGCCCATGGCCCGGGTGGCCGACCCCTTGAGGCAAATGGGAGCCCAGATTTGGGGACGGGAGGGGGGCAACCTGGCCCCTTTAAGCATAAAGGGGGGCGGCCTGCGGCCTATAGATTACAGCCTGCCGGTGGCCAGCGCCCAGGTTAAATCGGCCATTTTGCTGGCCGGCCTTGCGGCCGAAGGGGAAACGGTAGTGAGGGAGCCCGTACCTGCCCGGGACCATAGTGAGCGCTTGCTGGAATTCTGCGGAGTGAGAATAAAAAAAGAAGATTGGAAAATTAGCCTTTGGGGAAGGCAGAGGTTACGCCCTTTTCAAATAAGGATTCCGGGAGATTTCTCGGCCGCGGCCTTCTTCTTAGTGGCCGCTTGTGTGCACCCCCGGGCGGAAATAGTGGTGCGCAACGTGGGCCTGAATACCACGCGGACGGGACTGCTCACCGTACTTACCGATATGGGAGCCGAGATCCGGGTTTACCCGGAAGGGACGAGCGCAGGCGAGCCTTATGGGGTGGTAAGCGCCAGGAGCAGTAACCTGCGGGGAACCAAAATCGGGGGCCCCCTTATCCCGCGTTTAATAGACGAGATACCCGTGTTGGCCGTGGCCGCTGCGGTGGCCGAGGGCCAGACGGTGATCCAGGATGCGGCCGAGTTAAAGGTCAAGGAAAGCGACCGCATCGCTACCCTGGCCATGGAACTGCGCAAAATGGGAGCTCGAATAGAAACCTTGCCCGATGGGATGATTTTAGAGGGGGGCACTCTGCACGGGGCGGTGGTGGACAGCCATGGCGACCACCGCTTGGCCATGGCCCTGGTAGTGGCAGGTCTCATCGCCGAGGGCGAAACAGTTGTTCGTGGTGCCGAATGTATGGCCGTTTCCTACCCCGGTTTTATGTCGGATCTGGAGGCTCTGCTAAAGTGAGGGACAATGTAGCTATAGATGGGCCCGCTGGAGCGGGTAAAAGTACGGTAGCCCGGCAGGTGGCGGAAAAGCTGGGCTATTTATATATCGATACAGGAGCTATGTACCGCGCCCTCACATGGAAGGCCCTGTCTCAGGGTCTGAACCTGGCCGACGAGGAAGGGTTATCCGCCCTGGCCGCGAGCACTTCCCTTGAGTTTAAACCCCTTGCTTCGGGGGTCACGGCGGTCTTCTGCGACGGGCGCGACGTAACGATGGAGATCCGCAGCCCCGAGGTTTCTCAGAAGGTGTCGCGGGTGGCTGCCATACCCGGCGTACGGCGAGAACTGGTCAAACACCAGCGAAAAATGGCCGCCGGCGGCGGAGTAGTAATGGACGGCAGAGATATCGGTACCTATGTACTGCCGGAGGCTCCCCACAAGTTCTTTTTAACCGCTTCCCTGGAGGAGCGGGCCAGGCGCCGATGGAGAGAACTGGTAAACCAGGGCCAGGGGGTTACCATGGAACAGGTGAGAGAAGAAATCGCGGAGCGTGACCGGCGGGACAGCCAGCGTTCTGTGGCTCCCTTGAGGCCGGCACCGGATGCCGTGGTGATCGACACTACCAACCTGTCACCGGAGGAAGTAACTACACATATTTTATGTATAATTAGGCAAACTTCCTAAGGAGGGAGATAACCCCGTCTTGTTTTACCGTTTTGCCAAGTTCGTGTGCTACCTCTTTTTTCGTTACATCTGCCGCTGGCAGGTGAGGGGTCAGGAGCTATTTCCCCGAGAGGGGCCGGCCATAGTCGTCGCCAACCACCGCTCTCTGTGGGACCCGGTAGCGGTGGGGGTGGCTGTTCCGCGGCAGGTGCGTTTTATGGCCAAGGAAGAGCTCTTTAAAATACCTGGACTGGGGGCTCTCTTACGGGCTTTAGGGGCCTTTCCCGTCAAACGGGGAAGATCGGATCGGGCGGCCCTCCAGGCCAGCTTGGATATACTGCGTCAAGATCAGGTGGTGGGTATGTTTCCCGAGGGTACGCGGGTCCGGACGGGTGAGCTCGGCCGCTTCTACGGCGGGGCGGCCCTCTTGTCCCTGAAGACCGGTGCTCCCCTGGTTCCGGTGGCCCTCAAGGGTACCGATAGGATCTTTTGCCGGGGGTGGTTCCGCCCTTTTTGCGTTGCCATCGGCAGGCCGCTGTTTCCCCGGCACAGCGGCCGTTACAGCCCTCAGGAGGTGGACGAATTGACCAGTATGGCCAGGGAGGCCCTGGCTAAATTGCTGGAGGAATTATAGGTTTTTCGTCCTATAAGCAGGAATTAGCCGATTTTTCGCGAACTCTTAATAACGTTGTTTGGGAGAAGATGACCCGGTGGATGTGATCGTCGCCGACTATGCGGGGTTCTGTTCCGGTGTCGCGCGGGCCGTAAAAATGGCGGAGAGAGCTCCGAAGCCACTCGCTTCCCTGGGGCCCTTAATCCACAACCGGCAGGTGGTAGAAGACCTGGCAGCTAAAGGCGTGCGACCGGTCGTCTCCCTGGACGAAGTAACAGAGCGGACGGTTCTGTTGCGCTCCCACGGGGTACCGCCTCAGGTTGTGGAGGAAGCAGGCGAGCGGGGGCTGGAAATAATTGACGCTACCTGCCCTTTTGTGCGGAGGGCCCAGCAATTGGCTGCGGAGCTTGCTGCTGCTGGTTTTGAAGTAATCATAGTCGGCGAGCCGGAACATGCCGAGGTCAGAGGACTGGTAGAGTGGGCAAAAGGCAAGGCGGTGGTGGTTCCTTCGGCTGCGGAAGCTGCAGGTTTACCCTGGCATCCGCGGCGGGCGGTGCTCGCCCAAACTACCCAGTCGCGGGCCACTTTGGAAGAGGTGGTAACGGCTTTACGCCCTATTTCCGGCGAGGTGGTCGTGCACAATACTATTTGCGATGCCACCCGCCGGCGGCAGGAGGCGGCCGTGGAAGTGGCTCGGCAGGTAGATGTAATGATAGTAGTAGGGGGTAAGGACAGCGCCAACACCCGCCGCCTCGCAGAACTTTGCCGGCAGACAGGGACGCCCACCTACCATGTGGAGCAGGCCGGAGAGATTGACCTCCGGTGGTTTAATAACGCCCGGCGGGTGGGCGTCACCGCTGGAGCATCCACTCCGGCGTGGATTATTGAGGAGGTTGTGCACATGCTGGAAAAAGAGCAGGTCCAAGTTATGGAAGAAGAAAAGGCCCCGGAAGGCGGCGAGGTGCTGGAACTCCAGGAGGAAGCAAACGGGCAGGAAGCCTTGGCCTCTGAGGAGCCGACCGCTGAGGAGGAAATGAATACCGACCAAGTGGAAAAGAGTCTGCCTAGGCTGCGTCGCGGCAGTATCGTTACCGGCACGGTGGTCCAGGTACGGGACAACGAGGTTTTGGTAGACGTAGGGGCTAAGGCGGAGGGGGTAATTCCCTTAAACGAGCTGTCTTACCGTCCCTTTACCGACCCCTCTGAGGTGGTGTCTGTGGGCCAGGAGATCCAGGTTATGGTGTTGCGGCCCGAAAACGAAGAGGGCAACCCCCTGCTCTCGAAAAAACGAGCAGACCGCCGTGCGGCTTGGGACAGGCTGGAGACCGCCTTTGCCAGTGGGGAAGAAATCGAGGGCGAGGTTACCGGAGTGGTGAAGGGCGGGCTCCTGGTGGATGTGGGCGCCCGCGGTTTTGTGCCGGCTTCCTTGGTGGAACGCGGTTATGTGGAGGATTTGAATGCGTATCTGGGCAAAAAGCTGCGCCTGCGGGTGATCGAGCTCGACCGGGCGAAGAATAAATTGGTCTTGTCCCAGAGGGCCATACTGGAAGAGGAATATGAGAAACAGCGCCAGGCCACGTGGGATAGCCTAGAGCCGGGACAGATCAGGAAGGGGATCGTGCGGCGGTTGACTAACTTTGGAGCCTTTGTGGACCTGGGAGGGGTGGACGGCCTGCTCCACGTTTCCGAACTGTCGTGGGGGCGGGTGGAGCACCCCCAGGATGTCCTCACTGAGGGACAGGAGATAGAGGTCAAGGTGCTGGGAGTCAACCGCGAGGAGGGAAAAGTTTCCCTCGGCCGCAAGCAGCTGCTACCCAATCCTTGGGATACTGCCGAAGAACATTATCCGGTGGGCAGTATTGTAGAGGGCAAAGTGTTACGTTTTGCGCCCTTCGGCGTGTTTGTGGAAGTAGAACCGGGCATCGAAGGTCTCGTCCATATCTCCCAGCTGGCCGATTACCATGTGGAGAAGCCCGAAGAAGTGGTAAGGATAGGACAAACCATCCCCGTGAAGGTCCTCAAGGTGGATCAAGAGGCCCAGCGCATGAGCCTCAGCTTGCGGCAGGCCCTGAGGGAAAAGAGGAGGCAGGAGAATCCCAAACCTGCCGGGAAGCGCCAGGAAGAGGGCGGCGGCGAAACAGGTGTAAAACTGGGGGATTTGTTTGGTGACCTCTTCGGAACACAATAGCGAGAGATTCCGGCGCAAACTCGATCACCTCCGACTTTACCAGGAAGGTTGGGGCGCGCAGTCCAACGCGTTCCACGATGTTTATCTGGTGCACCAGGCATTGCCGGAATTTGATTTGAAGGATATCGATTTATCCATCCGGTGGCTGGGGAAGACCCTGGCCGCCCCTTTTATTATTAACGCCATGACGGGAGGAACGCCGGCCAGCCTGGACATTAACCGCTCCCTGGCCCGGGCGGCTGCCAGGACGGGCGTGGCCATGGCCGTTGGTTCTCAGCACATTGCCCTGGAGGCTCCTGAGGTCCGGGAAACTTTTGCCATAGTCCGGCGGGAGAACCCGGGCGGGGTTATCCTGGCCAACGTGAGTGCCGGCGCCTCTGTGGACGAGGCGGCGAGGGCCGTCGAAATGATTGCCGCCGACGGGTTGCAGCTCCACCTTAATGTGGTCCAGGAACTTTTAATGCCCGAGGGAGACCGAACCTTTCATCACTACCGGGATCGCATCCGCGACGTGGCAGCAGGCCTTCCGGTGCCGGTGATAGTGAAGGAAGTAGGCAACGGCCTTTCCCGGGAAGTCGCCTTGGTCCTGTACGGCTGTGGGGTGCGACGCCTCGATGTTGGTGGGGGCGGCGGTACTAACTTTGCCGCCATCGAAAGCCGGCGTGCCGGAAGGGATAATAATGCTTATTGTAAGTGGGGCCTGCCCACAGCCTTAAGCTTGATGGAGGTGGCAACCTCAGGCCTTCCCCTGGAAATTGTAGCCACCGGCGGCATAGAGAGTCCGTTGGAGGCGGCTAAGGCCTTGGCCCTGGGTGCAAGCCTGGTGGGGGTGGCGGGACATTTTCTCAAGGTCTGCTTAGATGAAGGCGAGGAAGGATTGGTGGCGGAGATTGAGAGGTGGAAGAAGGACCTCCGAAACTTCTGCCTGATGTGCGGAGCCCGTAACATAAAGGAACTCAAGAAGAAGCCGGTAATCATCACGGGCCGCGCCCATGAGTGGCTGCTAAACAGGGGCATTGATCCTACCTCCTTCGCCCGACGCTAAGGGAAGGGGCCCGTGGCTCAGCATATTTCTCCCCTTTTCAGCGCAACCTATAAGCTGAAAAGGGGAGATTTTTTATGGCCGGTTATCCTTTGGGAGTTATCGTCCTGGTCGTCTTATTCCTCTTAATCTATTTTGGCCTGGCCCAGAGGGTGCTGGACCGCCTTTACCTGAGCGATAAGGCTGCCCTGGCCCTGCTGGCCGCCATCATTATAGGCAGTTTTATCAACCTCCCACTTTCCCGGGGAAGGATTGTCAGTTCCATTAACGTAGGTGGTGGTCTGATTCCCCTGGGACTGGCTGTTTACGTGTTGTACCGGTGTGGTACCCGAAAGGAAGTGGGTCGGGCTCTACTGGCGGCGGCCGTCACAGCCGGAGTAATCTTCGCCCTGAACAGCTGGCTGATGCGGGGAAAAGAACCCTGGGATTTTGCCATGAACATTCTTGATCCGTTGTACTACTACCCCCTGGTGGCCGGCGTTACGGCCTATCTAGTGGGCCGGTCACGGCGGGCGGCCTTCGTAGCCGCTATTTTGGGGGTTCTGCTGCTGGATCTTATCGATTACTTCATGTTGGCCGCGTCGGGCGTGAGGGGCACGGTGGCCGTGGGCGGTGCGGGTGTCCTCGATGTGAGCCTGCTGTCCGGTATTGTGGCCGTCCTCTTGGCGGAACTCATAGGAGAAAGTCGAGAGCGCCTGCAGGGGGGACCTGCGGTGGAAGGAAAACCCAAATCTCTTGTCGAGGGTCTGCGTCTGAAACCGGTCAAGAAGGCCTTGCCGGAGGAGAGAAGGAGCGATGAAGGTGAATAAAAGAATCGCCGGAAGTGTGTACTTGGGTCTGCTGCTGGCCGCACTCCTAGCCTCCGTCGCAATTTATAGAGCATGGAACACGGGGGCAAACCTGCTCCCGGCCTTCAGTCTGGGCGAACTCGATCTGAAGGAGCATACTGTCGGCACCTACACAACTTTGGTGGACGAGGAAGGGCGGGTACTGGATAAGATGGCCCGCCCGGTTTATAAAGATGACGAATTCATCGCCGAGGATAACTACCGCTACCGGGTAACCGAGATACAGGGGGACAAAGCCATATGTACCCGTGTAGGCCGGGAAGAGGTTGTGGTGGAGTGGCAGTCCTCCTCCAGGGCTTTTGGCGAAGCCACCCCGGCCCAGGCCGGAGGAGCCAAGAATCTCGTGGCCATTTACCATACCCATAGCGATGAATCCTATATACCCACCGATGGCAGTGAGAGCATCCCCGGGCAGGGGGGGATCCTTAAGGTAGGCGAGGTTTTCGCCGGCAAATTGCGGAGCCTCGGCGTAAACGTGTACCACGATGTTTCCGCCCACGAGCCCCACGACAACAACTCCTATAAGCGCTCCCGCCGCACAGCGGCTCAACTCATGCAGAAGGGGCCCGCGGCCATTTTCGACATCCACCGTGATGGGGTGCCTGATCCCGATTTTTATCGGCAGGTAGTGGCCGGTGAGAGTATTAGTAAAATCCGCCTGGTAGTGGGCCGGGAAAACCAGAACATGAATGCCAATCTGGATTTTGCTAAAAAAATTAAAGCCGCTGCCGATGCCAAATATCCGGGCCTCATAAGGGGAATATTCATCGGAGCAGGAAGCTACAATCAGGATCTCTCACCCCGGGCCGTCCTCTTAGAGATGGGTACCCATACCAATAGCCGGGAAGAGGCCCAGCGAGGGGCTGGCCTCCTGGCCGAAGTTATACCCACAGTGCTGGGTATCACGGCCCAGGCGGGGCCGGCCGCTCCCGGTACGGCCGGCGACTGGAAGGGCGTCGCCTTTGTTATCTTGGCCTTTCTCATCGGCGGAGCGGCATTCCTGGTATTAAGCTCCGGTGGTTGGGATAAGGCCCTGGCCAGGTTGCGCCAATATACTTCAGTAGAATGGATGAACCTCCTCGGCCAGAGGCGGGGCAGGACGGGTGGGCCGGGCAGGGGGCCAGAGGAAGGGAACGTCCTGGGTAAGAAGACCGTGCCTGCCGAAAAACTGCCACCCAATGACGCAAGGAAAGACTGGCAGAAGGATTGATTTATGGATGTTCTGACGCAAACCTTACTCATCGGCCTGATCGCCGGCTTACTCTGCCGGGTTTACCTTCTGCAGAGCGACTACCGGCGCTATCCAGGCTATCCCCATAGCGTGGTAACCCACCTTTCCCTGGCGGCCATAGCCTCCTTAATCGGAGCTGTGGCGGTTCCGGCTCTGGCGGCCCGGGAGTATACCGCAGTCACCTTCCTAGCCCTGGTTGCTCAGCAGTTCCGGGAAATACGCAACCTGGAACGCCAGTCCCTGGCGGAATTGGAAGAGAAGGAGCTGGTACCCCGGGGTCGCGATTACATCGAGGGTATAGCCCGGGTTTTTGAGTCACGGAACTATTTGGTGATGTTCACCTCCCTGGGCGCCAGTTTGGCGGCTTTTTACTTTCACTGGTCGGCAGGCATAGCCCTGGGTGTTCTCCTAACGTATATAAGCGGACATTTTAAAAGGGGGCAATACTTAGGGGAAATTGCTGTAGTGGAACCGGCAGAAATAACCTTCCGTGGCCCCTTTCTCACCGTCAACGGCGTAGTGCTTATGAACGTAGGATTAAAGAAATCCAGGGAGAAAATCTTGCGGGAGGGTCTGGCCGCCGTAATCAAACCTAAAAACGATGATGCGCGGGCCGTCCTCCATGATGCCGGGCAGCGGCAGGCCATACTCCACACAGTGGCCACCCTTTTAGGCACCAAACTGGATATCGGAGAACAAGAGTGGACTCCTATTATACGCAAGAACATCGATACCGGGGAACTCGTCCTTTACATCTTGCCCAACGAACCTGATATGGAGTGCCTGTTGCAGGCCGTGCGCATGACACCGGTCCTGGAAAGCGCGGTTACCCGCCCCTTGAAAAGCCGGGTGGGGAGGGCGGCTGCCGATTAAAGGGGGGAGAAGCTGCTGCTGGAGGAAATGCGGGGCAGTATCCTAGCCGTTATCGCCACGCGTGGTGCCAGGGATAAGGTGGCCGGTGGGGGAGCCCCCATATTTTTCGTCGAAGACGAAAACGAGCAGCAAAAACTGGGGCTAACCCTTAGCCGGGTGCTGGATGCCATGGCCCACGACCTGGAAAACGGCGTGCTGGTAATCGTGCGGCACTGAAGGCGCCGGGTATCAGGGATGAAGATAATTTATCACTGCTTTGGCGGAACCCATTCTTCTGTTGTAGCGGCTGCCCTTCACCTCGGCTGGATCGACCCGCACCGGTTGCCCGCCCCGGATGAACTACGATCCCTACCTTATTTTGATCGCCGCTCCCCGGGGATGGAGGGCTGGATTCTGTTCCTGGGAAGGGACCGGTACAACAACGAAGTTTACGTAGTAGGAAAGCGGGGGATGGGGGAAACCTTTGAGAACCTGATCGGCGGTTTGACGCAGGCATTGGATCTGCCGCGGGAAGAGGTCCTCCTCCTGAACACTTCTCCCCTGGTCAACTGGCTTATGGCCGTGGGCGGTTTTCTGTCCCGAAGGCTGGGTATCACCCTCCTCGGGCGTCCCCTGGTAATATGGGGGGTAAGACGCATTTTTACACGCCTGGTAACCTTTGTGCAGGAATGTCGCCTATTATGGGAAATAAACCGGTAATTTTCATCTATACTTGCTTCAGCGGGGCAGCGGCCGCCCTGGCGGCGGCACTGCACTTAGAACAATTGCCGCCGGACGAATGCCCTCCGTGGGAAGAGTTCCTTACCTTGCCCTACCTTAACCGAAAAATAGATAGGGGCAAGCTTTTTTTTAGGGGGCAAGATTCCTGCGGCCGCCGCATATATATTGCGGCTGTTGGACCTCATGGTAAACTGGTCCGCCAAATCATAACCAGCTTTCTCCCCTTATGGGGTTTGCCCGGCGAAGCCGTCAAGGTCGTGGATGCAGGGGAAAGGGTTTCTCCCCTTGTTTTTTTGGGTTGCCGCCTTAAGGCTCCCCTCCTGGTCTATTGGGGCCTGCGAAGGAGCTACCGGGAGCTCTCCCGGTGGGTCTACCAGGTGAGGGGTGATGGCCGGGGTTAAAAGGGCGGCGCTTGCCCCTGAAGGCTCGGGCCACCCCCTGCTCCGGGCCCGGCTTGAGGCTTGACGCCCTTTCCCCATTAAGGGAGATTTCGCCCCGGGGTTGTAAGGGCGGGTTGGGAAGGGCCAGAGCTTGAGTTCTCTTAAAGCTTGACGCTACCGGTAAAATATTGGATAATGGGGGCGAAAAACCGAAGGAGCGAAGGAATTTTGCCGAAGACGCGGGGAGCGAAAATCGCTGCGGTAATTCCTGGCAGTATAGCTGCCCAAATAGGGCTGGAGGCCGGTGATCTTCTGGTTTCCATTAACAGCGAGGAAGTGGAGGATATTATTGCCTACAGGTATTTAACGGCCGATGAAAACCTGGTAGTGGAAGTTATTAAGGCTGGAGGAGAACGGTGGGTTCTAGAGATCGAAAAGGATTACGGTGAGGACCTGGGGCTGGAATTCGCCGAAGCTGCCTTTAATGGGATGCGGCGGTGCAGCAACAAATGCGTCTTCTGTTTTGTGGACCAAATGCCCCCGGGTTTGCGTTCCAGCCTTTACTTCAAGGACGATGACTACCGGTTCTCCTTTTTGCACGGTAACTTCATAACTCTGACCAATCTGCGGGAGAAGGATTGGGAGCGCATCTTCCGCCAGCGCCTGAGCCCCCTTTATATATCAGTGCATACTACCAACCCGGCCCTGCGGGCCGGGTTGCTCGGCAATCGGGAGGCCGGGCTCATCCTCGAACAGCTGGCTCGGCTGCAGAAAGGGGGCATAGAGTTCCACACCCAGATCGTCCTTTGCCCCGGTGTCAACGATGGGAAGGAACTGGACAGGACTTTATCCGATCTGGCCGTTTTTTTCCCGGCCCTGGCATCCATAGCCGTGGTGCCGGTAGGCTTGACCGCCTACCGGGAGAAACTGTATCCCCTCCGGCGTTATACCCCGGAGGAAGCCCGGGAGGTAATAAGGCAGGTAGAAGAATGGCAGAGGGAATTTCGTTCCCGTTTCGGGCGAGGGCTGGTCTATGCAGCTGACGAATTTTATCTCTTAAGTGGTTGGCCGTTACCCGAGGCCCCGGCTTACGATGGTTTTCCCCAGGAGGAGAACGGGGTAGGTCTAACTCGCATATTTATGGATGAATTTTACCGGGAAGTTAAGGATGAACCCCTAAAAACCCCCGGGCGGGAGGGGACCGGGCGGCGGGTGGTAGTTGCCACGGGAGAGCTGGCGGTTCCTGTCTTGGAGGAACTGATAACGGCAGCTAAGGCTAGAGCCCGAGGCCTGGAGGTCAGGGTGGTTGGCATAGCCAATTCCTTCTTTGGCTCCCAGGTCACGGTGGCCGGGCTCCTGACAGGACAAGACTTAGTGCGCGGTTTAAGTGAAGGGAAGGTGGCGCCGGAGGAAAGGATTCTCCTTCCGGACGTCATGCTAAGAAAAGGGCACCAGGTTTTTTTAGACGACTGGACGGTGGATGATCTCCGGGTCCGGCTGGGCCGGGAGATAGAAGTAATTCCCACCAGCGGTGCGGCCCTGGCCCGGGCCCTGCTGGGTTAAGGTGTCCGCGTTCAGGTGGCAAAGGTTGCCTTGGAAGGCAGATCACCTTGTGGGAGGTACAGCAGTGAAAAAGCCAGTGGTGGCCATTGTAGGGCGGCCCAATGTAGGTAAGTCTACTTTGTTTAATCGCCTGGTGGGCGGGCGGGTAGCCATTGTGGAAAACGTGCCCGGCGTTACCCGGGACCGCTTATACCGGGACACCGATTGGCGGGGCTACGAGTTCACCGTGGTGGATACCGGGGGTATCACGGATGATCCTGAGGGCCTGGAGGGCGAAGTGAGGCGGCAGGCGGAGCAGGCCGTGGCCGAGGCGGCCGTGATCTTGTTCCTGGTCGATGCCCGGCAGGGACTGACGTCGGATGATTTCATCATCGCCGACATCCTGCGCCGCGCAGAAAGGCCTGTTATTTTGGTGGCCAACAAGGTAGAGGATTTCCGGGACCCGTACCTTTTGCAGGAATTTTACCGGCTGGGCCTGGGCGATCCCTTTCCCATTTCGGCGGCCCACGGTTTCAATGTGGGAGACCTTCTGGATAAAGTGGTGGAGCTGTTACCTCCGGAGGCCGGGGAAGAGGAGCGACAAGGTACAAGGGTGGCAATAGTGGGGCGGCCCAATGTAGGGAAGTCTTCCCTGGTTAACCGGCTTTTGGGGCAGGAACGGGTGATTGTCAGCGCTACTCCCGGCACCACTAGGGATGCCGTCGATACTTATTTTGAGGTGGCGGGAAAAGAGTATGTATTAATAGATACGGCAGGTATACGGAGGCGTAGCCGGATAGCAGAGTCTACCGAGCTTTACAGTGTGCAGCGGGCCTTCCGGGCCATCGACCGGGCGGACGTGGTTTTGCTGGTGCTGGATGCTACAGAGGGAGCAACGGCCCAGGACAAAAGAATCGGCGGCTACGGTCATGGGAGGGGTAAAGCGGCTATAATAGTAGTAAACAAGTGGGACCTGGTAGCCAAGGACAGTATGACCTTGGAAGCCTACCGACGGGCTCTGCGGCAAGAATTATCCTTTATGGATTATGCTCCTGTACTGTTCGTCTCTGCCCTGACCGGCCAGCGGGTCAGGGAGCTCCTGCCGGCCGTGGATGAGGCCGTGGAGCAGGCCAGGCGCCGGATAAGCACCGGAGTTCTCAATGCAGTTGTCCGGGAAAGCGTCCTGCTTACGCCCCCGCCTACCGTTAAGGGCCGGCCAGTCAAAATTTATTACGCCACGCAGGTAGACGTGCAGCCGCCCACCTTCGTCTTTTTTGCCAGCGATCCGGAAGCCATCCATTTTTCTTACCGCCGCTATTTGGAGAATCAGCTGCGCCGGACCTTCGGCTTTCAAGGGACCCCCCTTAAACTAATCTTCCGCGCCCGCAAAGGAGGAAGGGAGGCATGAAGTGGTTACTCGTTTTGCTGGTGTCTTACTTGCTGGGTTCCGTACCAACGGCCTATGTGGTGGCCAGATACCTTAAGGGCTTTGACATACGCCGCCGGGGGAGCGGGAATATAGGCGCCACCAATGCCTTTCGCACCATGGGTACCGGACCGGGCCTGGCGGTGTTGGCCGTAGACGTGTTGAAGGGCACTATTCCGGTTCTCTTAGGCCGAGCGGTGGGCGGAGACTGGTTGGCCGTGTTGGCGGGGCTGGCGGCCATGGCCGGCCATAACTGGTCTGTTTTTCTGTCCTTCCATGGTGGCCGCGGCGTGGCCACGGCCGCTGGGGTATTTCTGGGCCTGGCTCCTGCGGCCCTCTTTTGGGCTTTCCTCCTTTGGTTATTGGTGCTCCTCGCCACCCGCTATGTATCTTTGAGTTCTGTGGTGGCTGCCGCCTCGGCGCCGGTGCTCTTGTTGCTCCTTCACGGCCCCCTGCCTTACTTTCTCTTCACCCTCGTGGCCGCGGCCATTATTATTTATCGGCATAAGCCCAACATCAAGCGCTTGCTGGCGGGCAGGGAACCCAAAATAGGGGAGCGGAGTTAAAATGGGTCTTAAATTAACGGTGCTGGGAGCCGGTAGTTGGGGAACTGCTCTCGCTGCGTTGCTGGCCCGGAAGGGTTACCACGTGGTCCTTTGGGCCCGCAGATCCGAGGTAGCCCACGCCATCCGGGAGAAGAAAGAAAATACTAATTACCTACCCGGCGTTATCCTGCCGGACTCTTTGGTGGTAGAAACCGATTTGGCCCGGGCTCTGCATGAGGCGGGTGTAGTGGTCTTCAGCGTACCCTCCCAGGCCGTACGGGAAACGGCACGCCTGGTGAAACCCTATCTCCAACCCGAAACTGTGGTAGTGAATACCGCTAAGGGGCTGGAACTAGATAGCGGGCTCCGGCTTTCCCAGGTACTGAAGGAAGAAGGTCTGCATACATTGGCGGTGTTGTCCGGCCCCAGCCATGCAGAAGAAGTCGGCCGGGGCCTGCCTGCCACCGTAGTGGTGGCTTCTGAACGCCGGAAAATTGCGGAATACGTCCAGAATATTTTTATGGGCCCTTCCTTTCGCGTGTACACCAATCCGGACCTGGTAGGGGTCGAACTGGGCGGAGCCTTGAAAAATATCATCGCCCTGGCCACGGGCATGTCCGATGGACTGGGGTTGGGAGATAATGCCAGAGCCGCCCTCATGACCCGGGGCTTGGCCGAAATAGCCAGGCTGGGGGTGGCCATGGGGGCCAGCCCCCTGACCTTTGCAGGGCTGGCCGGAGTGGGCGACCTCATTGTAACGTGTTCCAGTATGTACAGCCGGAACCGCCAGGCCGGCATTGGCCTGGGGCGGGGGCTGCCCCTGGATGAGGTTTTGGCCCAGGTGGGTATGGTGGTAGAGGGAGTGCGGACCACGGCAGCCGCCAGGCGGCTGGCCCGCCAGTTGGGGGTGCCGATGCCCGTCACCGAGGAGGTGTACCAGGTCCTTTACCATCGGAAGCCGGCCCGTGAATGTGTGGGAGCCCTTATGGAGCGGAAGCCCACCATGGAGACCAACTTTTTGGGCGCAGGATGGAGTGATTAAGAACCACCCCACAGGTAATAATCCTCAAGCTTGGGCATATATATGTATTGTTAATACATGCCAGGAGGGGCGGTAGAAATTCCAGGCTTGGGGAGGGAGAAGGGTGGAGAACAGGGATATCTTTCGCGATATAGCTGAACGCACCGGCGGCGAGATTTATCTAGGGGTCGTGGGACCGGTGCGTACGGGCAAATCGACTTTTATAACAAAGTTTATGGACAAAATGGTTTTGCCCCACATTAAAAATCCCAACGAACGAGACCGGGCCAAGGACGAACTGCCACAGAGCGGCGCCGGGCGCATGATCATGACCACCGAACCCAAATTCATCCCCCAGGAAGCAGTGGAAATTACCGTACGTGAAGGGCTCAAAATGCGGGTGCGGCTGGTGGACTGTGTCGGCTATACGGTGGAAGGAGCCCAGGGATACGAAGGAGCCCAGGGGCCGCGCATGGTGCGTACACCCTGGTTCGAGCATGAGATACCCTTTCAGGAAGCGGCTGAAATCGGGACGCGCAAGGTCATTGCCGATCACGCCACCATAGGTATTGTGGTAACTACCGACGGCAGCATTACCCAGATACCGCGGGAGAACTATGTAGATGCAGAAGAGCGGGTGGTGTGGGAGCTCAAGGAGATGGGTAAGCCCTTTGTGGTCCTGCTCAATTCCGTCCATCCTTTAGATGAAGAGACTATCAGCCTGGCCGGCCAGCTTGAAGCAGAGTATAACGTCCCCGTTTTGCCGGTGGATTGCCTCCACCTGGAGGAAGAAGACCTGTTGAATATCCTGGAAGAAGCCCTGTACGAGTTTCCGGTGGCCGAAGTCAACGTCAATGTGCCCCCCTGGATCGAGGAATTGGACGGCAGCCACTGGCTGCGCCAGCAGTTGGAAGAGGCGGTCCGCGATGCCGTCGGCAAAGTAAAGCGCCTGCGGGATATAGAAGATGCCGTACAACAGCTTATGGGCTTCAGCCACGCTTCCCGTGTAACCCTGCGGGATATGGATTTGGGAACCGGTACGGCTCATATAGACATGTCTATAAGGGAGGGACTCTTCCACCAGGTCATCAAGGAGGTTACGGGTCTGGATATCAATAACGACAGAGAGCTTTTGCGGTGGCTGCGGGACCTGGCCGGTATTAAACGGGAGTGGGACAAATTCGCCTACGGCATCCAGGAAGTCCGCAACACGGGGTACGGCATGGTTACCCCGACGGAGGATGAAATGGAGCTGGCGGAACCCGAACTCATCAAGCAAGGGGGGCGTTTTGGGGTCAAGCTGAAGGCCACGGCCCCTTCGTACCATTTTATCCGCGCCAACATTACCACGGAGGTCACCCCGCTCATCGGTACGGAGAAACAGTGCGAGGACCTAGTAAAGTACATCATGGAGGAATTTGAAGAAAATCCTCAGAGCCTGTGGCAGACCAACATTTTCGGTAAGTCCTTGAGCGAACTAGTGAGGGAGGGCATCCAGAGCAAACTTTATCGCATGCCGGAAAACGCCCAGCTGAAACTTCAGGAAACGGTAGAGCGGATCGTCAACGAGGGTGGCGGCGGCCTGATCTGTATCATCATCTAGATCTGGCCACCCGCAACATTATAGAGTCAAATCCAGGAAACCGGTTTTTATGGCCGGTTTTCTTTTGTGTAGGGACACCTTTGGCCCAGCCTTTTACCCCTCCGGGGCCGGTGGAAAACTTCCCACCGGCAAGGCGGCCCGGAAGACTTCTCCAGGGCCTTACCTTTTTGAAACAGGATTCTCTAATTTGGAAAATCCCTCAGATCAGGCAAAAATGAAGAGCCCTTAGGAAGGGCCGGGTACCGGCGCGATTTCCGGCCGGGCCGGATCCGCGTATTTCGTCCCGGAAGTTTTGGCACGAATCTTGCTAAAGTGTTCACATGAAGCTGACGACGGGTGCCGGATGGACAGGGGCCTAAGGTCAAAGAGTAATCTTCGGGGTAACCTGCGGTCCTTTGGCGGCGAAGGGATCAGGGATCGGGGTAAAGGAGAGACCGGGTTAGAACGGTCAGGGTACAATAACAGCGGTGGAACCCCACCGGCTACCCCACGTAACCCATGGGTGACGCCTTATTTTACCGCCGAGGAGGTAAAAGCTGATGTGCTTCCGACCTACTGCCATATCCAGAAAGATACAGTGTCCTAATTGTGGAAAACAGATAACCATTTTTCAAGGAGTTAAACAGCCTAAATGTCCCCACTGTAAGGCCGACCTGGGCGAAGCGGGCAAAAAACAGTGAGAGGGGGAGGGGAAGGCCCTTCAGGAAGGGAACACTGGCCCTCTAGCTCCCAGGGGCCCTTTGCCCGGAGGCCGGGGCATAGGGAGTGTGGCATGGGGACGCCCAATAACCGGGGAGCAGATCTTTCCTCGGCCCCGCTGCGGAAGGCTTATCCGGTGTTATTGTTGGACAGTAAGGAGGCCGGCGGAAGAAATTTTGCAGAAAGAGGGGGAAGTTAACATGAGTACCTGCAAGAAGGACTGGACTTGGGAAGAGGATGGCTGCACCGTCGTGAGGACCTGCGCATGGTCGCCTCCCGGTTGTCACCCCGTGGGCTGCGGGCTCCGTCTGTATGTAAAGGACAACCGGCTGGTTAAAGTGGAGGGGGACCCGGAGCATCCCATAAGCCAGGGCAGACTTTGCATCAGGTGCCTCTCCCTTCCTGAATACGTGCACCATCCCCAGAGGATTATCTACCCCATGAAAAGAGTAGGTGAGCGGGGAGAAAATAAGTGGAAACGTATTTCCTGGGATGAAGCTTGGGACATCATAGTCGATAAAGTTAACGAGATAAAGGAAAAGTACGGACCGGAGTCCATAGTGGTATACGGCGGGACGGGGAGGCAGGCCTGCCTGTACTACTATCCCCTGGGCTTTGCCGTCCTGGGCACCCCCAACGTGTGCTATTCTCTGAGCGGTTGGTCCTGCTACGGACCGCGGTGCGCCATCACCCAGTACGTCCTGGGAACCGGTTATCCGGAGATCGACTTCGCGGGGTACTATCCCGACCGCTATGACCACCCAGGCTGGAAACTTCCGGAGTGCATAATCATTTGGGGCAAGGATCCCATTAAATCCAACCCCGATGGCCTGTACGGCCATGCCATCGTGGACATGATGAAGCGGGGCACCAAGATTATCGTGGTGGACCCCAGGCTGACCTGGCTGGCCTCCCGGGCCGAATACTGGCTCCAGCTCAGACCCGGTACGGACGCTGCCCTTGCCCTGGGTATGCTCCATGTAATAATCAACGAAGGGCTCTACGACGGGGACTTTGTGGAGAAATGGTGCTCAGGATTTGAAGATCTCAAGCAGCGGGTCCAGGACTACCCGCCCGAGAAGGTGGCGGAAATAACCTGGGTACCGAAGGAGAAAATTGTCGAGGCCGCGAGATTTTTCGCCCGGAGCAAGCCGGCCAGTATTACCTGGGGCCTGGCGGTGGACGAGAATCCCAACGGCGTCCAGATCGGTCACGCCATCCTGGCCCTGGCGGCCATAACCGGCAATATCGACGTGCCGGGCGGGATTACCGTGGGACCGCCGGCTGTACTGCTGGGCAAATGGCGTATAGAAACCAGGATGGAGCTCTCGGACGAGCTGTGGAACAAGAGGTTGGGGGCGGAGGAATACCCGGCCCTGGCCAATGCCTTGGCCACGACCCATCCCGATATAACCCTCGATGCCCTGGAGACCGGCAAACCGTATCCCCTGAAAATGGCCTGGTTCAACAGCACTAACCTCATATCACCTACCAACACCGCTGCGCCGGACAGGTGGTACCGGGCCCTCAAGAATATGGAGTTCGCCGTAGCCACTGATACCTTTATGACCCCTACGGCCATGGCCTTCGCCGACATATTCCTGCCCCTCTCTACCTTTGCCGAGCACGACGGTATAGTAGTTACCCACTTCGGACGCAATGCCATATTCGTGGGGGCCATAAACAAGGCCCTGCAGGTCGGAGAATGTAAATCGGATATCGAGATCTGCCTTGAGCTCGGCAAACGCCTTAATCCGAAGGCGTGGCCCTGGAACGATGTTAAGGAATTCTTTACTGATCAGCTCAAACCCGAGCTGGGCATAACCTTCGACGAGCTGAAGGAGCGGGTAGTCGTTCACCCGCCCTACGAATACCGGAAGTACGAAACAGGAAAGCTCCGGCCCGATAACGAACCCGGCTTTTTAACTCCCTCGGGTAAGATCGAACTGTATTCGGTCCTGTTTGAAGCGTGGGGCGACGATCCCTTACCCTACTATGAAGAGCCGCCCTACAGCCCCTACAGCACTCCCGAACTGGCGCGCGAATATCCCTTCATACTCACCACCGGCGCCAGGCTGTGGGGCATGTTCCACTCGGAGCACCGGCAGATCCGGACCATACGCGAAATACACCCCGATCCCATTGTGGAGATCCACCCGGAAACCGCAGCCGAACTGGGCATCAAGGACGGGGATTGGGTTTACATTGAGAACATGTACGGCAGGTGCAAACAAAAGGCTAAACTGACGGTGGGAATTCACCCCAAGGTGATCCATGCCCAGCACGGCTGGTGGTTCCCGGAGAAGGCCGCCGACGAACCCGGCCTATTCGGTGTGTGGGAGGCCAACGTTAACCTGCTGGTGCCGCACAAGCACATCGGCAGGCTGGGCTTCGGTGCTCCCTTTAAGTGTATCATATGTAAAGTGTACAAAGCCGAGTAGGGCGGGACACGGCTGGCCTAGCACGGTCCCGGCCCCGAAGAGGTCTTCTGGCGAGGGGAGGGCCGGGGGATGGGGAGAGGATGTACTGGGCGAGAAGGGTCCTTAAGAACAGAGATGGGAGGGGATGGAGATGTTGCGCAACGGTCTATTGATCGATTACGAGTACTGTACCGGCTGCCATAGCTGTGAAGTGGCCTGCAAAAAGGAGAGAAATCTTCCCGTCGGAAAATGGGGGATCAAGCTTTCCGAAGTGGGCCCCATGCAGATATCTCCCGATAGGTGGGAATTGGACTATGTACCCATTCCCACCGAATTCTGCGATCTTTGCGAGGAGCGAGTAGCCCAAGGGAAGCAGCCGGCCTGTGTCCATCACTGCCTGGGCAAGGCCATGGAGTACGGGCCGGTGGAAGAGCTGGCGGCCAAAATGGCGGCCAAGGGCAAGAAAATGGTGCTGTTCGTCCCTTAGAGCAACCGCCTTAGGGTTGACAGGAGTAAAGGGAGTGCTTGGATTGGCTGCGGGTAATGCACCGGGGGTTAATGCTCGTGCTCCGGGGCTGGTCCCAAGGGGTGCGTGCACCACCCCCTAAGGATTAAAGAGAAGGGGGAGAGGGAAAACACGGCGGGACGCCTGCCGTAAACCAAGTCAAGTTACGCAGGATGGTAATCTAGGGGGGATACCATGTCTGAAAAGGGCTTGAATGCTAAAGGAGGCGTCCGAACCTATATTAAGGGACTTGGCCTTTGTGCCTTTGGGGTCGGTGCCAATGCGGCAGAAGTAGACGTAAAGGACGGCAAAATCCTTCGCATCCGCCCGCTGCGGTACGATAAAAAATATAAGCCCGAACACATGAACCCCTGGAAAATACAGGCCCGCGGGAAGACCCTTGAACCGACCATGAAGTCCCTCTTGTCGCCTTTTAACTATGTGTACAAAAAACGGGCCTATTCGCCTAATCGTATTCCTTATCCCTTAAAGAGGGTGGACTGGGACCCTGACGGCGAGCGCAATCCCCAGAACCGGGGGAAGAGCAAGTTCGTGCGCATCACCTGGGATGAGGCTGCCGAACTGATAGCCAAGGAGCTAAAACGCGTATGCGACAAGTACGGTCCGACTGCGGTTCTGGTACAGGGTGATGGCCACGGAGAGACCAAGGCGATTCACGGTCCTCACGGTTGCCAAATACGCTTGATGGAACTGCTGGGAGGTTACACCATCCAGGCGCGCCAACCGGATAGCTGGGAAGGCTGGTACTGGGGGGCCAAGCACGTCTGGGGGCAGGATCCCGTCGGCCAGGGGAAACAGACCAACTTAGTAAAGGATATTTCGGAAAACACCCAGATGATGCTTTTCTGGGGTTGTGACCCGGAAACCACTCCCTGGGGTTGGGGCGGACAGCAGGCCAGCCGCCTATGTTTCTGGTTTAGAGAGCTGGGGATTAAATCAATATATATCTGTCCCGACCTTAACTACGGCGCGGCGGTACACGCAGATAAGTGGATACCGGTGCGGCCCAATACAGATGCGGCACTGCAACTGGCCATTGCCTATACCTGGATTACCGAGGATACCTACGACAAGGAGTATGTGGCTACCCATACTTACGGCTTTGACGAGTTTAAGAAATACGTCCTCGGCGAAGAAGACGGCATCCCGAAGACTCCTAAGTGGGCAGAAGAGATTTGCGGCGTACCGGCCAGGGTCATCAAGGCTTTGGCCAGAAAGTGGGCCCGGGAAGCCACGAGCATCGGTCATTGCAATGGCGGATCTTATATTAGGTCCTGCTACGCGACGGAGCCGGGGCGCCTGGAAATACTCCTCCTGGCCATGCAGGGGCTGGGCAAGCCTGGTCGGGGCCAGCTTAAATTCATTGAGTGGCAGTTGTTTAGCATGCACGAGCAGAACCCCATGCCTCGCAGTTCAGTTATACCTACTGTTGAGGGCGCCTACCAAGGTTTTGAGTATCCGGTTCCCCAGCAGTTCATTCCCAAGACCCTTATACCCAAGGCCATCCTGAGCGACGAACCCATTACCTGGTACGGTATAACCTATGCCGGGTGGCCCCGGGAGACCCAGTTTGTGCAGTACAAGTATCCCGCCGACGGTTGTTCGGAGATTCATATGATTTGGAGCGATAGCCCGTGCTGGTCTACCTGCTGGAACGGCGGTAATATGTGGATAGAGGCCCTCCGCAGTCCCAAGATAGAATGCGTAGTGGTCCAGCATCCATGGATGGAGAACGACTGCCTGTTTGCCGACATCATTTTACCTATTAACACGAAATTTGAAGAAGACGACATTGGGGTAGACATATTGAGCGGGAATTTCAATCTCCTTTTCTATGAGGGTCAGTGTATCGAGCCCATTGGCGAATCCAAGAGCGACTACGAAGCAGTGGCGGAAGTGGCCAAAAAACTCGGCCTCTATGAAGAATATACCCGGGGTAAGAGCGTAGAGGACTTGATCAGGGCCGGGTTCGAGCAGTCCGGGGTAAGTGAGATGATAAGCTATGAGGAGTTCCGGCAGAAAGAATATTTTGTAGTGCCCACGGCACCGGACTGGGAAAAGGATGCCCCCGGCTTTAGCGACTTCTACACAGACCCGGAAAACAATCCCTTGGACACGCCCACAGGTAAGATCGAATTTTATGCCACCGGTCTGGCCGAGAACTTCCCGGATGATAAGGAGCGTCCGCCGGTGCCCCATTGGATACCTTACGGGGAGAGCCATCAAGAAAGCCTGCTGCATCCCCGAGCCCAGAAGTATCCTTTCCTTATAGTTTCCAACCATCCCCGGTGGCGGGTACATGCCCAGCTGGATGACGTACCCTGGCTGCGGGAGATTCCCACCTGCAAGGTTAAGGGGCCCGATGGATATTTATACGAACCTGTGTGGATCAATCCGGTGGATGCGGAGAGGTTGGGGATCAAGAGCGGAGACGTGGTCAGGATATATAACGATCGCGGTTGGGTGCTCGGCGGGGCATATGTTACCGAGCGCATAATGCCGGGGGTAGTTTATCAGGATCATGGTGCGAGATTGGATCCGATAGTACCCGGTGAAAGTGACCGCGGTGGCGCTAATAACTTGATTTGCCCTACTAACACGACCTCCAAAAACTGTGCCGGAGAAGTTACCAGCGGTTACCTTGTAGGCGTAGAAAAGGTGGACATCGAGGAGCTGAAGAAGCAGTATCCGGACGCCTTCAACCGGCCCTACGATCCGTACTATGGAGTTCGCCTGGAAGCATGGATTGAGGGGTGATCCAGAATGAAGGTATTTGTGATCGATGTGGCCAGGTGTAACGGGTGCTACAGTTGCCAGTTGGTCTGCAAGGACGAACATGTCGGCAACGATTGGTCGCCCTATGCCAAACCCCAGCCGGATACGGGCCATTTTTGGATGAAGATAAAGGAGACGGAGCACGGCAGCGTTCCCAAAGTCAAGATTGAATATCGCCCGACGCCCTGCATGCATTGCGACAACGCTCCTTGTATTAAGGCGGCCGGGGACGGGGCGGTATACAAGAGAAGGGACGGCCTGGTTATTATCGATCCAGAAAAGGCTAAAGGGCGTAAGGATCTGGTGGCGTCCTGCCCCTACGGCGCTATTTACTGGAATGGGGAATTAAACCTCCCGCAGAAATGCACGGGATGTGCCCACCTGATAGATGCAGGCGAAGTACCCCGCTGCGTAGACGCTTGCGGGGTGGAAGCCATTAAGTTTGGCGAAGAAGAAGAATTAAGAGGTCTGATCGCCCAGGCTGAGGTTTTACAGCCCGAGATGGGGCTAAAACCCAAGGTATACTATCTAAACCTCCCCAAATTCTTTGTAGCAGGAGATGTTTATGATCCGGTGCTCGATGAAGTCCTCGAGGGAGCCCAGGTAACCCTCATAAATGAGGAAACCGGCCGTACATGGACGGAGACCACGGACGATTTCGGGGACTTCTGGTTCAGGCGCTTAGGACCCGGCAGTTATACCCTTAAGGTTGAGAAGAACGGCTACCGCCCCTACATGGTGCAGCAGCTAAAAGTTGATAGGAGCCTTAACGTCGGCAGTATCGGCCTGGAGCGGGCGCAAGGGTGATGCCTCTGACCCTTAATCACCTTTAACGGGTCTCTTCGCCCCGCGAGCGGGAACGCCTGGGGGTACCAGGGTAAGCCCTTATTAAAGGGCCACTGGTACCCCCAGGCTTACTAGGGGCCATTCTTGAAACTCCTGGTATTTATAAGAAGCAAGGAACCTGCTAAAAGATGGGGTTGCTCTGTCCCGGGTACAGCATATATATTCTCAGGAACTCGGAGAGATATAGCCGCATGAGAGGAGGTCTTGGGGTGAAGAGGAAAGCCTGGGCGGTTATGTGGGCGGCCTATCTGGGAGGCGTGGCCGTGGCTATGAACCAGGTTAAAGTCCCGCCGGTGATGGGAATCCTCATGGAGAGTCTTAACGTAAACATGGCCACGGCCGGATGGCTAATGTCGGTTTTTTCGGTCGCCGGGGTTATCCTAGCCTTTCCGGCGGCGTTGCTTCTTGCTCGGTGGGGCCCCAAAGTAAGCGGACTAATAGGTCTTGGCTGTTGCATCTTAGGTTCGATCATGGGGGCCTTGGCCCAGGGACCGGAGGCCATGCTGGTGGGCAGGGCCATCGAAGGCATAAGCCTGGCCTTAATTGCGGTGGCGGCTCCGGCAGTAATCGGCGTGTGGTTTGAACCTCAGGAACGGGGATTGCCCATGGGAATCTGGTCCACATGGATGCCCGTGGGAACTTTCCTTATGTATAACGTGGCCAATCCCATGGAGAAGCTTTGGGGTTGGGCGAGCATCTGGTGGTTTGGAGCCGCCTTTGCCCTGCTGGCATTCATAATGTACGGTGCTGTAGTAACTCTGCCGGATAGAGCAGAGAGCGTAGACGTGGCCCAGGATAACCTAGGGCTATCCTTAGGTTTAGGCTTAAGAAGCGCCAGCAGCTGGTTACTGGCCTTCTCCTTTACCGGGTTCAACTTTAGTTTCATAGGTTACGCTACGTGGGCTCCTTTGTTTTGAAACCAGGTGCATAACATAGACCCGACGGCGGCCAGTTTTTATGTCAGCTTAACAACATTAGTATGTATACCTGGCGGTATAGTAGCCGGTTGGGTATTGGACCATACGGGAAATCGTAAGGGTGTATTGGCCACAGCCTTCGTGATAGCCGCTATCCTGCTCCTTGGAGCCTTCAAATTGGGGAGCAATGTTTTGACCATAGTTCTGTACTTTGTTGCCCTGGGTTTGACCATCAGTTTTATTCCTACCACAATTTATACTTTGGCACCGGAGACGGTTCCGGATCCGCGCCTGGCCGGGGTGGCTCTGGCTACCCTGGCCTTGGGACAGAATGGTGGCATGCTTCTGGGCCCTCCTGTAATTGGTCGGGCAGTCGCAGGTGGGAGCTGGGCGGACGGAACCTATCCTATGGTAATCGGCAGTATTGTGGCTCTGATAGCTGCTTTGCTGGTGCGCACCCGGGCCAAAGGGGAATAGAGCAGCAGATGAGGGTCCCCCAACGAACCTCACCCTGCCTAACTCCCGGGATCTTGTGGCTCTAAAAGAGAGAGTCCTCTCTCGTTTTGGGAAAAGTCTTTAAACAACAAGGTAGCCCCTGGCAAGGGGATCAGCGCTCTTTCTTTTATCTCAAGGCTTTGATCCTATATAAGGTGCGGGATGGCATGTTTCTTGCATAGAAATCAAGGACCGGTGAGGTGGAGAGCTTGGTTTGTGATTCTGAAGTAGGGGAAGGAAGCATATGGGAGTTATGTACGGCCCGCGGAGACCGGAAAACCCGGATAAGGTATCCAACCTAGCTGGGGGGACGGGAAAAGGGACCACAGGAGTCTAGAGAAGGCGTTGCCAAGGGTTCCGAACTTCCCAGGAAAGCGATAATAAAAAAATAGTCTTCAGGAGAGGTAGGACCGATGGAGGAACTCAAAAAGGCAGCTTGTTTTTTCTGCCACATGAACTGCGGGATGCTGGTAAAGGTGGTAGACGGCCGGCCGGTGGCGGTCTACGGCGATCCCGAGCATCCCTTCAACCAGGGAGCCCAGTGCCCCCGTGGGGCATCGGCTCTGGATCACCTCTATCACCCCAACAGGCTGAACTATCCCCTTAAGAGGGTCGGGGCCCGCGGGGAAGGTCGTTGGCAGAGGATAAGCTGGGAACAGGCCATTACCGAGATAGCGGCCAAGCTCCAGGAATTGAGGCAGAAATACGGCCCGGAAAGTGTCGCCTCCGCGGGCGGCACGAACCGGACCGACGACTGGGCGCGGCGGAGGTTTTTCAACCTGTTCGGCAGCCCCAACGTTACCCATACCGCTCCGGTGTGCTGGATACCCAACTTTCTGGTGGAAACCGCCATGTACGGCTGGAGCGCCTTTGATTCCGAGGTCATGGGCAGCCGGTGCGTGATCGTTTGGGGCCATAATCCTGCCGCCTCCTATCTTCCGGAGATGCGCGCCCTGCTGGAAGCGAGGCAGAGTAACGGCACGAAAATAATCGTGGTGGATCCCCGCTTGAGTGAGACGGCCGCCAAGGCGGACTTGTGGTTGCCCATCCGTCCGGGAACGGACGTGGCCCTGGCTTTGGGCTTCCTGAACGTCATAATAAACGAGGAGCTCTACGACCACGATTTCGTTGAGAACTGGACGGTGGGCTTTGAGGAGCTGCGGAAACGCGTCCAGGAGTACACCCCGGAGTGGGCCGAGGAAAAGACGGGTGTCCCGGCGGACAAGATCGTCCTGGCAGCCCGCATGTACGCGACCCTCAAGCCTGCCTGCATCCAATGGGGCGTGGCTACGGACCAGCTTGGCCGGGCCACCAGCGCAGGAGCCCAGGCCCGGGCAACCCTGCGGGCCATCTGCGGCAACCTGGATGTACCGGGCGGGGATGTGATGCCCGGTCCCCATCCAACTCTCATAACAGATGTGGAAATGGAGCTGAACGAACTCCTAAGTGAAGAGCAGAGGGCCAAGCAGCTGGGCAGCGACCGCTTCAAGCTCAACTCCTGGCCGGGTTACCGCCTGCTCCAGGAAAACCTGGTGAGGGTCTGGGGCAAGGGCATACCGGCCGAGTGGTTCTGCGAAGCCCATCCCCCTACCCTATGGCGGGCCATCAGGTACGGGCAGCCTTACGCCGTTAAGGGGCTTATAGTCCTGGCCGACAACCCCCTGACTTCCTACGGCAACAGCCGGCTTGTGTATGAGGCCTTAATGGAGCTCGAGCTTTTGGTGGTAATGGACTACTGGGTAACGCCCACGGCCATGCTGGCTGACTATGTGCTGCCTGCGGCGTCCTGGCTGGAGAGGCCGGTGCTCACCAGCACCTACGGAGTGTCCGATTGGATCATCGCTTCCGAGCGTTCCACGGCTCCCCTTTTTGAACGTAAGACGGACTATGAATTCTGGCGGGCTTTGGCCCTTAAGTTGGGCCAGGGGGAATACTGGCCGTGGGAAAGCCTGGAGGAAGCAGCCCTTCACCGGCTGGAGCCCCTGGGTTACGAGCTTACTTCCTATGAAGACTTCGTCCACCAGATAAGATTCGACTTTGCCCCCCGGGAGTACTACAAGTATCTCAATCAGGGTTTTGCCACGCCTTCAGGCAAGGTAGAGCTTAAGAGCTCCATATTAGAGAAGCTGGGATACGACCCCCTGCCCCATTACGTAGAACCCTTGCCTCCTTCCACGAACGCCTCGGAGTACCCCCTGATACTGGTGGCCGGCGGTGGATTTATGCCCTACTTTCACTCCGAGCACCGTCAGATTACCAGACTCCGTTTGCTGCATACCGAGCCGAAGGTATCTATTAATCCGGAGACGGCCAAAGAATTGGGTATAAGAGAGGGGGAGTGGGTATGGATCGAAACCGCCAGGGGTCGGGTGAAACAGAAGGCCTGGCTCACCACCCAGGTACCCTCCGGTGTTATCCAGGCCGAGCGGGGATGGTGGTACCCGGAAAAGGACCCACGGGAGCCGGTCCTCTACGGGGTTTGGGAGTCCAACATTAACGTATGCGTAGACGACGAACCGGACACCTGCGACCCGTTATGCGGGAGCTGGTGCACCCGGTCTATACCCTGCCGGGTGTACCGGGTAGAGGGGTGATGAAGTTGCAGTGGGGTATGGTGATTGACCTTCGCCGGTGCGTCGGCTGCCACGCCTGCACCGTGGCGTGCCAGATAGAGAACGGGCTGGAGCTGCAGGAGAGATGGAACAAGGTATTTAAGGTGGGGCCGGAGGGGCACTTCCCCTACCTCACCTATTACAATTTCACCGCTGCCTGCATGCACTGTCAGGAAGCCCCCTGTGTTGAGGGGTGCCCGACGGGCGCCAGCAGAAGGGAAGACAACGGCATTGTGGTGGTCGATGAGACTCGATGTATAGGCTGCAAATTCTGCGTTCTCGTGTGCCCCTATGAGGCCAGGAGATTTGACCATAAGAGGGGCGTAGTGCGCAAGTGCACTCTGTGTATTGAACGGCTCAACAACGGGCAACTTCCCCGGTGCGTCGAAACCTGCCAGCTAAAGGCCAGGCATGTGGGGGATCTTGATGACCCCGAGGGTGAGGTGGTGCAGTTGATACGCAGGGAAAACGCCCAACCCCTTTTTCCTCACCTGGGTACGAAGCCTTCGGTCTATTATATAGTCCCGTAGGGGGTTCATAGGTCATGGAAAGGCGTCAAAGGATATGGGGTTCTTTGGCCGTCGGGTACTTCTTTTTGGCTTCCGTGGGCGCCGGTTGTCTGATAACAGGCTTAATCTTAGATTGGTGGTGGGCCTTCCCGGAGGATGGAAGGCCACCGGAATGGCTCGGCCTCTGCGGGCTGGTGCTGGCCGGAACGGGCGGGATGCTCTTGCTGGCCGAACTGGGCCAAAAAATGCGGTTTCCTATGGTTTTCCTGCGGCCGCGTTCGGTCATGTCCCTAGGCGCATGGGCCCTGGGAGCTTTTCTTCTGTTTTCCTTTGCCTATTTCCTCGCCGGCCTGGTGTTCCCCGGGTGGGGAGGGCTCCGGATGGTGGCCGGTGCAGGCGGATGCATCGCCGCCGTGGTCCTGGTGGTTTATCCCGGGTTGGAACTGGGAGAGGCTAGGGGCAGGCCCTTCTGGCAGCCGGCCGGGTTGGTCCCTCTATGGGTGGTGAGTTCTGCCGTAGGCGGCGTGGCCGTTGGCGGTCTGGTGGTTGCCGCCCTGGACGGCCCTTATGCTGCCTTGCTCTCCGCCCTCCAGGCATGGGGGTTATTCTTGAGCGTTTTGCAGTTGATCTTTGCGGCCGGCTACGTGCTGGGAATGCTGAGGAGCGGCGTTCGGGAGGCCAGGGAAAGTGCAGAAATGCTGGTCCGCGGCCCGCTGAAGGCATGGTTCTGGGGCGGCCTAATTTTCCTGGGACACGTTATCCCGTGGATCCTCCTCGTAACCCCCGCGGCCGGATGGGCGTGGGCCTTCTTCCTCGTGGGTGTGCTGGGGCTGCGCCATGTAGTGGTGGCGGCGGGTTTGTCCCTGGCTCTGCCGGGGAACCGGCATGAATACCCGGAGGAGGAAGAACTGGCTTCCTGGGCCGCTAGACTGGAAGAGGCCTGGGCGCGGCAGTCGCAGACCTTGAATTTATAGGGTGGTCGAAGTTCAGGGCCGGGGCAGGTTTCCGGGCGCGAGGACCAGGTGGTCTGTCGGGCTGCTTAGGAATATCCGGGGGCCGGCGCAGGCGGTTTTAGAGCGAGGTGAATTCGGAAGCCTTGGTCGCAAAAGGCATATCGGGGCTGATGGTAATAGAATTTGCTAAACCCGAAGAGACGGCCGAAGTTGAGGAACTGCTGGCGGGCGCGGGCATGGGTTTGTGGGGTTCCACAGAAGAATATGTGATCGTCAGGGAGTCCTCGCGCCTTTTGGGGTGTGCCAAATTGGTGCGAACCGCCCCTGACGCTTTCCATTTGGAAACCCTGGTCGTAGGACCCCAAGGAAGGGGGCGCGGCTTAGGAGGGAGGTTCATCGAAGAGCTTCTTAAGCGGCCTTGGGCCTACTGCCGTTCTCTAGCCTCTGCGGCTCCTCCGGTGGGAGACACCTACAGCATCACAGTGGTTTCCCGGGGAGGGGCGGCCGGCTTCTACCGCCGGTACGGCTTCCGGGATCATACCTTTAAGGCTTTGCCCAGTCCCTACCGGGAGCAGTGTGACGGCTGCGAGGAGTTTAACATCTGCAGGCCGATACCTCTAAGGTTCACGGGGAGGGTGCGCTGATTTGCGAATAGGTATAGTGGTCTTCACCAAAGTACCCGCCAGGGGACGTACTAAGACGCGGTTATGCATCTCCCATGGAGGAATTTTGACGGAGGAAGAAGCGGAGGAATTATACACCTCCTGTCTTCTCGACGTGTGTGAGGCATGTATAGCGGCCGCAGAAGATCCGGAGGTAGATCTGTGGGTTTGTCACGATAGGGAGGGGGACCCCGAGAAGATTCTGGACCTGCTCAAAGAAACCTCGGCGCCCGGCCGCTTCTGTGGGGTCTTCAGCGACCGGGGGGGAACCTTCGACGACCGGATGCAGTATGCGGCCGACCGTGTCCTCAGGGGCGAGGGGGGAGTGCCTTGCCCCGACGGGGTAGTGATCATCGGGGGAGATCTGCCCTCCCTGCAGGCGGCTACGCTCCGCCTGGCCGCGGAACGGCTTCGGACACTGAGCCGGGCCGAAGGAGGCTTAAGGGTAGAGGCTGCGACCTTGGAGGCGGGAGGGCGGAACTCCCCGGGGGCCGCCATGGTAGTAGGGCCTTGCCAGGAGGGGGGGTTCTCCCTTGTAGGGTTTACGAAGGAGACGCCCTTTGATTTTTCGGGAGTGTTCTACAACCCTACGGGGAGGACCGCCCTGGACATGCTGGTAGACAAAGCGGCGGCCGCCTCTATCCCTTTGGCGGTGCTGGATACGGTGCCCGATGTGGACGTACCATCGGATCTGGCCGGCATAATCCCGGTTCTGCGAGGGCTGGAGCTGGCGGGACACACGGATTCCGGAGTCACGGTGCCGCGGCGCACCCTGGACCTGGTGCGCCGGTGGGGATTCGAGTCCGTTGCCTTGATCGGCGAGGGTTCCGGAGGTGGAAAGCCGTGAGGGAGAGCTTTTCCACACCGCAGTGCGCCGGCTGCCTGGCGTGTGCCGAAGATTGCGCCCTACTCCGGGGTTACGGGCGGCCTATCTTCCAGGTTCCCCTCCATGAAATCACCGCAGAGCAGGCCTTTGCCTGTCTGCAGTGTGGGCTCTGCGCGGCGGCCTGTCCCCTGGGCTTGGATCCGGCAGATCCCCTCAGGGTAAAGCGGCAAGAGCTGGTAGAGGTAGGTGTCGTGAACCTCGGGGATTACCGTTACCTTTGCCCGGACGAGCACGACAACATGTGGGCTCTGTGCAGGGCCGCGCTGGGTATCGATTACGACGACATAGAACCCCGGGAAGCTACCTCCACCCTGTTCTTCCCGGGGTGCACCATCGCCACCTATTCGCCCCGCCTCACGCGGGCCTTTTTGGAGTTCCTGGATGGGATTTACCCCGGTGCCAAGGCGGTCGTAGACTGTTGCGGCAAGCCACTGAGATACATGGGACTGAACGACCGCGCCCAGCAACACCTGAAGCGGCTGGAGGCTAAGTTGGAACAGTGGTGCGTTTCGAGGTTGGTGGTGGGCTGTCCCAATTGTTATTACGAGCTCCTTGAAGGGTTAGGAGGGAACGCGATAGAGGTAGTAGATGTTTACAGCTTGCTATATTCCCACCGTTCTCTCCTGCCGGTGGAGGATCGCAGGCCTTCCGTCCCTTATACCGTTCATGATCCTTGCCCCGACAGGGAGGCGGGAGTTTTCGGCAAGCAGGTGCGGGCGCTGCTGGAGTATCTGGAGGTGCCTGTAAGGGAAATGCGGCACCACGGAAGATACACCATATGCTGTGGTACCGGGGGAATGGCCAAGCACTTCGTGCCGGGCGCCGGGGATTGGTCGGCGCAGCTCCGGGCCGAAGAAGCCCGGGCTAGCGGTGCCCAGGGGATGTTCGCCTACTGTATGAGCTGCCTCTTTAACCTGGCCGATAGCTGCACGCCACTGCCGGTGGTGCATGCCCTCTCCTTTTTCCTTAACGTCCAAGATGAGGCCCTGGACAACCGGCGCAAGAGCCGGGAGGCCCTCTCCTGAATGTGGTAAGTAGACTCTCCTGAAACTTCGTGGACCGAAAATGGGCAGGTCCAAAAACTTCTGAGGGGAGATGGTCCATGGTTGCCGAGAACAAGGCGAAGGCGTTGAAATTCAAAGAATTATTGTCCCTGCGGTGGGAACCGGTGGCAGTACGGCTGCTCCGCAGGGGGGAAAAGGTGCCGGAGGGCCTGGGCGAACCCCATATCAGATTAAGGTACTGCCAGGCGGTGGTTGCTGCGCGGAGGGGCTATTCTCTCCTCCTGGCGCCCAAGTGGCATGCTTGCCCCGACGGCGCGGCCATACTCGGTTTGATAGAAATGTCGCCGAAATTGAAGTCCGGGGAACTTTACCTGCGGTTTCGGAAACTGCCCGATCTAAAGGTCGCCAGGCGGATGATCGAGGAGCGGCCTGTCTGGGAAGCAGGTGAGTATTCGGCGGTGGCCATAGCACCGCTGGCCCAGGCTAACTTTGAGCCCCACGTAATAATATTTACCCTTTGGCCCGAACAAGCCATGTGGCTCTGCAGTGCGGACAGTTATTTTACCGGGGAGAGACAGATATTTGAGACGTCATCTTATAATTCGGTTTGTGCCGAACTGACGGTCCGCCCCGTGAAGACCGGACGCATAAACACCTCCTTCGGTTGCTACGGAAGCCGGGCCTCCAGCGACATGGACGATTTTGAGACCTTCCTTTCCATCCCGGCCCAGCGTGTGGATAATGTCCTTAGTGCCCTGGAAGAACTAGCCCGCAAGGCAATGGCGGAAGAGCGGAAAAAGATTTATGCTCCCCCGGTGGTGGGCTTCGGCGAGGCCGGGGAAGAAGCGGACTGCCAGGTACAGAAGACCGTCACCATCATGATCAACAAAGATAAGTGCCAGGGTGACGGGAACTGCGTAGATTTCTGTCCCCACGGTGTTTTGCAACTAATCCCCGGGGAAAGGGGGCGCCTGGTGGCTTCCGCCGTGCGGCCGGATCTTTGCACCGCCTGCTATACCTGTGTGGGCCAGTGCCCGTCAAGGGCCATCACCCTGGTGGAAAGTTAGTATGGGGGACACGGGTCCTAGGGAGGAAATGGTCCGGCGCCTTTAACCTATGACAGGCCTGTCCGAACGGGAGAGGTTGACGGCTTAAGGCCATACCGGGGATAAGAAGACTCTTATAGCTAGCCTTAGTATATTATGTAGCTTAATACCGTAGTGGAGGTTGACCGATATATGGCTGGGGTGGAAATCAAGTTATTGGGTACCGGAGCAGGGCCGGGGGTCCCGGCCTTCTTTTGCGAATGTGCGGCCTGCCGAGAAGCCAGGACCAATCCATCGGCCGCCAGGACGCGGAGTACGGCCCTGCTCACCATGGACGACAAAGGAGTTTTAATAGACGCTTCGCCCGATCTCAGGGTACAGTTGTGCCGGGAAGGAATCCAGGATATCCATACTGTGTTCCTCACCCACTGGCACCACGACCATTTTGCCGGGTTGGGGGAACTGGAGTACTACCTGAGATTGAAAGATAAAGGCCGCCGGCTTCCCATTTACCTGCCGCCTGGCTACACCGGAGAGTTTACTTCCACCTTCTGTCGTCTGATAGACGTAGTGGACTTGAGAGAATGGGAGTACGGGCGGCGGTACGATTTTGGAATGACCAGCGTTATATTGTTACGAGCCAATCACGGCATCGAAACAGGCGGGGTCCTCATCGAAGCTGGCAAGAAGCTGGCTTATTTCCCCGACACTTCGTGGCTCCCGGAGGAAACCCTACTCTCCTTGCAAGGGATAGATTACTTGGTGTGCGATGCCACCTTTTACGGAGAGAACTGGTATCCTGATACCCATATGTCGGTGGCCGAGGCCATAGAATTGGGGAAGAGGGTGGGCGCAGGGCAGACCATTCTTACCCACCTTTCCATGCACTACAGCTCTCCGGTGACGGTGGAAGAGCTGAACCGGGAGCTAGCTGGGTTAGACGGGGTCCTGGCCAGCTATGACGGGTTAAAGGTTGAACTGTATTAAGTATTAAGGAAGGACGATAAAAACACGGGTATTCCCGCAGGGATCCCCCGCTCCAGAAGAAGTTCGGCTACTAAGTAAATGGGGTGTTTTCGTGCTAACGTGAGGGCGGGCGTGCTAAGGGAGTTCCAATTTCGGGGGAGGAGTTGAGGGAAGTTGCTGCGGAAAGAGATCCTTTATCTAGTGGATAAGGCGAAGTCGGGAGAGCTGCTTAACCGCGAAGAGATGGCGATGCTTTTTGAAATAGACCCTTTCACACCCGAGTCAGCCTATATTCGATATGCCTCCCGAGAAATCAGTTCGAAGGTCAGCAATAATACGGCAGAGGTCCATGCGCAAGTCGGCATCAACGTGGGATGCTGCGCCCGCAACTGTAAGTGGTGTTCCTTTGCCGCAGCCAGTAAAGTGTTCGGGCGCATGAGCGTAATGAGCACCGAAGAGATAGTAAGGCGGTGCCGGCAGGCCGAAGAACAGGGCGCCAACGCCGTCTACCTCATGGCTACAGGGGCTTTTCCCTTCGGGCACCTGCTGGAAATCATCCGGGAAGTGCGTCGCGCTTTGACGCCGGATGCGGTACTGATCGGGAACGTCGATGATTTCACAGTGAAAGAAGCGTACGCCTTGAAGGACGCCGGCTTAGACGGGGTGTACCATGCCCTTCGCCTGAGGGAAGGGAAGGATTCGAGTATCGAGCCTGCCAGAAGGATGGCCACCATGCGAGCCGCCCGGGAGGCCGGCCTTGCCCTGGGAACGTGCGTCGAGCCCGTGGGGCCCGAGCATACCACCGAGGAGCTGGTAGAGGCCACCATCGTAGCCCGGGAGTGCGGCGCTGTCTACAGCGGCTGTATGCGCCGGGTCGCCGTGCCGGGTACCGAGCTGGGGGAACGTGGAATGATTACCGAGGCCCGGCAGGCGCATCTTCTCGCCGTGATCCGTTTGGCCACTCAGCAGGAAATCGTCGGCATGTGCTGGCATGAGCCGAGCACCCTCGGTCCCCTGGTCGGGGTCAATGTCATGTGGGCGGAAACAGGATCCAACCCGCGGGATACCCATGAGGATTGCGAGAGAACGCGTGGACGCTCGGTGGGCGAAGTTAAGAGGATGTATTGGGAGGCCGGCTGGAGGGTGCTAGAAGGCCCTTCGGTGATTTGGCGGCCCAAAGCCGGCGGGCTACAGAAAAAGGTGGTATGAGGTGTGGCGTCAGATGTACCAGGAGCTGGTGGAGGAATCGAGGGAGGCCCTTGGGTTAAGGATTTTGGGCCCCAAGGGGAAACGTAGTAATAATCCCTTGGGGAAGGGACACGACGGCCGGAGAATCAAGTATTTGGCCATGGGCACGCCCACCCAGCAGGAGGCCTCGAGGCGGAGGGCCCCGAAAGGTGAAGCCGGCCGGGATAGGCTTCCCAAGGGATAAAAGGGGTCGGCTAGGTTAAAGGCTTCACGCCAGGAGTGCCCCGGCGGGCCGGTTTTTCGTCACGGCGACAACCTTTTTGCACATTTATGCGGGATGGAGGCCTCTTTACCGGCTTTTCCCGGTAAGAGGCCACCATCCATTTTTGTCAAGTCTGTTGGTGGGGGGAAATACAATTGATCCGGAGAGGCCCCCTATGTTAGAATTCATACTATAATATTTCTAACCAAAGAGCGGGGGAGGAGAGAAGGGCCAATAATTATCCTACCGATCGGGCGCCTGCAAGAGGAGGGTATTAACATAATGGATGAGCGTTCACGGCAGCTTGGGTCGGCCCCTCTAGGCCGCTTATTGTGGAACTTCTCCTGGCCGGCTACCGTGGGCATGCTGTGTAATGCCCTTTACAATGTGGTGGACCGGGCCTTCGTTGGTCGTGGAGTCGGCCCCCTGGCCATTGCCGCCACGACCGTAGCCTTTCCCCTGATGGTAATATTGAGGGCTATTTCCCTGTTGATCGGGGTAGGAGCCACCGCCCTGATTTCCCTCCGCCTGGGGGAACAAAAAAAGGAAGAGGCAGAAGTGGTGGCCGCTAACGGTGCAGCCTTGCTGGTCTTAATGCCCCTGTGTTTTGCCCTTATTTATCTTACGTTTCCGGAGCCACTCCTGAGACTCTTCGGCGCCGACGATGAGGCGATGCCATATGCCCGTGATTTCCTGCACATCATTATGCTCGGTTCCGTCTTCGGAAGCCTGGGCATGGGAATGAACAATTTTATCCGGGCCGAAGGGAACCCTATGAGGGCCATGTCCACCCAGGTACTGGGGGCTTTAATCAACGGGATTTTAAACTATATATTCATTTTCCACTTCGGCAAGGGGATCAGGGGCTCGGCCCTGGCAACGGTCATAGGTCAACTCTTTGCCACCCGGCCCTCACCGGCATGACCGCCCATGCCATGACCGTGTTCTTCGCAATGGGTTTTGTAGTCGGTTTTCAGGTGGTGTGTTCCCAATATTTCCAGGCCGTCGGCAAGGCGGTAAAGGCAGCTATTCTTAGCCTGTCCCGCCAATTCCTGTTTTTCATTCCGCTGCTCGTCATTTCTTCCCCACTTCTGGGGCATAGAAGGTGTCTGGAGAGCCGCCCCCATTGCCGACGCTCTTTCCGCTACAGTAACGGCTTCTTTCATTTTCCGCGAAGTGAGGCTGCTATCAAAGGAGGGAACCGTACCCGAAACCGAAATGGCGGCCGGGAAGATTTAAGGGTTTAAACGGGCGAGGAGGAAGGGCCTAAGATAACCCGGTCGCCCTTCTTTATCCGGCCGTCTTTTATTACTCGATAATAAATACCCTCAGTCTTCAAGGGCGCGTACTGAGGTTAACGCCTACCACTATGGCTTGGGACAGTTGTTACCCTCCTTACTGGTCCGGGATGGCTCCGAGGTATTTCCAAGCCGGGTGCCGGCGTATTACCCCGGGGCCCTGGCGCCTATCTCTTACGCGAGCTACGACATATTATAATACATAATTGGCGGTTGACATGGCCCGGGCGGCGGGTCCATAATAAAACTAGGTGAAAACCTGGGAGGCTCCACCGCGAAGGCCTGGGTGATGTTTCAGGGGGATGTTTTTGTACATATGAATGTACTCTCCGGCACAAAGATAGGGCCTGCCGGGATTTTGGATACGGCTGGTAGGGCATTGTGACCCGTTCGCGGGGGGTAGGCGGATATGAAATCTTTAGAGAATCTTTTGAGTTGTGTATCCCTGACCACGTCTCGCCTCTCCCGAGCTCGTATTTCCCTGCTGAAAGAAACGGTCAGGAAACAGCGCGATTTGGCCGAACAAATCCGCCGACTAAAACATGAGGTGGTATACCGGGGCGCCGAGGATTGCGACCTTTCCCTGGTGCGGGCCGAAGTTGTACGGTCTTGGATACGGTCCAAGAAGTACGGCCTCGAAACTTCGTGCTTCTACTATGGCCCGGTCCTGGAAAACAGCGTGCTACGGGGGCTGCTGGAAGAGAAGAGACTGCTCCTTAAGGCCGCGGACGGGTACTTGGAACGGCTGGTCGAGATGTTTTCTAACCGCCGCTCTTCGGTGCTCTTGTCCGACGAAAATGGTATTATGCTGCGAGTACTGCACAGCGAGGACGGGTCGACTAGAAGAAGGATAAGGGAAAGACTGCGGCTGGTTCCCGGCTCGGTGTGGACCGAAGCCACAGTAGGAACTTGCTCCCACGTCCTGTGTACCCTTCACCAAGAGCCCATCCAGTTATGGGGACCCGAGCACTACAGTGACGTGGGGTGGGACCAGATTACGTGTTCCTCGGCACCCATTTTCGACGCTGCCGGGAACCTGGCGGGCACCCTCAGCATCGGCGCTGACTGCTACCTGCGCCAGAATCCCTACGCCTTGGGTATGGCGATCTCCGCGGCCTGGGCCATTCAAAACCGCCTCCAGAACCTGGAGAGGACCGAACAGCGATCCTTCCTGGAAAAGGCGGAGAGCGGCCTCCAGGCCTATTTCATAACTAACAGGCAGGGCGTCATTACCCAGGCTAACGATAAAGCCCGTGCGGTGCTGGTGGGGGTTGGTAAGGAGCTGGTAGGCCAGCCCTTCGAGGTTTTACTGGGAAAGCAGCCGGTTATCGAAGCGGTTCTCCAACGCGGGGAAGCCTTTGAAGACGTGGAGTTGAGGCTGGAAGAGTCTGACCGGGTGCTGGCAGGTTGCTCTGCTTTACCCATAAAGGACGGGGCGGGGAAAATATACGGTTGTCTGGTTACCCTCGGGGGCGCGAAGCAAAACGGCAGGCGAACCGGTATTCCGGAAACCCGGAGGGACAGTGGGACTTCCGGCATGGCCTGGGTGCTTAAAGATCGGGAGAATGGTTCCGGCTTTGAATCCCTAGTGGGCAGCTCGCCCGCCCTGCTCCAGACCATAGAGGTTAGCCGCAAGGCTGCCCTCAGCAGTGCGAATATTCTGCTCCAAGGCGAGAGCGGAGTGGGCAAGGAAGTTTTCGCCCGCTGCATCCACAACCTCAGCCGACCGTGGGGGCCTTTTGTGGCCGTTAATTGTGCCGCCCTTCCCAAGAGCCTCATAGAAAGCGAACTTTTCGGGTATGAGGGTGGAGCCTTTACCGGCGCGGATCGCAAGGGGCGGCCCGGAAAAATCGAGCTGGCCCACGGGGGCACTCTGTTCTTGGACGAAATAAGTGATATGCCCCTGGAGATCCAGCCGGTCCTGCTGCGGGTATTGGAAGAGAAGCAATTTATGCGTGTGGGCGGTAGCCGCCCCGTACGGGTTGATTTCCGGCTGATCGCGGCGACCAACAGGGACCTGTTGGAGCTCACCCGGAAGCAGGAGTTTAGATTGGATCTGTACTACAGGATTGCGGTATTTAAAATAATCATTCCCCCTCTCCGGGAACGGGGCCTGGACATCCTTGAACTGGCCAGGTATTTTATAATGGCCATCGCCCGCAGGGAGGGGCTCCCGGCACCGGCTCTGAGCAGGGAAGCAGAAGAGATTTTGCTAACCTACGACTGGCCCGGCAACGTAAGGCAACTGGAGAACGCCATGCTCTACGCGATGACCATGTGCAGGAGGGGGATAATTTATCCGGAGGACCTGCCGGCGGAGATTCGAGAGGGGGGGAGGACGGAGGACGGCGGCTCCGTCGGCGGGAGGCCGGGGATGGTAATTGGTGCCGGCGGTTCCGGGGAAGACCAGGCGGCGGAGAAAGCCCTGGAGGTAAGACCCCTACCCATGAAGGAACTCGAAAAGAGGGCCATTAAGCAGGCCCTGGCCCAGACGAACTACAACGTGCGCAAGGCGGCGGCCCTTTTGGGTTTGGGCCAATCTACCTTGTACCGCAAGATCCGGGACTACAATCTCTCCAAGGGATAGACGTGCAGTTAACCGCCGGGAAGTCCTCCCCGGTAGGGTTTCTTGGTTGTGTCGTGTAAAGTTTCAGCAGGTAGCGGCAGGGGTAACGTATGGGCGGCTTGAAATCCAACTTTCCTGGATACTCAAAGCTCATGGTGAAAAACAGTGTCTAGAAAGCCGGAAGTAGGATCCTAGTAAGTGCGATACGGGAGGAATTTCCAGTAAATCATCAGCACTTTGGCCAGGTAAATCCAACAATATTCAGCTCAATCCAGGACATCCCTGTCCTTAAACCAGCGCAGGCTGGCCAAAGACAGTGCCGAGAAAATCAGCAATCCCGCCGCGAAGGGGAAATATGTCTTTTCAAAGAAATCTCCTCCCAAGGCCGCCATGATGGGGTATGTCCAGGGGTAGAAAACCCAGTATCTGGTATTGGCCACCAACAGCGAGGGGAGGGTAAACCCGATACCGGTACCCAGGGGTATACCCATCTGGGAAATGTTTATGCTCAAAAGAAAAGTGATTATCATTAGGGGCAGCGAGGCTATATACGCCATAAGGGGCCTTCCCAGTATGAGGTCATAGGGTATGCTGCCGGGAGCGTCTATATTACTTTTCCCGCCACCAGCAGGCTTTGCCGGGCTCGCTTTCGGCCAGGATCCGGCCCTTATGGGCTTCTACTATTCTCTTTGCAATGGCCATGCCCAGCCCGCTGCCCCGGGGATTTTCTCCGGTGCCGGTGCCCCTATAGTATCTCTCGAATAGATTTTCCAGCTCTTCGGGCGGGATGCCCCGGCCGTTGTCCTTTATTTCCAGCACCACGACACCGGCCTCCTTTTATAGCGATACCCGTATAATCGTTTCGGGAGGGTTATGCACCAGGCCATTGTAGATGATATTTCCCACCGCCCTGGAACAGGAGCTTGTCTACACAAAGCTCGATATATTTTTGCTCGCACTGAAAGTCAACCTTTCGCCCCTCAAACTCCGGATGGTTTAAAATATCTATGATTATTTCGGCCACTTCATCCACCAGGTTTACCCTTTCCAGCTTGAGGGGGACCATGTCGTTTTTTAGCCTGTAGGTGAGCCTCAGGTCTTCAGCAGCTGTTCTATATAGTCGGCTTTTTCCTTTGTCACCTTCAAGTACCGGGTCTTTTCTTCGGAAGTTTTACGGTAGGAATCCTCCAGCAGGATTTCCGCGTATCCCTTTATGGAGGTGAGGGGGGTCTTCAAGTCGTGGGATATGTTTTCGATCCACTCTTCCCGTAGGCGGTCCAGTTTTCTTTTTTGAAGTTCGCCTTCCTGCAGCTCCCGGGAAAGGGCGTTCAGCTGGCCGTACACTTCTTTGTACAGGCCCTTTTCCGGGTAAAGTTTTCCGTATTCCCCCTCAGAGAGGGTTTTGATGCCGTCCATGATTTTAAAAAGGGGAGCGGCCAGCTTCCTGCCGAAAAGGTAACTGATGAGGATGGTGACGAGAGCCGTGCTCAAAAACGCCGAAATCATCACCCATTTCCAGGAGCTAAACAGCCTGGAGACATTTAGATAGAACACGAACCTCGACACGTATTTGTAGGGAAAACCTATGACGTAACTCCACTCCCGCCCGCCGACATTTGAAACACTTATAAAAATATTGTAATCTCCTATAACTCCTGAGTATTTGTACGCGTGGACTATATCCACGGGAGTATAGTGGGAAGGGGCTTGCGGAGGTTTGAAGCGGCTGTTTTCTAGAGGTAGCTGGTCTCCCTGGGATACCCACCCTTTGCAATACCTGTTTGACCCTCTCAAAGTACTGTGAACGAAACTCTGGCCTATCTACAACCTGATAATTCTTTTTTCTTGACAACCTCCTGGGAAAACGGTATAGTATATCACAGGCTTGCAACAAAAGAATAAAGGCGCTGCAACTCTTATCGAGAGTGGTGGAGGGACTGGCCCGATGAAACCCGGCAACCTGCTCCTGAAGGTCAGGGGTAAAGGTGCCAATTCCTGCAGGGCGTTTTGCTCTGAGAGATAAGAGGGGTAATAAAAAGCCTCTTCTTATCGGAGAGGCTTTTTTCATACCTAAATTAAATCCCAGTAAGGAGAGGGGAAAAATAAATGAAGCAGGAAACTTATCGCTTTGCTACCCTGGCGGTACACGCCGGCCAAAAGCCCGATCCTGTTACCGGTGCCCGCGCCGTACCCATCTATCAAACGACTTCTTACGTTTTCCGAAATGCCGATCATGCTGCTGCCCTTTTTGCCTTGCAAGAAGACGGACACATTTATACCCGCATAGGCAACCCCACTACAGAGGTTTTTGAGCAAAGGATGGCTGCCCTGGAAGGGGGGGTTGGGGCTCTGGCCACGGCTTCCGGCCAAGCGGCCATAACCCTGGCCGTCCTTAACATTGCTTCCTCGGGGCAAGAGATCGTCTCTTCCAGCAGCCTTTATGGCGGCACTTATAACCTTTTTAATGTTACGTTTGTCCGACTGGGGATCAAGGTCCGCTTTGTTGACGGTAGCGACCCGGAAAATTTTCGGCGGGCTATTAACGACCGGACCCGGGCTGTGTATGTAGAAACTATCGGTAATCCTAAACTGGACGTGCCGGACCTGGAGGCTGTGGCAGCCGTAGCCCACGAGGCGGGGATCCCTTTAATCGTGGATAACACCTTTGCCACCCCTTATCTGTGCCGGCCCTTTGAGCATGGAGCCGATATAGTGGTGCATTCGGCCACCAAGTTCATAGGCGGCCACGGGACCAGCATCGGAGGCATTATCGTTGACTCAGGTAAGTTCAATTGGCGGAACGGGAAGTTCCCCGAACTGGTCGATCCCGATCCCAGTTATCATGGAGTAAGCTACGTGGACACCTTTGGCCCGGCAGCCTATATTGTTAAGGCGCGTACCCAGCTCTTGCGGGATTTCGGGCCCACTTTAAGCCCCTTTAATGCCTTTCTTTTCCTCCAAGGCTTGGAGACCCTGCCCCTGAGAATGGAACGGCACAGCAAGAATGCCCTGCAAATAGCACGCTGGTTGCAGGAGCACCCCAAGGTGGCGTGGGTTAGTTATCCCGGTCTACCCGGGCACCCCAGCTTCGCCCAGGCCCAAAAGTATCTACCCCGGGGAGCCGGGGCCATCATCACCTTTGGCATCCGGGGCGGGAAGGAAGCTGGACGGCGGTTCATCGATAACTTAAAGCTCTTTTCCTTGCTGGCCAACGTAGGAGATGCCAAGTCCCTGGTCATTCACCCGGCCAGTACCACCCACCAGCAGCTTACGGTAGAAGAGCAACTGGCCAGCGGAGTAACAGAAGACCTGGTCCGTTTGTCCATTGGCCTGGAGGACCCGGAAGACCTCATGGCCGACCTGGATCAGGCCTTGTCCCGGGCCGTGGTGTAACTCTACCTCAACCGAAAAAGGTGAAGGAAAAGTGCCGGATGTTGGGCTGGTGAAGACACAATATTACACCTTTGCCGCCCCCCCTCAGGAACTGGTCCTGGAGTGCGGAAAGAAGCTGGGGCCCATCACTGTGGCTTATGAAACCTACGGTCGGCTTAACTCCGCGGGGGATAACGCCATCTTGGTCCTCCACGCCCTTACCGGAAGCGCCCATGTAGCAGGCTGGCACCGGATAGGTGAGAGGAAACCCGGGTGGTGGGATCCCATGGTGGGCCCTGGCCGCCCCCTGGATACGGATCGCTTCTTCGTTGTTTGTTCTAACGTATTGGGGGGCTGCTACGGAACCACCGGGCCAGCTTCCCTTAATCCGGCTACGGGGAAACCCTACGGTTTGGATTTTCCCCTGGTCACCATCCGGGATATGGTCAGGGTCCAGAAGGCCTTGCTGGACCATTTGGGGGTAAAGCACCTGGTCACCGCCGTAGGCGGCTCCATGGGGGGAATGCAGGCCCTGGAATGGGGAGTCCTTTATCCCGACTTTATGTCTTCGGTCATCGTGATTGCGGCACCGGGTCGTACTTCGGCCATGAACATAGCCTTTAACGCTGTGCAACGGGAGGCCATTTATAACGACCCGGCCTGGCGGGGGGGCGACTACTACGGCACTCCCGGACCGGAGAGGGGCCTGGCCCTGGCCCGCATGATCGGGACCATTACTTATAAAAGCGACGAGTCCTGGTCTTTTAAGTTTGCCCGGGCCATGAACGGCAGGCCAGGCGACCTCTTTTGCCTCGACGGCAGGTTTGAGGTAGAGAACTATCTCCACTACCAGGGCCGCAAGCTGGTAGAACGATTCGACGCTAACTGTTATCTTTACTTAACCAAGGCCATGGATCTCCACGACGTGGGCAGGGGCTTTAACTCCTATGAGGAAGCCCTGGCGCGCATCAAATGCCCGTGTTTGGCCATCGGCATCTCCAGTGATATCCTCTTTCCGACCTATCAGGTAAAGGAGATTGCCGAGATCATTAATCAAGGGGGCGGACGGGCTTTTTACTGGGAATTGAATTCGCCGTATGGCCATGATGCCTTTCTTATCGAGTTTGCCAAGCTGGGGGCCATGCTTAGAGAGTTTTTGGCCCAAATCGATAAGCGTCCCCAGGAGAAGGTTTAAGGGGAGATTGGGGACGCAGGCGGGCCGAGGCTGTGGACGGGGCCGCGGCCGGCAATGGAAGACGGGACGTCCGATTTGCCGGGAATTCTGCCTTGAGCTTTTAAGCCTGGCGCTAGTTGGCCCGGGAGGGTTTCCGGGGCGGCTATAATTCAAGCAGGCCTGGAGGCGAGACTGGGATGCGCCAGGGCGCTAGGGTATTGCCCCTTTAGCGCCGATAGTGCTACAATAAAGCAGATGCAAGTCTGCGGGGAGGAGCCTGAGTGAGGAGAACGGTAAATATCGGCCTACTGGGTTTAGGTACCGTGGGCGGAGGAGTGGTTAAGCTTCTGGAACAGAACGGCCGGGCCATAGCGCAGAAGCTGGGCCGGCCTTTAGAAATAAGAAGGATCCTGGTCAGGGACTTAAACCGTTCCCGGGCGGTGAAGGTCCCGCCCGAACTGCTAACCGCCCGGGCGGAGACAATTCTAGAGGATCCCGACATCCACATCATAGTGGAAGTGATGGGCGGTCTGGAACCTGCCAGGGAGTATATCCTTAAGGCCCTCCGGCAGGGGAAGAGCGTGGTAACCGCCAATAAGGATCTCCTGGCCCTTTACGGCAAGGAACTCTTTGCGGCTGCCGATGCGGGAGGAGCCGATCTTTTCTTTGAAGCCAGTGTCGGCGGCGGCATTCCTATTGTGCACTCTTTGAAGGAATGCCTGGCAGGGAACAGAATTAGCCGGGTTATGGGTATTGTTAACGGTACTACTAACTACATCCTCACCAAGATGAGCCGGGAGGAACGGGAATTTGCCGAAGTTTTGGCCGAAGCCCAGCGTTTGGGTTATGCCGAAGCGGACCCCCGGTCCGATATCGAGGGTGACGATGCGGCCCGCAAGATGGCCATCCTGGCCTCCATCGCGTTCGGCACGCGTGTTACCTACCCGGAAGTTTATCATGAAGGGATAGCCAACCTCCATCCCCAGGATATCAAGTATGCTGCCGATCTAGGATATGCCATCAAACTTCTAGGTATTGCCTGGGATGACGGGGAAGCGGTGGAAGTCAGGGTACACCCGGCTCTGGTGCCTTTAACCCATCCCCTGGCCTCGGTCGGCGGAGCTTTTAATGCCATTTTTGTGGAAGGTGACGCAGTAGGGGAAGCCATGTTTTACGGCCAAGGAGCGGGTGAGATGCCCACGGCCAGCGCCGTGGTAGGGGACATTATGGAAGCCGCCCGTAACCTTATCCACGGCACCAGGGGCCGCATCTCCTGCACTTGTTTTACCCAGAAGCCCATCAAGCCTATAGAAGACATCGTAACCCGCTATTACCTCAGGATGATAGTAAAAGACCGGCCTGGGGTCCTGGCGGCCATCGCGGGCGTCTTTGGCGAGCGACAGGTTAGCCTGGCCTCCGTCATTCAAGTAGGAATGGTGGGGGAACAAGCGGAGTTGGTCTTTATCACCCACCTGGTCCGGGAACGAAATCTAAGGGAGGCGCTGGAGATTCTGGAAGGCCTTCCGGTAGTGAATCAAATTGCCTGCGTTATTCGTGTAGAAGGGGGAACGGCCCATTGAGGTGGCCCGGTGTCATCGCCGCATATAAAGAATTCCTGCCCGTGAATGAGAAGACTCCTTTTATTACCCTTTTGGAAGGAAACACCCCCCTCATTCCGGCCCCCAATCTTTCCCGGGACCTGGGCATAAAGCTGTACTTTAAATACGAAGGACTTAATCCAACGGGATCGTTTAAAGACCGGGGCATGGTAATGGCGGTGGCCAAGGCCGTGGAGAGCGGTTCGCGGGCCATCATGTGTGCTTCCACCGGCAATACTTCTGCCTCCGCCGCCGCCTACGCTGCCCGGTGCGGGCTGAAATGCAGCGTGCTGATACCCGAGGGGAACATCGCCTTAGGAAAGCTGGCCCAGGCTCTGTTTTACGGTGCCCAGGTTATAGCCGTTCAAGGGAATTTTGACGCTGCCCTGAACCTTGTACGTAAAATCACAGCCGAACATCCTATCACCCTGGTGAATTCCCTGAATCCCTACCGCCTCGAAGGCCAAAAAACTGCAGCTTTTGAAGTTTGCGATGCCTTAGGGGAAGCCCCCGACTACCTGGCCATCCCCGTAGGCAATGCTGGCAATATAACCGCCTACTGGCGGGGATTTAAGGAATACCGGGCCGCCGGGAAAACGGAGAGGCTGCCGCGGATGATCGGTTTTCAGGCCGAGGGAGCTGCTCCCATCGTAAGGGGGGAGGTAGTACCCAATCCCGAGACGGTGGCCACCGCCATCCGTATTGGAAACCCTGCCAGCTGGAAGCCCGCAGTAGAGGCGGCCAGGGAATCGGGCGGGTTTATTGATTGCGTGAGCGATGAGGAGATCCTGTCGGCCCAGCGCCTTTTGGCAACGGTGGAGGGGATTTTTGCGGAGCCGGCTTCGGCCGCCTCCCTGGCAGGGGTGCTTAAATACAGGCAGAAAGGCCTCTTCAGGCCCGGGGACCGCGTAGTTTGCGTCCTTACCGGCCATGGGCTTAAGGACCCCAATATCGCCATCCAGCAGGTGGCAGAGCCCCTTTCGCTACCGGCCGACGAGCAGGCTGTACTGGATGTTGTTTTGTAGGAAGGCGGGAAAAAGGTTATGCCCCGAGTGCGGGTGCCGGCTACGACGGCCAACCTGGGCCCTGGTTTTGATGCCTTAGGGCTGGCCCTAAATCTATATGATTATATTTCGGTAGAAGAAGCGCCTGGATTGGAGATAACAGTCCGGGGAGAGGGTGAGGGAAGCATCCCGCGGGGACCGGAAAATATCGCCTACCGGGCAGTACGGGCGGTTTATGCGCGGGTAGGACGGGAGGCTCCGGGTTTCCGCATTACATTTGACAACAGCATCCCGGTGGCCCGCGGGCTGGGTTCCAGCGCCGCGGCGGTAGTGGGCGGCCTGGTAGGAGCCAATGCCCTGTTGGGTTGTCCCCTTGGGGAGGAAGAACTCGTCTCCCTGGCCGCCGAGCTGGAAGGCCATCCCGACAATGTTGTGCCCGCCCTGGTCGGGGGTTTGGTGGTAGCGGCCCTAAACGGGAGACAAGTGTACTATCAGAGGCTAGAGCCGCCCGAGGGTCTTTGTTTGCAGGTGGCCGTACCGCACTTCAGCCTCTCCACCAGGGTTTCCCGCGGTGTACTGCCATCAATGGTTTCCGTCGAGGATGCAGTCTTCAATCTCAGCCGCACAGCCCTTCTAATTGCAGCCGCCCAGGTGGGGAACCTGGAATTGATGGGCAAGGCCATGGAAGACCGCCTGCACCAGCCCTATCGGCTCCCTCTGGTACCGGGAATGGCACGTGTTTTTGCCGCGGCCATGGAAGCAGGCGCCTTGGCGGTAACCCTGAGCGGTTCCGGGCCTACGGTCATCGCCTACTGTCGCGGTAGCTGTCCCCGGGTGGGGGAGGCCATGAAAAAGGCCTTTCAAAAACACGGGGTGGATTGCCAGATTAAAGAACTGCAACCTTGCCGCGAAGGAGCTACCCTGTGTTAAAGAAAAGTCTAAAAAGATATAGGAAGAAGTTAGAGTGGGAGAGGATTAATCCATGGCACTTATCGTGCAAAAATACGGCGGTACGTCGGTGGATGGGCCAGAAAGAGTAAAGAACGTGGCCAGGAGGGTAGTGGAAACCAAACGGGCCGGCAACCAGGTAGTCGTAGTGGTCTCTGCCCCGGGAGACACCACCGATAAGCTCATTGCCATGGCCAAGGAAATTACCTCCAATCCGCCGGCCCGCGAGCTGGATATGCTTATGGCCACGGGAGAACAAATGTCCATTGCCCTCTTGGCCATGGCCATCCAGGAGCTGGGTGAACCTGTAATCTCTCTCACCGGAGCGCAGGTCGGCATTCTTACCGACGGCGTCCATACCAAAGCGCGGATCCTGGAGGTGAGCTGTGATCGCCTGAGGAGGGAACTCGACGCGGGCAGGATCGTAATCGTGGCGGGTTTTCAGGGCGTCACCTGTGACAACGAGATCACCACCCTGGGCCGGGGAGGTTCCGACACTACAGCAGTGGCCGTAGCGGCAGCCTTGAAGGCCGAAGTATGTCAGATCTACACCGACGTAGACGGGGTTTATACCGCTGACCCGCGAATTGTTCCCGGCGCCCGCAAGCTGGCGACCATATCCTACGATGAAATGTTAGAGCTGGCCAGTTTGGGAGCCCAGGTCTTGCAGCCGCGTTCGGTAGAATTTGCCAAATTACACGGGGTGGTGCTGGAAGTCCGGTCCAGCTTTAATTACCATGAAGGTACCCTGGTAAAAGAGGTGAACGATATGGAGAGGCAAATGGTGGTGACCGGGGTCGCCGGTGACCGGAATGTGGCCAGGATAGCAATCTACGACGTACCCGACCGTCCCGGGATTGCTAAAGTTCTTTTTGAAGCCCTGGCCCGGGAGAGCATTAACGTAGATATGATCGTCCAGAGCGCCATGCGGGACGGCGTTAACGACATCGCCTTTACCGTAGCAAGGGATGATTTGGCCAAGGCCCTGGAAGTCACCCAAAAGGCAAAGGAAGAGATCGGGGCCACCTCCGTGGCCTATGATGATAAGGTGGCCAAGGTATCCATTGTAGGCGCCGGCATGATTACCAACCCGGGTGTGGCCGCGGGCATGTTCGCCTGCCTGGCGGAAGAAGGCATCAATATCCATATGATCAGTACTTCCGAGATTAAAGTATCCTGTATTATCGACGAAGAACATCTCGCCAGGGCCATGCGAGCTTTGCATAAATGGTTCGGACTGGACTAAACCCGAAGGTAATTGCCGGTGAACCTAAATATTAACAAGCCCGGGGTCCATTCAGTTACCCCGGGTTTGGACTTTTTCGGAAGGGGTTTGGCTCGAGCTAAATTCTGAGACCTGGTTGCGGATGCGAATACTGCGCTTGAATTCTATCAGTATATCCAATATCTCGTGCAAGAAGGGGCTACCAAAGGTAGACATTAAACCCACAGCGATCATGTTAAGCAACAGATACAGGCCGGGGTAGGATGTTTTTATACCGGCAAAGGCGGCGCCCAATCCTAAGAGGCCAAAGACGTCCACGGCTGCTATACCTGCCAGAAGAGCGGAAACGATGGCATTGGCTAGCAAGACCCTTAGTTGCCGCCTTTTTTCCAGCACGGGGTCGTCTAGTTTCTGCCCCAGCCACGGCCATCGCCCCTTGAGCTGTTCTACTATTCCCTGGGCAGCAGCAAAGATGGCCCCCAGGATCCCCAGGAGTTGGCTCAGATCATCCATGGCCGTTCACCCCTGACTTTAATAATATGCTTTATAATCAGGATATTAATGCGGCCGGGGCCTTGCTACTTCGGGGAGGTTCCGGTATAATAGAACCAGCCACAACTTACCTACTAGGGGACGAGTTAAGCTGCCTGACGGCAGCGAGGGGAAGTCAGTGAGATTCTGACGCGGTCCCGCCACTGTGACAGGGAGCGAGCCCACAAACTAAAGACTAAAGAGCCACTGGGCCTTGGCCTGGGAAGGCGTGGGCAAGCGAGGAACTGGAGCCAGGAGACCCGCTCGTTCCCGTATGGTACCATATCCCTACGGCGGATAGGGGGTGGTGCGGGTTAGCTACCTTCCGTGATCATGTAGGGCGGAAGGTTTTAATTTTATTTGGGAGGAAAGCCCTCAAAACTTAAACGGGGTGCCTAGTTGGCAGGTAAGGAGGGCTCGCCTAAGAATCCCCTTGTGAAGGGATTTTTGAGGCCGGCCTTTTAAGCCGGGGCGGTGGAAACTCGCCGACAGGGTTCGCGAGAGGAATTTTAAGGATTATCCGGCAAGGGATGTCCATGGAATTTTATCAAAGGAGGAAGAGTATGTACCGGCGCACCTCTTTAATAGGGATATTAGGAACATACCTTATGTTAATTTCTTTAATCCTGCCGCGCCCGGCCTATGCCATGCACATTATGGAAGGCTTTTTGCCCCTGGGGTGGGCAGGCTTCTGGTTCCTGGCAGTAATTCCCTTCTGGGTGGCAGGCTTGCTCGCCGTAAAGGCTAAAGTGCAGGGGAACCCCTCCTTAAAGCTATTGCTGGGCCTGGCCGGCGCTTTCGCCTTTGTGCTTTCGGCGTTAAAACTCCCTTCAGTGACGGGAAGCTGCTCGCATCCCACGGGAGTAGGGCTGGGCGCTATACTCTTTGGGCCCTTAGTAATGAGCCTTTTAGGAGCCATTGTGCTGCTATTTCAGGCTCTGCTATTAGCCCACGGGGGTCTTACCACCCTGGGAGCCAATACTTTTTCCATGGCGGTGGTTGGCCCCCTGGTATCTTACGGTACTTACAAGCTATTGCAGAAAGTGAAAGCTCCCCTGTGGCTGGCCACCTTCCTGGCTGCCGCCCTGGGCGACCTGTTAACGTATGTTACTACGGCCTTCCAGTTAGCCCTGGCTTTCCCGGCTCAGCAAGGAGGAATTAGTGCTTCCTTTATAAAGTTCATGGGTATTTTTGCCCTGACCCAGATACCCTTGACCGTCATTGAGGGATTGTTGACGGTTGTGGTGTTTAACTTCCTGGTCGCCTATAGCAGGCAAGAATTGAAAGATTTGGCCGTGCTCAGCTAAGAGAGGGGGAAAAGCAGGTGAATATAACCCACAAGAATGTTATCCTCCTCTTACTTGCTTTGGCGCTAATATTAACCCCCTTTATTGTTCAACAAGGAGCCGACTTCGCCGGAGCCGACGGGAAGGCCCAAGAAATTATCGGGGAGGTCCAGCCCGGATATCAGCCCTGGTTTTCCTCTTTATGGGAACCCCCCAGCGGCGAGGTAGAGAGTTTCCTGTTTGCAGTGCAGGCGGCGCTGGGCAGTGGGTTTGTTTGTTACTACCTGGGCTACCTGAAGGGCAAGGCTGTAAGTGAGAAAAGACAGGGGTAGAACCAGGGGCGTAGGTTATTCCCGGGGGCGGGACCCTTACCGAGACCCGGCAAGGAAGCGACCGGAGTATGCTTAGTATAGAGCGATACGCCTACAGCAATAAATGGCGGAAGGTCCACCCGGGAGAAAAAGTGGCCCTAGCCGTAGGCACCTTGGTCCTGGCTTTGAACGCCGGGTGCCTGTGGACCTCTCTAGCCATCTTGGCTTTAACGGCCTGGCTCTTGGTCGCCGTAGCCGGCGTCCCCCTCCGCTTCTACCTCCGCTTGCTGGTGATACCCCTTGCTTTCTTAGCGGCCGGCGTTATAGCCTTAGTAATTACCGTGACGTGGGAAGGATCTCGGGAGATGCTCTACAGCGTGAGCATCGGAAGTTTAACGGTAGGAATAGCCGGGCAGGATGTGGTCAGGGCGGGGAGGCTCTTATTACGCGTCCTCTCCGGCGTTTCCTGTCTCTACTTCCTGGCCCTTACTACACCGGTAACAGAAATTATGCGGGTGTTCCGCCGGGTGGGGATACCGTCCCTTTTCCTGGAACTGATGGCCCTGGTCTATCGCTTTACTTTTGTGTTATGGGAGACAGCTGCAAGTATGTATGTGTCCCAAGCTTCCCGGCTGGGATACAGCTCGTGGTGCAGATCCTTATCGTCACTAGGCCAATTGGTCGCCAACCTGTTTCTAAAAAGCTTTCAGAGGTCACAAATGCTGAATGCCGCCCTCCTTGCGCGGGGATTCGACGGTGAGTTTAGGGTGCTGGAGCCCGCCTACTGCTTCTCCAAGCGCCGTATACTCCTTATTGTTCTCTGGTTGGTGTTCCTGGTAGTCCTGGACCGGTACGGCGGAGGTGAAGGATTTGGAGGCTATTTTGGCCGCCCGTGACCTTGAGTTTACCTACCCCGATGGAACCGCCGCTTTGCGGGGCCTTTCTCTAGAGATAGAACGGGGGAGTAAAGTGGCCGTTTTGGGCCCTAATGGGGCGGGCAAGTCGACCCTTTTCTTGCATTTTAACGGTATTTTTCGGCCCCGGCGGGGGAAGATATTCTGGCAAGGGCAGGAAGTCCACTATGACCGCTCCTCATTGGCCGGTTTGCGCCAGAAGGTGGGGATCGTTTTTCAAGACCCGGACTCCCAGCTTTTTGCGGCCAGCGTATTCCAGGAGGTCTCCTTTGGCCCCTTAAATGTGGGTCTGCCGTCGGACGAAGTAAAGAGGCGGGTAGAAGAGGCGATGGCTGCCACCGGCATAACGGACCTGGCGGATAAGCCCACCCATTTCCTGAGCTATGGACAAAAAAAGAGGGTTTGTATCGCAGCCGTCCTGGCCATGGAACCGGAGGTGATAATCTTAGACGAGCCCACGGCTTCCCTCGATCCTTACCTTAGCAGTCAGGTTATCGGTCTGATGGATGAAATTAATCGAGCGGGGAAGACGGTGGTCCTTTCCACCCATGATGTAGACCTGGCTTACTCCTGGGCCGACCGGATTTTTGTCCTGAAATCGGGGCAATTGCTGGCCGGAGGGCGGCCGGAAGAGGTATTTCTCCAGTCTCAAATGATCCAGGAAGCCGGGTTGACTTTACCGTGGATACTGGAGGTGTACCTGGAGCTCCAAAAGAGAGGTTGGTCCCTAGGGCCTAGGCCACCCCGCTGTAAAGAAGCCCTTTGGGCCTGCCTTCCCTCGGCCTCCCAAGCCCCCGGGCCGATGCTCAAACTAGCCAAGGGGTAGTGCTATAATATATAAAACGGAGGTGTTAAGGTGGGCCGCGAGGTTACTCTTTTCACTTTTCCTTCAACTTATTATGCCTTGAGTGCGGAGAGGGCTTTGAAGGAAGCGGGGTTACAGGGCCAGCTAATACCCATGCCCCGAGAGCTCAGCTCTTTATGCGGTCTGGCCCTCGAGGTCGAAACTGCGGAAGAAGAAAAGGTCCTGCCTGTGCTGCGTTCTTCTGTAAAGATAGAAAAAAAGGTAAGGGCCATCAAGTCAAGGGGTTTGGTAGAAAAAATTGTGGAAGTGCAGGAACTGTGCCCTCCCCCAGAGTAAATCAGAAATACCGCAGGATGTTATAGACGTTGTCCCTCTGAGCCGGCCGGAAGCCGGCATTTTTAATCACCCGGATAATTTCCCCTTGGGAGCAGCGGTGATGAGCTCCCGCAGCCCTGACTACGTTTTCTTCCAGCATGGTGGACCCGAAGTCATTGGCGCCGAAGGATAAGGCTATCTGAGCCACCTTGGGTCCCTGAGTCACCCAGGAAACTTGGATATTGGGCACATTGTCCAGGTAGACGCGGCTTACGGCTAGGGTACGGAGGTAGTCCAGGGCCGTAGGCGCTGTACCTCCCAGGGCGGTATTTCCGGGCTGGTAAGTCCAGGGAATAAAGGCGGTGAAGCCCCCGGTTTTATCCTGCAAAGAGCGAATGGCTTCCAGGTGGGCTATACGGTCGGCTAGGGTATCCCGGCTCCCGAACATCATGGTAGCCGTAGTCTTAAGGCCTAACCGGTGGGCTGTAGCCATGACCTCCAGCCACCTCTCCGTCCTGGTCTTGCGGGGGCTTATTACCTGGCGTACACGGTCAACCAAAATCTCCGCTCCGCCGCCCGGCAGGGAGTCCAGACCGCTGGCTATGAGGCGGCGCAGAACTTCCTCAATGCTCAAGCCGCTCTTCTGGGCCAGGTAATCTATCTCCACTGGAGAAAGGGAATGGAGCTTTATAGGATAACGTTCTTTAATGCTCTTAAACAGGTCTTCAAAATAAGAAAGGGATAGCTCCGGATGCAGACCGCCTTGCATTAGGATTTGCGTCCCGCCTACAGCTATTGTTTCTTCAATCTTGGCAAAAATTTCTTCCTTGCTTAAGAAATAGCCTTCCGGGTGTCCCGGCGGGCGGTAGAAGGCACAGAAGCGACAGCCGCAAGTGCATATGTTGGTGTAATTGATATTTCTATCGATCACAAAGGTCACTATATTCTCCGGGTGAAGGCGCTTGCGGACGGTATCGGCAAGGTGACCCAGGAGCAAGAGATCGGCCGAACGTAAGAGTTCCAGCCCTTCCTGGGGTGTCAACCGTTCGCCCGCCTGGACTTTAGCCGTTATCCTTTTCATCTTCTGCCCTCCACAATTTGACGTTAACGGGAGCAGGAAGCAATCCCTGTTGGTAGGTATATTGATAAAAAGTATGCAGCCCTTCCAGGTGTTTCGGTGTCAAATCGTACTGGAGGTGGTGGAAATAGTCTATAAGGTCTGGAAGGGGCAATCCGGTAAGGGAAGAAGCCTGGGAAGCCAGCAAGGCCAGATGCTGCCTCCCCCATTCCTTAGCGGCCATTAAGCCCTGCCATATTTCTTTTAAAAGGCCGGGAGAACTTCGGGCGAATTCTTCTTGCACCACCACCAGGGCGAATACCATATGTTGGCCGGTAAACCGCTGCCACTCCCGGCCCAAGTCGTATATGTATAACCCCTGTTGGCGGTTGACTTGCAACAGGGCCTCATCGCCGATAACGAGGGTGGCTTCCGGGTCCGACCACCAGGGAGAAGTGCCCGGTGGCCGGGTAAAAAACTTTACTTGAAGGTTATAAAATCTTTCCACCAGGATGGACAATAAAGCCACACTGGTGGCCGAATAGGGCGTAAGGGAAACCCGTTTGCCTGCTAGTTCCGGCAAGGGCACTTTGCTCAGCAGAGCCACACTTTTTACCGGCCCCCAGGAAGAAATGGACAGGTCGGGGAGTACCAGGAATTTGTCGCATTGCTCGGCATAAGCAAAGGACGACACGGCACTGATTTCTATATGGCCCTCGGTCAAAGCCCGGTTTAACTCGCTGGGATGGCCGTAAACTATCTGCGCCGGAATCTTTACCAGACCTTCTTCCAGTGCATAGAAAATAGGCAGGCAATTAATGTAACTGATCCTGCCTATGCGTGGACGGCTCATCCGGTTCCACTCCTGGGATTAATTTTAGGGGTAGCGGCGTACTATGTTATAAAGGGTGTCCCGCTCCACCGGAACCCTTCCTGCTTCCCGTATCAGACGCAAGAACTCCTCCGCCGGTTGATATTGGGGAGTCTCAGCTCCGGCGTCGTGGGCGATGCGCTCTTCCCTCACCGTACCATCGAGGTCATCGACTCCAAAGTTCAGGGCAATTTGGGCCATCTTGGGGGTAAGCATTATCCAGAAGGCCTTTATGTGGTCGAAGTTGTCCAAAAGCAACCTGGCTATGGCCAGGGTTTTTAAATCGTCATAACCGGTGGTCGGAGGGAGTTCGGACAATCCGGTGTTGGACGGGTGAAAGGGTAGGGGAATAAAGGCGAGAAAGCCTCCCGTTTCGTCCTGGAGGCGGCGGAGGGCCAGCAAGTGGTCTATCCGGTCGGCCAGGCTTTCAATATGCCCGTAAAGCATGGTGGCGTTAGAGCGGATTCCCAAACTGTGGGCTACGGCGTGAACTTCCAGCCACTGCTCGCCGCTTATCTTGCGGGGGCAGATTCTCTGACGTATCTCCGGATTAAAGATCTCCGCTCCACCACCGGGCAAAGATCCTAAACCTGCTTCCCTCAGGCGCACTAAAACTTCCTTAAGGCTCAAACCGGATATTTCGCTCAGAAAAGCTATTTCTACTGCATCAAAGGCCTGCAGATGGGCCTGGGGAAGTATTTCTTTTATTATTCTCAGCATGTTTTCGTAATAGCTAAAGGGAATTTCCGGATTAAGCCCACCTACAATGTGAATTTCCGTGGGATTATATTTTTTAAATTGCCGGGCTTTCTCGGCTATTTCTTCCAGGCTTAAGGTGTAAGCGCCCTCCGCGTCGGGGGTTCTACCAAAGGCACAGAAGCGGCAGAGGTTGCGGCAGACGTTGGTGTAGTTAATGTGGGCGTTGTTGATGAAATACACTTCGTCGCCCACCTTCCGGCGGCGGGCGTAGTCGGCCAGATAGCCTATGGCTAAAAGATCGTTGGTTTCCATTAGCCGCAGACCGTCTTCCCGATTTAACCTCTCCCCCTGGAACACCTTCTCAGCAATATCACCTAAAGGACCTTTAAGGATGGCTTCCTCCAGCATGCCTTTCCCCTCTTTACTGAGAGTTGTCCCCCCGGCGGCGGGCACGGCCGATATTTTCCGGCCGTAGCAGGGTGTCCTTGCGCAGTTCCCGGCATCCGCAGGAAGAATCCAGATGGATTTCCATCAACGCCTGCAAGATCAGGCGGGCGAAGGGTTCGGCCCCTTCAAAGAAAATGTCCTTTAAAACTTTGTGTTCCCAGGGTTTGACCGTACCCTCGGCATAATTGACCACCAGATAAATACCCGCAAAACAGGCGCCTATCTCCCGGGCAAGGTACACTTCGGGACATAATGTCTGACCCACAATATCGGCTCCCCACTGCCGGAAGACTTTAATCTCCGCCTCGCTTTCAAAATGGCGGCCTTCGGTAACCAGATATGTCCCGCGGCTGAAAACCCGGTTCAGGGGCTGGGCCCCGGCTACCCTGACCAGGGTTTCATGCAGGGAAGGGCATATGGGCCGCCGCATTATGCACAAATAGTCCTCGCCCAGGGCCACATCTCGCCGCTGGGAAAAATCTATATAATCAGTAGGGACGACGATATCCAGGGGATCTAAGAGCGGATTGATGCTTCCCACTCCACCTTCGGCCACGACTTTTCTGACCCCGGCCTGGCGCAAAACCCAGAATAGGCGGCGAGAAGCCTCTCCCCAGGAAACTCCCGGTAACCGGCCGTGCATTTTGACCGTTAGCACCAGCCGCGGAGGAGTTGTGGGTAGGGAGAAGAGCTTCAAGGCGGGGCTTGGCCCCCACGGGGTGGCGTAAACTAATCCGTCCTCTAATACTTCCACGCCCGGCCAAGCCAGGTCTTCGGGGAGACGGAGGGAAAAAGTACCTGAACCTCCAATTAAGGCTATGGGCACCTGCGGTATCTCCGTCGGCTGCGTACAGCTCATATGACCTCTCCTCTTTAGTAGTTACTGTACCCCTTTTATTGTCGCGGCGTCAAGAGGTCCTGTCAATGGCTTTGGTCGCTGAGTTATCCCCGGTTTTTAAGAGCGTGATTTAGCTCGTAAGCGAACGACTTGAGCCAAACGGAACACAGATCTTTTGGGGAATTAAGGCTGGGGGCGGGGTCGAGGCCGGAGAGGCCTGCAACCGGCCCCTGAAACGCGGAAATCCAATGAGCCGGGAACCCCGCCGGCATAGCAAAATTGAGAACCAGTATCGGCCCGCGAGGCTATTGGTGCGAGGGGAAACTAAATCACCCATGGCTAAAAAGTGGGGATAGCTCAGCCCTGCACGGTCTCGCTTCCCGGCTTCCTTCCCTCCGGCAACCGTAGGGGTTACGCCGGCCGTAAAAGGGCTTTAAAAGGGAGGTGTGGCCGGAAGCTGCCTCTTATGCCGGCTTCGGGCTATAAGCTCGTCAATGCGCTTGGCAGCCGCCGGGGGAGCTTCGCCGGTGAGGAGGTAGCGGTCCAGCACGGCATAGGTTAGCCCCATTTCGCCTTCATCGGTTTGACCCTCCCATAAACCGGCAGAAGGGGGCTTGTTAATAATTGTTTCCGGAATGTTAAGATGGCGGGCCAACTCCCGTACTTGGGCCTTTACCAGATTGGCAAGGGGCAAAATATCAACCCCGCCGTCGCCGTATTTGGTAAAGTAGCCTACGGTAACCTCACTTTTGTTGCCCGTACCGACCACCAGGTAGTTCAATTGATTGGCCCAGTAGTAGAGGGCAGTCATGCGCAAGCGGGGCTTAATATTGGCCAGGGCAAGGGAGCGCTCGCCGGGAACATAGGGGCTGCCCCTTAAGGCTTCTACCAAAGCGTTATAAACTCCATCCAAGACTACCGTCTTAGTGGGGAGGGCCAAGCTTCGGGCCACCAGTTCGGCATCGGCAGCATCCCGGGGATTGCTATGGCAGGGCATGATCAAGCCCAGGCTATTTTCCGGGAAGGCCTGTTTACAGAGGGCGGCTACGACTGCGGAATCGAGGCCCCCGCTTAGCCCCAGTACTACACCTTGACAGCCGCTTTCATGCACTTTCTCCTGGATCCAGGAAACCAACCTGCCGGCTAATTCTTCCACACCCATCACCCTATCGCACAAAAATAAGAAAAGGCCGGCGTCCCTAAAAGTGTCAAAGAGTACCGCGGCCTCGTTGCCTGTTCTTATTATACCGCTCCGCCGCCCCAAGTCAAGGTTTGGGTGGCTCCCACACCATCCGTAGAGCCGGTGGTTTGATTTTAGGAAATACGGGCCCGCGCAGCAATTACCGGAATAAATCCTCGCGGCCGCCCGGTTTGGCGGTTCGGGGCTTAAAACAGGGATTCTAGGGCCAAGGGCCGTATTTACGTGCACAAAATACTTTGACGACATACCAGGACTTTTTAGGGACGGCGTCGAATACTTGTCTTACTGCTTTAAGCAGAGTTCGAAGCGCCGGCCCTTGTTGTTTCTTTAGAGGACGCCGGAGGGTTGAAGAGGTATTTAATCGAGGTGAAGAAAATGGCGTTAAAGCTAAGGGGAGAAAGCAGCCAGTATCGTTTACCGCCCACGGTAGAGGTTGTGAGGGGTAATATTATCAAATATGGCAATCCCCTCGGTCTTTCTGGTAAAGAAATTGCCGGTTGGGCCAGCGACTTAAACCTGCCCCGAGAAGGGGAAGTGCTTTTATACACCGGCGGGGAATATCAATTGGTTCCCTATATCGACGGCCTGGTCGACATGCTCACCAAGGTGGACCAAGGCAGTGTGGGTTTCTCCCTGATGATGGGTTTCCGCAACCTAGTGGACAGGGTGGGGGTTAACCCGGAAAAGATCGTTGCCGGTGTGCTTTCAGGACAGAGGGAGCGCTACCGGAACGTGAGCCGACAAGCCGCGGCGGTCCTGCAAAGGATGGGTCTACAAATATGTTACCTGGGCGAAGAAGAGCTTTACAGCGGCGCCTTGCTCTATGAGTATGGCTTCATGGATGACTTACGCCGCCACGCCCGCAAGCTGGCCGGGTTAATTAAAGGGACCGGGGCCAGGACCATCATCTGCTTGTCACCCCATTCGGCCGAAGTTTTTAAGCTCATTTATCCCCGCATAATCGAGGATTTCCATTACGAGGTAAAAACCTTCACCGAAGCCCTTTGGGATTTGTGTAACAGCGCCCCCGGGCGGCTGGTCGCGTCCTTTAATGGAAGGGTCACGGTACACGATTCCTGCCGGATGGCCAGGGAACTGGGTATCACAGAAGAGATCAGGGAAATTTTTAAGAGGATAAAGGGAGTTTCCTTGATAGAGCCGGAGTTCAACCGGCGATGGACCACCTGTTGCGGCGGGCCGGGTAAGGTGCTGTTTCCCGAACTGGCCGGAAAGATAGCTGCGCGCCGGCTCGATGAACTTATGAGTACCGAAGCCGATGTAGTGGTCACCTTCTGCCCTTATTGCCTGGCTGCCCTAGACAAAGCCCGGCGGGAGGGACAAAGAAGCATAGAGATTCAGGATATCATCGAGTTTATGTACAGGGGGATGGCCGAGTGAGGAGTCTTGCACGCGCCTTTCAAAAGTATACGACGGAGCTTAATAGGGCTTCCAACGATCCCAATATCCAGCTGGCCCTGGCCAGGGCCGTCAAATCTTACCGGGAGAACACGGCAGCCGCCCTCAAACGTTTTCCCCATACTGTCGGGCTGGCAGAGGAAGTACGCGCCATCAAGCAATCGGCCGTTGAACGCATGGATGACCTGGTGGCCCGGGCCAGGGAAGCTATTGAGGCCAACCATGGACGTGCCTATCTGGCCAGGTCGGCCGAAGAAGCTTTAAACTTGGTGGCTGACATCATTGGTACGGGCAAGATAGTAGTAAAGGGCAAGAGTATTTTGGGGGAAGAACTGGAAATAAGGGAGTACCTCCTCGAAAAAGGCAACGAGGTCTGGGAAACAGATCTAGGGGAGTTTTTGTTGCAGTTGCGCCATGAAAGGCCTATGCATATTGTTTCTCCTTCAATCCATGTGCCGCGGGAGCAGGTTGCGGAGGTGTTCACCGAGTTCTTCGGCCGGGAAATCCCCCCGGATATTGCTGCCGAAGTGGGGGCCGTTAGGGAATTTATGAGGGAAAAGTATTTTAAGGCCCATTTCGGCCTTAGCGGTGCCAACGTGGTGGCCGCCGACTGCGGGGCCCTGGTCATTATCGAAAATGAAGGCAACGCCCGTTTATGCACTGCCGTGCCCCCGGTGCATATAGCCCTGGTGGGTATCGAAAAAGTGGTGCCCACTTTTCAGGATGCCATGAAGGTGGCGGAAGTCACCTGGCGTTATGCTAACTACCCCGTTCCCGGTTACGTAAATATAATCAGCGGGCCCAGCAAGACGGGAGATATCGAAAAAGTAACTACTTATGGTGCTCACGGGCCCAGGGAGCTGCACGTTATTTTTGTGGATAACGGTCGGAGTGAAATGGCCGCCGATCCCTTGTTTAAACATGGACTGTACTGCTTAAGGTGCGGGGGTTGTATGTACGAATGCCCGGTATTCCAACTCACCGCCGGGTATTTCGGTTATCGTTATCTGGGGGGAATAGGGGCTATATGGACGGCTTTTGTGGCCGGAGGTCTGGAGAACGCGGCGCCCCTGATTTACACTTGTCTCCGCTGCGGCCGTTGCGTGGAACGTTGCCCGGTAAGCATTGACGTCCCTTCAATGATCGCCGAATTGCGCCGGCGGATAGCCGCCCTTGCTTACTAGGAGGGCTAAGGAAGGTGGTCGGAATTGGCGAAGTGTTTGACGGGGGACCAGTACGCGGTTTGCTGGGTAAAGCCCGCGGAACTTCCGGCAGGAGCTCCTGGAGGGGAATCCGCGACTGGTTCACCAGGGCTGCCCCGGTCGCGGCCGAACAAACATAACCAACCGTCAAGCTCCTAACCTTTCAAGGCGAGCCGGCCCTTGTGGGTAGCTGGGGTTTATGCCGGGGTTTCTCTAAGCCTTTAGTACCCCGGCTTTTTCGTGACCGCCAGGTAAATAGCTGAAATAAGGGAGGAAGCAAAAAAGAGAATCGTTAGGAGGACTCCAAAAATACTGCGCACGGCAACGCCATCCATTTATCTTTCTACCTCCGTTTCAACCTGTATCTGCGGAGTCAGTTTATGGACTTCTCCTACTGAAGTGGTCACTGCAAAGAAGGACATAACGAAAAGCAGAAACACAATTACCGGTATGAGGGTGGCTATAATCTTGTCTCTGAGCCTCCAGGCGGGCGAAATCCAGGCCAGGATAATCCCCACGGGCCAGAACAAGACGGTCAGCGCAAGGATCAGCCAGGTGGGAGGGTACGAACCCTGCGGCCTGGCCTCAAGGCCGGCCTTGGCCAGATAGTCTTGGGCGATTTCCTGGGGATCGCTGGAGTTCGCCCGGCCTGGTGCCTTTGTATATTTCGACCCTCCCTATTACCCCTTATCCGAGACGGCCAATTTTACGGGCTACACTCCGGACGCTTTCGGGCCGGAGGACCAGAAGAGACTGGCGGCCGTATTTAGAGAACTAGATAGAAGTGGCTGTTTGGTAATGCTCAGCAATTCAGATACACCCTTCATACGTGAGCTCTATTCGGCATGCGATATCCGGGTGGTCTGCGCCAGGCGGGCCATAAACTGCAGGCCCGACCGGAGGGGGCCGGTAACGGAATTAGTTATTAGAAATTATGAGTGACCTCTGCTGGTGTTGGTCCCGGGAAAAGATCCTCTTTTTGGGGGATGTCGTCATGCCCGGAAATAGACAAGATCGCCCCCGCATAGGGTACGGGTGAAAACAGTATGACTGCCAGGCTAGCGATTCCTAAATTCTTGGCTTGCCGGAGTTCGTGCACGAAACTCCTCTCCTTGGGACCCAGACCGTCCTCTTCATTGTGCGTCCGTGTGGGCGTTAACTAGAAGGGGTTCGTGTACCTTGCGACGGCGCGTCCGGCACAGTGACCGGCATGGTCAAAAAGGCAATGACCGTGAAAATGGCACCGATAATTATGATGACTGCGCCGAGGCCGAAGATTATGCTGAGCACCGCCCCCCAGAACAGGGCATGCCCGGCCCAGGTAAACCACTTGTGCTGCAGGCGCGCACCCGCTCCTTTCAGGGAGCAGGACTGGAAGTAGGCGGCTATGACCCTTGTCGGGCTTTATACTATGTGGCTATTAGTTTCAAACGCTTCTAAGATCACCGGCCTATCTTTCAAGATGGCCCGGCTGCCGGGAAAAAAAGTCCCCAACATGTAAATATGGTATATATTGTTATGATTTTAAGGGAACTTTTTTGAGCCGGAGGCGTCTATCAATTTTAGAGGAAAACTTAAAACCATGATTAGTGGAGGAGCTGATAACGATCGATGCGGTCCAAAATCCTGTTAATAGTGCTTATCGCTATTTTATCCCTGGCGTTAATCAGTTGCAGTTGCGCGGAGAAGGAAGAGGGTGCAGGTAACCCTCCGGAATCGAATACGAACTCCGGGCAGGTAGATTCGGCAAGCAAAAACCCGTTACCATCGGATACCCTGGGTGAGGCTCCAACTGGAGGTCCGGACACCCCGGTACAAAGCCCGGCATCCGGACAGGGAGACAAATCCGCTGCCAGGACCAGTATAGCAGGTATTCATTTGGGTGATACCCGGGAAGACGTGCTAAGGCTTCTCGGAAATAAATACCAGGAAACCCTTAATGAAGAACCGGCCTATTACGGCGAAGGGCAGTATATATGGAAGTATGATGCGGGAATAGATATTGTGATAGGCAGGGATTCCTCAAAAGTACTGGACATAATGGTTTATAGCCCGGACTTTAAAACTGACCTGGGGGCAAAGGTGGGAGATACCGCCGGAGATGTCCTGGCAAAATACCGGGCCAAATACAAAGAACCCGAGAGCCGTCATGGAGAAGGCACGCTGGAAGGTTGGTTTGAAGTGGAAGATGGAGGTTATTTAATCTTCGATTTCAACAAAAACGACGGCAGTCTCGTAAATGGAACAATAAAGGACGAGGACAGGGTGGAAATGATAAGGCTCATCCATTCTTTTTATCTAGATTAGCGGCTTAATTGGCATTTTCCCATCCTGTTTTAGTTTAATGTTTATCTGCCGCCGGAGGTGGCGGAGCGGTACCATTTCAGCCCTACCACTACCGGCGAGGATGGAGCAGGCGCTTCGCTACCCTTACCATAATCATATGGTTTAGACGTGCCATCCCTTGGCTGACGTGCCGGATACCAGGAGATGGGGCCGGCTGCCATATGTCCATGCAATGAGCTGGCAGGCAATCGTGGCTACAAATCGTCTTGAGCGCCAGCCACCCCCTGTAAACCCGCCGACTATTGATCCGCTTTTAGAGCAATCAATAGCATGACCCTAGACGAAAAGAACGGTCAGCTAGTTTTAGTCGGGTACATCCCTATTACAGTCACACCGGCACTCCTTCCGTACTTAAAAAAAGGCCACCCCCTGCCATATTCTGGGGAGGAGCAAGTTCGGGTGAGCTAAGCTCCCTATGTTGTTAGCTGCCGGTTCACGCCGCGTTGAACTCGGCCGCATATTTCAAGATACGGGCCAGTATTTCTTCCCGCTTGGCATTGATGGCGTCGAAATTCATGGCCGGGATGTAGAAGCTCTCCATGTAGTCGTGGGTAAGTTTGGCCTGGCGGATGTAGGCCACTGCCCGGTCCAGGCAGGCCTGATAGCGGAATTTGGCGCTTAACATTTCGTGGGTATATATAGCGAGTTTCTTTTTATCAATGTACCCGTTTAGATTTATAGACATAGCTATGAGGTGGCCGAAGGGAGAGGGATCGAAGGTATGGGGTGGTTCTACATTCATGACCGCCACTTTAATTTCCGGGATTATAATGAGATCGTAGTTATCGGGGTTAAAGGGACAGTGGTATATTTCCGTAAATAGGCATTTGCTGAGGGCGGTGTTAGCGATCCGCTCGAGTATCCTGGTAACTCCCGAGCCCGGTTCTCCGGATACAGTATAAATGCGGTCAACCTCGTGGAGCAAAGTCTCTACATTGCCGGTTACAATTCCTTCCGGGGTGATGGCAGTGGCAAAGAGGTGGCGGGCCTTGGGAGGTCGATCGTACCGGGCTGCGACCCCGTCAAATACGGCTTCTAAGAGCCGGGCTTCGGCGCGGTTGACTAACGCCTGATTAGTGCATTCCGCCACATAATCTTCCCATTCATCACGGATCACCTTGGCCTCCTTTAGGGCACTATAGGCTATACGAAAGAGACGTTTTACCCGGGCATTGGCTTCCAGGATCTCCTCTTTGTGCTGCCGCATTTGTTCCTCGTCCCAGAAGTCACCAAGGTGAACAATCTCATCCACAGCCCCGGGATTCTTAGGATCGACGATGTGCAGCGTCGTGTCTACCGTAGAAACCATTGCCCGCAGCAGCAGTTTCGAGAATGGCTACGTTTTCGGGTATAGTGTCGGGAATTTTGGCTTTGATGTCAATGCGCTTCCCGGTAACAGTAATCTCTTCAATCAAGAGATTAACCAGGCGCTTTTTCTCTTCAAGAGAAAGAGTGTCGAGAGCATCTCCGACCTGGGCAGCAAGCTCTTCTAACCGTTCCAATTCCTGCGCCGCCAGGTCGTGCCGGGAAAGTTCCCTTAAAATCCGCTCCCGGCGGCGCGACAGGTACTCCCAGCGCTCCTTTATTCCCCTGAGCCGCTGTTCCATTTCAACTTCCGGTATCAAATCTTTTTGGAACATGGTCGCTACCCGTGACCGTTCTTTGGAGACTTGAACCAATTCTTTTTCGGTGGTGGCAAGCTCGATTTCCAAAGCTTTGGCAGTCTCGTCAGGGAAAACGGCATGCAGCTCTGCGCGAAGCCTTTCCGGATTTGTCAGCCAACCTGAGACTCTTTCCCAAACGATTTCTTCTAATTCCGGAGCATTAAGATATTGGGATTTACAGCGTTCCCGACCCGGTATGCCTGGCGATTTCGCAGTGCAGACGTAATAAGCCCTCTTCTTTCCTTTTGACGTAACAAGATTCCCGTGTATAGTCGCGCCGCATTTTCCGCAGCGCATAAGGCCCGAAAGAAGATAAGGGTAAGCGCTGTAGCTGCGCCAGCGCCTTCGAGAGTTCTCAAAACGCTTTTGGGCTGCCTCCCAGGTCTCTTTATCAACAATGGCGGGGACAGAAATAGGGACCCACTCTTCGCGGGGCCTTTCTTTTCGGCTTACCCTTTCTTCAGGCGGCTTATATTTATTGAACTTGACGTCCTTAGTATCATAGCGGCGGATATACAGGATGCCCGCATAAGCGCTATTGGCTAAAATACGTTTGACCGTTTGTTTGGCCCATTGTTTGCCTTTGGGACTAGGGATGCCCATGGCATTCAATCGCCGCGCTATTTCATAAGGACTGGCGTCTTCTTCAGAAGTGAACCATTGATACATAAGTCTTATAATTTTAGCCTCTTCTTCGATAATATGGAGGGTATCTGTTTCTTTATCAAATTCATAGCCGTACAGTCCAGGACTGTGAGTAAGTTTTCCCGCTTTTGCCTTGGCTCTTTTGCCAATCAAGGAGCGGAGCCTGGTCCTGGCGCGTTCGTATTCGTCAACGGCGCTAAGTACAGTTAAGTGAAAACGGTCTTCAGGGGTGTCGGTAAACTTGGAGTTGACAAAAATCAGCTCCGCTCCCGCTTTTTTAATCTCGTCAATCAATAAAAGCTGGTGTGCCACGCTGCGTGACAAACGGCTGGTATCTAAACAAATAAACCAGCGGATGCCGCCGGTTTTAAGCTTTTCCAGCGCCGCCACCAGGGCGGGGCGCTCTAAGATTGAGCCCGAGACCCCTTCGTCTACAAATTCTGTTATTTCAGTTGCGCCTAATTCCTGGGCCTTGGCCCTGCATTCCTCCCGCTGCGCCGCAATTGAATAGCCGCGTTCGGCCTGTTCCTCAGTGGACACTCGTAAATATATCAGTGCAGCGCTCACGTTCCGTGTCCCTCCTTCAGCGTAACTTTACTTTGACGTGCTTGCGAGAATTTCCTGCTCTGTTCAGGAAGGCGGAACAAAAGAAAGCGAATCGCTTTCCGGTAGGCTTGTTCACGTTCATCCTGGGAGCCGCTGCGGGTTATGATCACCTCAAATTCCCGCTTTGCCATGGCCCCCACCTCCTATTAAGGCCCGGTGACGGGTAAAAACCCTTCCACCTCTAAGCCTACCGGTACTCGAAGCAGATTCCAATTATCAAGCAAATAACTGCACTTTTTTCATTAATTCAGTTTATGCTGGAGGTGTCTATGGACGACCCGGGGAGAAATAATTACCATTTCTAAGCCTTGGGCCGTCGAGACGGCAAGGCGGAGACAACAAAAACCCCTTCACCTTGCTGGTGAAGGGGCTGGTATACGTTTCTGCCGTCAGTTTATTTCCCAATTGCTTCCTTAATTTTTGTTCTTACCCTTTCGCTAAAGCGGAACCCATTCTGTTCCAGGCTATCGAGGATTGGATCAATAGCAGGCAATAACCCCTTTTTTACACCAAGCGCCACAACGCCTAAGGTACCCATAATCCTTAAGCCCGAGTTTCTGGCGATACGTCGGGCTTTTTTCTCATCAACTAAAAGATAATCCGCCTTAACTTCCTTGGCTAAAACGATGGCTTCCGCTTCTCCCCGATCAAGGTCGGTTCTAAGTAAGGAAACCGCCAGAGCGTTTTGTACTTGGAGGGTCTCGATCCAGGTAGCTTCTCTGATTTCTTTCACACCGGGAAGTTCAGTTCCCTGTAATACCACTTCATTGTATACACCTTGAGGAATAATAATTCGTCCGAATACGGCATGCAGGAGGTTTACTTGCTTAATCCGGGCTAAAGCAATAAGTGGTGTCGAGTTAGAGACCACTTTCATTTTGCAAAAACTCCTTAACGGTCGCCAAGTCTTCCTCTAGCTCGTCGAGATCATAATTGAGAGGAATGTTATGTGCGGCCAAGAAATCGAGGAATTCCTGTTTGGAAACGTTGGCCAGTTCCGCCGCCTTGCCCAGGGATAAACTCCCATCTGCGTAAAAGGTTGCCACCAGCCTCTTCAAGGCCTCCATTTTTACCCGTTGAGCCGATGCCCGGCCTTTGATGAACAGTTCTTTTGGCAACTCGAGATCAATCCTTATAGTTTGGTCCGGCATTTTAGCGCCTCCCGGTAATACCAACTTTAGCAAAATCATACCATAGAGAGATACACATCCTCAATTTTATGTTTATTATAGTCCATCTGTGATATTGTCATCTTGAAAAAATCTGTAACAGCTTGTAAGGCTTGCTTATGGCAGGCAGGAAGTCAATAGAGAATAACGATGATTGGGACAGCCATAGACATCAGCCGAGCAGAAAGACTGCTAAAGCCCAAAACAGCTTCCCGGGCAACAGTGACAAATGAAGGGGATGAAATGAGTTATGTTTAAAAAACCGGCCGTTCTTCTTGAACGCCGGCAGATGGAAGCTGCCCTGCAATTATACCAGAAATGCAAGGGGTGGCAGGCGACGGATGAGGCGCTGGATTCCCTTGCCCGGTCTTTTCCGGACTTCGATTTCAAATCGATCTTGCTCAAAGCGGCAGCCGTCAACGCCCTCTACGGAACCCAGGTTTACGCCGTAGTAGAGGTGGCCGAACACTTATGCAGCGTCTTGGGAAATACCACGTTACCGGCTACTCCCGCCCTCGTAGAGGAGCTGGCAAAGGTGAAATTTGTCAGGGGGTCAAAGCACATAACATGGACGTTCCGGAGTTTTGCATCCAAATTCGCCCACTTTTTTATTGATCCGAATCAATTCCCGATTTACGACTCATATGCGGTTAAGATGCTCACATACCATTTGAATGGGAAGGGCAGGGAAGGGCTCTCGTATGAGCAGTTTGCGGCGGGCTTTTCAGCGTTGAAGGATGCCCTGGATTTTCCCGTGACCACTCGGGAACTCGACCGGTACCTGTGGTTGGCAGGCCAATTGAGGGCATGGAAGGGCTTATTGCCCTGGAGAAGCCCTTATACTGGAATTAATTCCGAATTGCGGCACCTCTTCGAAACCCCCGCGGGGGAAGTCCAGGAGCTTACGAGAGCTGTCCTTGGAAGGGGTGAAAATCCGTGAGAAATACTGGACGTGAAGGCCGCCCTTTTCGCAGCACCGCTTCTTTCGGCAAACTGCAGGAAAACGCAGGCACCCCGCCCGAAGTTTGACCGGTATAGAAATAATTTCAGCCTATTGGAGTAGCATACAAAAAATTTGGGGTATCATTTGCCCGTATTAAAGGGACAAAAATTGAAGAGAGGTAACACACCATAGAAATTATTTTCTATGGGTTCCCCTTAGGATGATTTTTTATTTTCCTTATTATTTCTGAGCTAGATTGAGCAAGTCTAAGCTATAGCAAATTATTCTATCGAAGATTTTTAAAATTTTAAGCGTGGAAAGATAAACCTAATTTGGTTAATAGTAGCATGGAATAGTTTATGAACAAATTTTTTAGATTCCATATTTGGCATAATATGTCTTAGCCATTTCCATAGTAAACTTCTGCCGGGTCTAGCGCCGCAGGCGAGATAAACCCGGTCGATGCTAACTTCGTTTAGCATAAGCCTACCAGCACCCGTACTACCTGGATGAGCAAGGCCGGGTCAAAGCCGGGTCTTACCTCGATGCTGGCCAGTCCTATTTTGACCAGTAGGGACTGTTCTGGGGAACCTTGCTCGCTTATTTCTATTGGCAGCCACCGGTTGGAACTCTCCGGGGGAGCTGTGGTCTGGTTCTTAAACTTCCGCAGCCAGTACCATAACTGCCTGGGGCTAATGCCCTCATGGGAGGCGCACCATTCTTTAACGCTTTGCCCGCTTTCCCTGTATTCGGCTATACGAGCTTCCCACAGTTGCTGTAATTCGGCTCTGGTCATAAGGGGAAATCCTCCTCAGTTAGTTTTCTGAGGAAGATTATCCCTTAAACTCGAGCACAATGCCAAGGTGGGTTATATTTGACGCTTACATTGAGCGGCGTGAGAATGGCCGCCGGATGCTTGCGCCGCCGGTCTGTCATCACGTTTTTGAGATGGAAAAACGGAAGGAAACATGAAGCATGTCTACATAGCAACATAAAAGCACGTATGTAAGTCAATATGGTGGTAAGTTGGTAATATGGCTTACCACCGTACTGGCATATCAGTATGCTGACATGAATACATGTCAATATACTGTTATGTAGAGATGTAAGTATACTGATAAGTCACCGTGCTGACATAGTTGCAGGTCACGCCACTCGCGCCGCTTCTGATGGTCGGGCGGCGTGAGAAAAAGGCCGCAGGACCGTCGCGCCTACGCAGCGACCGTCCGGCGGGGGAAAAGCGGCATCCTTCAGCCGTTGGCTGAAAGATGCCGGTAATTAGGAACCGCCGCAAACCTTATTTAAAAACCACTACTTCGAAGGCTTGTCCGTTGTTTCTTGGATAGACACGACCCTGTGCGGGGCCGTGCCGTCGATAAGGGCTACTTTTATGCCGGGTATTACTACAGCATCGAGGGAATTGTTGTCAGAGGAGCAGCAGTGAAATTCCACATCAAACCCCCTTGCCAGCATGGTCTCTCCGATTTTGCGCATAAAGGTTGATTTGCCCACTCCAGGCCCGCCTTTGACCACAAATATGCGCGTGGCATCCGGTTCGATAATGTAATCGTAAAAAGAGTAAAAGCCGTAACAAGTGTTACCGCCAGGAAAGACCTTTCGTAATTTCCCCTGAGGCATACGGATCCCCCTTTTGACCTGCAAAACCTCTCTAGGACAATATATGCCCGCCGATGGAGAAATTGCCCGGGTGAGGGGTTTTTATAATACGAAAATCTTTTTCATAATACAGTATTCAGCGGTTTAACCTATTGTTTTTGCCTCTACCTTAACCTATAATGATAAAGCAACAGGGCAATGGTGTCCTAGACTGGCCGCAAAGGGGTGGCGATGTTATCGGTATTTATTGTAGAGGTGGGGCCTTCAGTGCGTCAGCCCAGGATTTTTCTGGCATCGGCCGACCAGACATCCCTTCAGTCTTTGAGGCAGGTGTTGCAGCGGGAAGGGTATCTGGTAGCGGGAACGGCCCAGGACGGTTCCCAAGCCCTGAGGTTAATTCATACCTTGCACCCCGATCTGGTCATTCTCGATAGTGAACTAATAGGAACCGGTGCTTTGGAGGTTGCGAGGTTCATCAATGAAAAACAAGTAGCGCCCATTATTATGCTGGCTTCCTCCTGGCACCGCAATATCATCAGTAAAGCGCGGGATTTTCCGGTGTTTGCCTACTTGATCAAACCAGTGCAGGAAAACGCCCTTTTACCGGCTGTAGAAGCGGCCCTGGCTAACTATGAAAAGCTGGCCCGTTTAGAAGAAGAAGTAAACAAATTAAAAGAAACTCTGGCTGCCCGCAAGCTTATTGAGCGGGCGAAAGGAATCCTTATGGAGACTTTAGGTATAACAGAAGCAGAGGCTTATCGCCGCATCCAGCGGCAAAGTATGGATAGGTGTGTTCCCATGAAAACTATCGCCGAGGCTATAATTGTGGCTCACGACCTGCAAAAAGAGGAACAGCATAAAAAATAAAACTCTTATCGCGTAGTTTTAGTTTTTATAGTTTATTCATTTAAGGGCAACGGCGTCCTCTAAGCAGAAAGGTAAACGTAATTACCTTCTGCGGGGACGCTTTTAATTTTTCTTTCAATAAATTACAAAAGGAGGTTTCTCCTATGAATGACAAGGAAAAGAGGGCTAGAATCTTAAAGCAGGCGGAAGAATGGGGAGTCAAATTTGTGCGGCTGCAGTTTACCGACATATTGGGTGTATTGAAAAATGTAGCCATTCCAGTAACCCAGCTCCCTAAGGCCCTAAATAATGAATTAATGTTCGACGGTTCTTCCATTGAAGGCTTTGTCCGTATTGAAGAATCGGATATGTATCTTTATCCTGATCCGGATACTTTTGTCGTTTTTCCCTGGAGGCCCCATGAGGGGACTGTAGCCCGGCTTATTTGCGATATTTATCACCCCGACGGCACTCCCTTCCCGGGCTGCCCTCGTAATACTTTGAAGCGGGTACTGGCTGAAGCTGAGGAGATGGGCTTTGTCCTGAACGTAGGGCCCGAGGCCGAATTCTTTCTCTTCCATACCGACCAGTCCGGGCGTCCTACTCTGGAAACCCACGACCGGGCCGGCTATTTCGATCTTACTCCTATAGATCTGGGAGAAGATGCCCGCCGGGATATGGTACTAACCTTGGAACAGATGGGCTTTGAAATTGAAGCTTCTCACCATGAAGTGGCTCCGGGACAGCATGAGATCGATTTTAAATACGCCGATGCTTTAACCACGGCCGACCGCATTGCCACTTTTAAATTTGTGGTGAGGACTATAGCCCAGCGTCACGGCCTCCATGCCACTTTTATGCCTAAACCCATATATGGTATCAACGGTTCCGGTATGCATTGTCACATTTCTCTCTCCTTCTCAAATGGGCAGAATGCCTTTTATGATCCCCAGGGAGAACTGGAGCTCAGCGAAATAGCTTATCAGTTTATAGCCGGCATCATGGCTCATGCCCGGGCGCTGGCGGCTATTACCAATCCCACGGTCAACTCTTACAAGCGCCTGGTACCCGGCTATGAAGCTCCGGTTTACATTGCCTGGTCGCCCAGGAACAGGAGTCCTCTTATACGTGTTCCTGCTAAACGAGGGCCCTCCACCCGTATAGAGGTGCGGCATCCCGATCCTTCGGCCAATCCTTATCTGGCCATTGCCGTCCTGCTTAAAGCTGGACTGGACGGCATTAAAAAGCGGATGGTACCCCCTCCCCCCGTATATAAGAATATTTATGCCTTGACTTCCGAAGAACGGGCCCGAGAAGGTATAGGCGTTTTGCCGTCCACCCTGGAAGAGGCCCTGAACGAACTGGAGAAAGACGAGATAATCAAGGAGGCCTTAGGAAGCCATATTTATGAGCGTTTTATGGTGGCCAAGAGGCTGGAATGTGAACAGTACCGGACGACGGTGCACCCATGGGAGATAGAGCGGTACCTTACCAAGTTCTAACGGGTGCTCGCTTTCGGGAAGGAGGAAATAGATGTATCGGGAAGGTAAACGGCGGATTCCCGCCGGTTGTGCCCTCAGCGGCTTTATTAACCGCGACGGCAGGCGGGAGACGGGAGAACGCATTATAGAGTCCATTGCCCTGATGAATGAACGCTCTAACGGCCTGGGCGGCGGGTTTGCTGCTTACGGCATTTATCCGGAACACAAAGATTATTACGCCCTGCACCTGCTTTTCGATGATAAGCACAGCCGCTACCAGGTAGAAGACCTGCTCAAAGAGAACTTTCATATTGAAGCCGAGGACCGCATTCCCACTCGTCGTGTCCGCTCAATAGACAAGGCTCCCGGGCTGTGGAGGTATTTCGTGGTACCGCGCCTGTCCAAGATAAGAGAGGCCCAAGAGGACGAAGAAGATTTTATGACCCAATTAGTGATGCACATCAACGACGCCATCCCGGGCGCGTATGTGATATCCAGCGGAAAAAATATGGGAGCCTTTAAGGGCGTAGGTTACCCGGAAGATATCGGCGAGTTTTTCCGGCTGGATGAATACAAGGCCTATACCTGGATCGCCCACGGCCGTTTTCCCACCAATACGCCGGGCTGGTGGGGAGGAGCTCACCCCTTTACCCTTCTAAATTGGTCGGTAGTCCATAATGGAGAAATTTCTTCCTACGGAGCTAACCGCCGGTTTTTGGAGATGTTCGGCTATAAAATTACCCTGCAAACGGATACCGAAGTTATTGCTTATGCCGTAGATTTGTTAGTAAGGCGGCACGGCCTGCCCATGGAAGTGGCGGCTAAGGTACTGGCACCGCCGTTCTGGCAGGAAATTGACAGAATGGAGCCCCCGAGGCAAATACTCTATCGCCGGTTACGGGTGGTTTACGGGAGCCTCCTCCTTAATGGCCCTTTCTCTATAATCGTAGGTTTCCCTGGGGGATTGATGGCTTTAAACGACCGCATAAAGCTGCGGCCTCTGGTTGCCGGGGAACACGGCGCAACCCTTTATGTGGCCAGCGAAGAGGCGGCCATAAGGGAGATCTGTCCAGAGCTGGAGCGGGTATGGTACCCCTCGGGGGGTGAACCCGTCCTCGGTAAACTGGAGGAGGAGTGTGTATGCCGCCTATCAGCATGAACCCACCTGAATTCAGGGTAATCCGCGATGAAGAAAAATGTATCAAGTGCCTGGTGTGTGTCCGCCAGTGCGGTTTTGAAGCCCAGCAATACGACGCGGAAGAGGACCGGGTTTATACTATTGAGGATAATTGCGTAGCCTGCCAGCGCTGTGTTTGCCTTTGCCCTACCAGGGCTTTACGTATCGAACAAAACCCGGTGCCCTATAAAGCTAATGCCCACTGGACGCCGGAATATATTCATAACATTAACAAGCAGGCGGCTACCGGGGGTGTCCTTCTTACCGGCATGGGGAACGATAAACCTTTTCCCGGTTACTTTGACCGGTTGCTGCTCAATGCCAGCCAGGTCACCAACCCTTCCATCGATCCCTTGCGGGAGCCCATGGAACTCCGGACGTATCTGGGCAGCCGCCCGGATTGTGTCACCCTCGACGAGGGCGATGCGTCCGGCCAGCCGCCCCTGGTGGCCCTGGAAACCCCCATTATGTTTTCGGCAATTTCGTACGGTGCCATCAGCCACCAGGCCTTTGAAGCCCTGGCCAGGGCCGCCAGGGAATACGGTACCCTCTTTAACACGGGAGAAGGTGGGCTGCCCGAAGATCTCTACGAATATGCCGACCATGCCATAGTCCAGGTGGCTTCGGGGCGTTTCGGGGTCCACAGCGAGTACCTCAATGCTGCCCGGGTTATTGAAATCAAAATCGGCCAGGGTGCTAAACCGGGTATCGGGGGCCATCTACCGGGGGAGAAAATTACGGCCTCTATTGCAGCCACCCGCATGATTCCGGAAGGTACAGACGCCCTGTCCCCGGCGCCCCATCATGATATTTATTCCATTGAGGACTTGAGACAGCTTATTTTTACCTTGAAAGAAGCCACCCGTTACCGGAAACCCGTATCGGTAAAAATCTCTGCTGTGCACAATGTGGCCGCCATTGCCAGCGGCATTGCCCGGGCCGGTGCCGATATTATCGCCATTGACGGTTTCCGGGGCGGCACCGGCGCTGCTCCTCTGATGATCCGGGATCATGTGGGCATCCCCATAGAACTGGCTATTGCCGTCGTGGACCAGCGGCTGCGGGAAGAGGGTATCCGCAATCGGGTTTCCCTGGTAGCCGGCGGCGGTTTTCGCTGCAGTGCCGATGTGGTAAAAGCCATTGCCCTGGGAGCCGATGCGGTTTATATTGCCACTGCGGCTTTGGTAGCCCTGGGATGCCATCTCTGTCAAAGGTGCTACACCGGTAAGTGTAGCTGGGGCATTGCCACCCAGGACCCATACAAGACCAGGCGTATAAATCCGGAAATAGGGGCGCAAAGGCTCTACAATCTGCTCCACGGATGGTCCCATGAAATCAAGGAAATGCTCGGCGGGATGGGCATCAATTCCCTCGATAGCCTGCGGGGTAACCGGCTCCACTTGCGGGGTGTTGGCCTGAAGGAGACTGAACTAAGACTTCTGGGGGTCAAGCATGCCGGAGAGGGTATGTAGGGGGGCCTTCCCGGCCCGTGCGAGCCTTGTAGAAATCCACCGGGGTACCCTTAGGCCGGCCTCGGGGGAGAGGGAGAAGAGGGGTGAACAGTGGTGAAAAAAGTTTACGCGCTCCGGGAATATTGCATGAACTGCCACCTGTGCGAAGTGTACTGTATTACTGCCCACTCCAGGAGCCGTGACGTATGGAAGGCTTTTAAACGGGAAGACTTACGCGGTACTCACCGCGTCTTGGTAGAAGAAAAGTGGCCCGAATCTCTGGCTGTCCAGTGCCGCCATTGCCCTGAACCGCGCTGTGTGGAGGGGTGCATCTCCGGGGCTATGGTCAAGGAACCCGATACAGGAATGGTTTATTGCCAGGAAGATAAATGCGTGGGGTGCTGGACCTGTGTAGCCAGTTGTCCCTATGGGGCTATTCGCCCGGGCCATCGCCATGGCAAACCCGTCCCGCTAAAATGCGACTTGTGCAAGGACCTCCCTGAACCGGCCTGTGTAGTCCATTGCCCCAACGGCGCCCTGGTCTACCAGGAGAGGGGAACCGGAACATGAGGTATGTAATTATCGGCAATTCTGTGGCCGCGGTTAACGCCTGCCAGGGGATACGCGAACTGGATAGGGAAGGTACTATAACCATTATTTCAGCAGAAAATTACTACGCCTACGGTCGCCCCTTAATATCTTACTGGCTGGAAGGCAAGACTGATTCTGAAAAAATGCCTTACCAACCTGTTGAGTTTTACCAAAAGAATAAAATAAACGTGCTCTTAGGGAAAAAAGCCGTGGGCTTGGATGTTAACCGGCGGGAAGTTAAATTAGACGATGGTTCTTCCCTACCCTACGACCGCCTCCTCATAGCCACAGGCGGTCAAGCCATAGTTCCGCCCCTTACCGGCCTTACAGCTGAAGATTACTTTGCTTTTCTAACTTATGACGACGTCCTCCGTTTAGCCCGGAGGGCCTCACCGGGCAAGGAGGCAGTAGTTCTCGGGGCCGGGCCCAGCGGGCTAAAAGCCATGGAAAGCCTTGTTACAAGGGGTGCGCGCGTTACCTTAGTAGAACTGGCTTCTCGTATATGGTCTCCTGTTCTGGACCGAGAGGCAGCAGCCCTGATTACCCGCTTTCTTGAGGAGCAGGGGGTAACTGTAATCTTGCAAGATACTATCCTAGGTGGCAGGCGTAATAATGAGGGCCGGTTAGAGCTCGACCTCCAGTCCGGCAGGCAGTTAACCTGCGATATACTGGTCGTGGCCATCGGTGTTAGGCCCAATACCGAATTGCTGGAAAAGGTGGCCGGCGTGAATCTGAACCGGGGCGTAGTGGTAGATGAATATTTAAGTATAGGCCTCCCCGGTATTTACGCGGCAGGAGATGTGGTGGCGGGCGGCCCTCCCCTTTTACCCCATGCTGCGAGGCAGGGCCGCATAGCCGGCCGCAATATGGCCGGGGGCCGGGAAAAGTATATAGCGGGACCGGCGTATAATGCTCTCGGTTTTTTGGGCTTGCACACCATTAGCATAGGTATTAGTGCCCCTGAACCGGAGGAGGGTTATGAGATACTGGCCGAAAAGCGGGAAGAGGGGCGGATCTATCGGAAGCTGGTGCTGGATAACAACCGCCTAGTAGGAGCTCTCTTTATTAATGAGTTCGACCGTGCCGGGCTCTACCGGCGTTTGATAGAAGAGCAGGTGGACGTTACACCTTTTAAGGATAACCTTTTACAAAAGGGGTTTGGTTTTCTGCATCTCCCTGGGGAGCTGTGGGAGGGTAAACTTGGGGAGTGAAAGGCAGGGGCTGGCGATGGGGTGAAAAAGATAAACGCCCGCGGTTTGGGTTACCGGGAATTGAATGAGAAAATCAGGTCGCTCCTCGATAACGGCGAAGATGAACTGGTCATTGAGAATGTTAACGGACAGAGATACATCGGCACCGGGATACAAGGTAAAGCCAGACTAAAAATCTACGGGGTCCCGGGCAACAATCTCGGTGCCCTTATGGATGGTCTGCATATTGAGGTTCATGGCAACGCCCAGGATGGAGTGGGCAATACCATGAACGACGGTACGGTTATCATTCACGGGCACGCTACCGATATTGCCGGCTATTCCATGCGGGGCGGCAAGATTTTTGTTCGCGGTAATGTAGGTTACCGTGTAGGTATTCATATGAAGGCTTTTAAGGAGAAAAGTCCTTTAATTGTAGTAGGGGGACGGGCAGGGGACTTTCTGGGCGAATATATGGCCGGGGGAACCCTGGTACTCTTGGGCCTGGATCTCAGACCAGGTGAAAGACTCGTGGGCAACTATCTGGCTACCGGTATGCACGGTGGAGAAATTTTCATCCGCGGGGAACTCAAGGGAGTGTTCTTAGGTAAAGAGGCGCAACCCCTTGAGCCCAGCCGCGAGGACTACGAGCGCCTCAAGTCTATTGTAGAGGAATTTGCCAGTTATTTTGGCCTCGATAGCGATAGAATTCTATCTGAATCCTTTATAAAGCTGATTCCTTTAAATAGACGTCCTTACGGCAACCTCTACGCCCATTAGGCCGTGAACGGGACGGCCCCCCGATCATATAATGAACAAGAGGGCGACGACGTCCTTCGCATTATGTGCGGGGGCGTCTTTTATTTTTCTTAATGGGGGGTAGAAATTAGTGTGCGGCATTAGCGGGTGGATAGACTGGGAAGTAGATGTGACCCGCCACAGGCCGACCTTGGAAGCCATGACCGAAACCCTCTCCTGCCGCGGACCCGATGCCGGTGGAATCTGGATTTCACCCCGGGCGGGCCTGGGCCACCGCCGCCTGATAGTAGTCGACCCTGAGGGCGGTGTTCAGCCTATGGTTCGCAAGAGAGGGGAGGAACAGTACATCATAATTTACAACGGCGAGCTTTATAACATGCCAGAGCTGCGCAGAGAACTGGAGGCCCGCGGGTATTCTTTCCAAACCCGTTCTGACACTGAAATTATCCTGGTGGCCTTCATGGAATGGGGAATGGAATGCGTCGAACGTCTGAACGGCATTTTTGCTTTCGCCATCTGGGATGTAAAGGAGCAAAGCCTGTTCTTAGCCCGCGACCGCCTGGGAGTTAAACCGCTATTCTATGCCCAGCGGGGTAGCGCTTTCCTTTTCGCCTCGGAATTAAAAGCCCTCCTTACCCACACAGCGGTTCGTCCGGAAATAGATGCCGAAGGGCTGGCCGAGATTTTTGTTATAGGCCCGGCCCGCACACCGGGGCACGGAGTGTTTAAAGGTGTTGCTGAGCTCAAACCCGGACACTGCCTGCTGTATCACCAAAACGGTATCTCTATACGCCAGTACTGGAGGCTTCAAAGTCATCCTCACCCGGATGATCTGGATACCACCGTTGCTAAGGTCAGGGACCTTCTAAAGGATTCCGTCGAGCGGCAGCTTATATCTGATGTTTCTCTCTGCACTCTACTATCCGGTGGCATTGATTCGAGCGCTATTACCGCCTTTGCCGCCGGAGCACTGCGACGGAAGGGGTTGGAACCCCTTAAGACATATTCCATAGATTATGCAGGCAACGAGAGCTATTATAGGCCTAATGAGTTCGAACCCACCTCTGACAGGGATTGGGGGAGAAGAGTTGCGGCCTTTCTGGGTACTAATCATCATACCGTCGTGGTTGATACTCCCGAGTTGGTCGAAGCCTTAACAGCGGCTGTCCAGGCTCGCGATTTGCCAGGCATGGCAGATATCGATGCCTCCCTTTACCTCTTCTGCCGCGAAATTAAGAAAGGGGCGAGCGTAGGCTTGTCAGGCGAATGTGCGGACGAAGTCTTTGGGGGTTATCCATGGTTTAGGCGCCAGGAGGCACTCCGGGCCCGGACCTTTCCCTGGTCCCTTGAAATAGAGAAAAGGGTGCGCCTGCTCTCGCCTGAGCTAACCCAGGAGATCCGGCCCTTGGAGTACGTAGCGGACCGGTATGCTGAGGCACTGGCTGAGGTACCCCGACTTCCGGCAGAAAATCCTTTCGAAGCCCGCATACGCGAGATTTTCTACCTGACCCTTACCCGCTGGATGCCCACCTTACTGGACCGCAATGACCGTATGAGCATGGCGGTGGGTTTGGAGCTCCGCGTACCCTTTTGCGATCACCGCCTGGTAGAGTATGTCTGGAATGTTCCCTGGGCCGTAAAGTACGTGGACGACAAAGAAAAAGGTCTTTTGCGCCGGGCCTTAGCAGGTGTACTGCCAGACGAAGTGCTGGCGCGGCGCAAAAGCCCGTATCCCAAAACGCATAATCCTGCTTTTCTGCATGCCGTGGGTGCCTGGGTGCGGGATATTGTTCACCAGCCTAATTCACCCCTGCGCCCCCTCATAAATATCCCCGTTGTCCGAGCTCTCGTGGAGTCACGTACCGAGTTCGATATACCGTGGTTTGGGCAGCTCATGAGACGACCGCAGCTCCTGGCCTACTTGGCCCAGATAGATTTTTGGTTGCGGGAATATCGGGTGTCGCTTGACCTTTAGATCCAAGACTGCACCCAGGGGATTGGTGAGGTATAATTAGTTCAGGACGGGGCGGCGGCTCCCTCAAAGAGGAGGTGGAGGACCTTGAAGCCGGTTATTTTGGTGGTCGATGACGATGAAAAGATTACCTCTTTATTGAAGCGCATACTCCTTTATGAAGGCTACGAAGTATTGGTAGCAGGCGACGGGTTTACGGCCCTTTCCCTGGCTACGCGCCAACCCGATTTGATAATCCTGGACCTCATGTTGCCCGATATAGACGGCGTGGAGGTTTGCCAGAAGATAAGACAACAGAGCGAGGTCCCCATTCTCATGCTCACGGCCAGGGATGAGACCGCCGACCGGGTTTTGGGCCTGGACAGCGGGGCCGACGATTACTTGGTGAAACCCTTTGCCCTGGAGGAACTGCTAGCGCGCATACGGGCCCTCCTGCGCCGCCACCGGCGGGCTGAGAGGAAAGTGCTGGAGTACGCCGACCTCAAACTGGATACGGGTACCCGGGAGGCCTGGCGGGGAAACAGGGTATTTCAATTGACGGCTAAAGAATACGATCTCTTAGAGTTATTTCTGCGCCATCCCCGCCAGGTCTTGACCAGGGAAACCCTGATGACCAAGATCTGGGGTTACGATTACAGTGGGGAATCAAACGTCTTGGAGGTTTATGTGGGGTACCTCCGCAACAAGTTGGAAGCGCAGGGGGAACCCCGTCTTATTCATACAGTACGGGGAGTCGGGTATGTTCTTAAATGAAGGGCGGCGAGGAAAGTGAATCTTAGGAGCCGCCTTACCTTGTGGTACACCGGGGTTTTGGCCTTTACTCTCCTCGTATTCGGAAGCTTAACTTACGCCCTGCTATCCCGCTATCTAACGTGGGAAACCGACTATTCTTTAATGAGCAAGGGCGATGAAGTCCTGCGCTCCATCAGGGTAGTGAGCCGGCCCCTGCGGCCCCAAGCTATTGTTTTGCCCGATGTAAATGCCTTTTCCAGCCCTTACACTTTTCTCCAAGTAGTAGACCTGGGAGGAGAAATTGTCGCCCGTTCCCGCAACCTGGCCGACCAGTTCTTACCGGTTGACGGAGAGACTCTAATCCGGGCCTTGGAAGGTAAGACCTTTTTTGAAACTAAACAAGTGGGAAACCAATGGCTGCGTTTATATAACCTCCCCCTGTACCTAGGTGACCAACCCGTAGGATTGCTCCAGGTTGGACGGCTCATGCACCCCGGCCTGGCGATTTTGGCCAGGTTACGGCAGATACTCCTCCTTTTGGGATTACTGGTACTGGTCTTGGCCGCAAGCCTGGGGCATCTCCTTGCCCGGGCGGCATTGAATCCCATAAGCCGTATGACCCGCCTGGCCGCGGAGATCGGCGAAGGAAGGGATCTGGCCCGGCGCCTGCCCCACCATGGCCCCATGGACGAGGTCGGCCGCCTGGCGGCTACCTTTAACGGCATGCTCGCCCGCCTCCAGAACGCGTACCAGCGGCTTGAGGAGGCTTATGCCTCCCAGCGCAGGTTTGTGGCCGATGTATCCCACGAGTTGCGCACGCCTTTAACTACCATCAGGGGAAATGTGGAACTCCTCCAACACATGGTTGAGTCGGGAAGTCCCATCCAGCCGGAGGCCCTGGCGGATATTGCCGGAGAAGCCGAGCGCATGAGCCGCCTCTTAAACAACCTTTTGACCCTCGCCCGGGCCGATGCGGGTTTTACCCTCGAACGGAAGCCCCTTGATATCGGCCGGCTACTGGCTGAAGTAGCCCGCCGGGCACCCTTCCTCGGTCGGGCCTCCTTTTCCTTGGCCGATTTGGGAGAACTAGAGGGCTGCCTGGTCCTGGGCAATGAGGACTTTCTAAAGCAATTGTTTCTTATCCTGCTGGACAATGCTTTTAAATATACCCCTCCGGAAGGCGCTGTCACCTTAGAGGCTGCCTTGCAGGACCGAGAAGTCGAAATAAAGGTTAGGGACACGGGTATGGGGATCCCGCCGGAGGAGTTGTCCCGTATTTTTGAACGCTTCTACCGGGGTGAAGCCAGCCGGCGGTCCGGCGGTACCGGCCTGGGGCTGGCCATAGCCCGGTGGATTGTGGAACAACATGGGGGAGCCATCCGGGTGTCAAGCAGCCCAGGGGAGGGCAGCATTTTTACCGTCCAGTTGCCCAGGCTGCAGAGGTGAGCCTGCCTGCTTCCGCAGTGCATACTTTTTATGGAAGTGTCCGAAATTTTGTGGTATAATGGGCTTGGATTGCCCAGCCGGGTGGAAGGGCCTCGCCCTCCCGCAGCCGCCCGCGGTCGAAGGGTAGGTGATCCATAGGCTGTTCTAGTGAGGGCATTCACTTCCCGCCCGGGGGAACTGTGATAAGCAATTTTACCGGCGGGGGAGGTGGAGCGGGAACTTACGGGGAGAACTTTGACGGGGGTGTCCTCAAGTTTAGCAAGGAACCCTTGGAACCGGGCCAGGTTATGCCGGGGCGGGGAGTATGGGAGTTCCTTTTTGGGGAACGGGTGAAAGGCGGATGGCAGCTTTTCTGGCAAATTCCTGCCGAGAGAAGGTGAAGTGATATGTTCTCCTTGCCCACAGAAAAAGTTACGAGGGGTATCCAGTTTACCAACCACAATCTTAAGCAGGTCTTTGAGAGCCTTCTGGACGCCATCTTTGTTACCGACCCCAAAGGTAACGTTCTGGTTTCCAATTCCACTACTGCCCTGAGTTTAGGAATATCACTGGACGAGTTTATAGGGTCCAACCTCCGGGACCTGGTACACAAAGGCTATTATAATACCTCTTATGCCTTGGAGGCGGTTAAAAGGAAGAGCCCCATGGGAGGAATTCTCCGGACGAGGCTCAACCTCACTTTCTTTTCGACCAGTACACCCATCCTTGACGAAAACGGGGAAGTAAAATTTGTCCTTACTACAGGTAAATTTTTAAATTTAGACGATAAATATGTAAAAACAGAAGCCGAACTATCCGGTGGCAAAAAGGGTGTTGCGGATGTATCGGTCTGTCTGGAGGAATCCACGGCTGTCGTGGCCGAAAGCAGGGCCATGCGGGAGGTGCTCCTCAAGGCCTACAAAGTGGCCCAGACAGACACTACTGTCTTATTGATGGGCGACACGGGGACCGGCAAAGATGTACTGGCCAGGTATATACACCGGCATAGTAAACGTTCCCGGGCACCTTTTATAACCATCAATTGTGCGGCCCTGCCCGAACACCTCGTGGAATCGGAATTATTTGGCTACGAAAAGGGAGCCTTCACGGGAGCTAAACCGGAAGGAAAAGAAGGTTTATTTGAATGCGCCCATCAGGGCACCCTTTTTTTGGATGAGATAGGGGAACTGCCGTTGTACCTCCAGGGAAAGCTCCTGCGGGTGATAGAAACGGGTGAGGTCCGGCGGATAGGGAGTAACCGGGCCCGGCAGGTGGACGTTAGAATTATCGCAGCCACCAATAAGGACCTCGAGGCTATGGTACAGCAGGGTACCTTCAGGGACGACCTCTACTACAGATTGAGCGTGTTTCCCCTTAAGCTGCCGCCCCTGAGGGAAAGACCCGAGGACATAGTAGCCCTCGCCTTTAACTTTCTGCAGGAATTCAATAAGAGATATGGAACCAGTTTTGAACTGGATTACCGCGTCCTCGAGTCCCTCCTGGCCTACGACTGGCCCGGTAATGTTCGGGAACTGCGAAACGCCATAGAGCGGATGGTAATTAGTTCTTCCGTAGAGGGGCAGTGTTCTCTCCAACCGATGTGCCAATCCGGGAAGGACGAGCCCAGAGCTTACAAGTTGATCAAATTGCTGGGGCTGAGTGGGACGTTGCGGGAGGTAAGGGAAGAGGTAGAAGAACTGTATATCAGACATGTTCTGGAGGAATGCGGTGGCCGCATCGGCAAAGCTGCGGAGAAACTCGGGATATATCGGACTGTTTTGTATCGTAAACTAAAGAGTTATGATGAGCGAAGACGTTCGGGCTTCGCCAGTCCGGGCGAGGCGGTCCAGAAGTAGCGGGGATAAAGGGGCCGGGGATGGTACCGTTTATGGTACGCTCCCCGGCCCCTTTTAGCTGATGATGTTCCGGAGGAGGTACCAACCCAAAGTAAGGAACAGGCCCGGGGATTGTTACTGTCCGTCACATAGGGAGTGGCATGAAAATTGCATAAGAAACTATTGTCCAAAAGGAGGAGACGACGAGGGTGGCTGGGGAGCTAGCGAGAAAACGGGCTTGGGGTGGAGTGCCGGGAAGCTGCCCTGGGGAAAGAGAAACTGGGGCCGGGAGCCGCGATTTGCCCGCCCTACAGCCGGAAGACGAGTCTGTTACCGCGGAAAGCCGAGGGGAAGTTTTTGCTCACTTAATCGCTGCTGCGCCCTATTTCTACCAGCTAATGGGAGAGAGGGGTATCCTGGGAGTTACGGATACGTCAGAGTATTTATGGATCAAGGAACCCCAGCACCTACCCATTAGTACCGGTGTCACCCCGGGACACCCCGTCCAGGAAGGGACGGTGGCCGGGGAGGCCATCAGGACGGGGAAACGGGTTGAACGTCAGGTGACGAGGGAAACATCCCGTTTCGGGGTGGGCTACTACGGGATGGCCGTTCCGGTATTTGACCGCGGCAAAGTCGTCGGCGCCATTAACTTTATACTTCCCACCGGCATACAAGACAGGTTGCGCGAGATTTCGGCCCAGCTGGTCGACTTTTCCTCCAAGGTCCATAACGCTATGGGCGATATTGCCGGTGCGGCTGCGGAGCTGGCCACTTCGGCGGCCGAAATGACCGAGTACTCCACCGAGCTGCAGGAGGGAATGAAAGTTTTGGAGGAAGTAATCAGGCTGGTACGCGATGTAGCCGACAAAACCCACTTGCTCAGCTTGAATGCCGCGATAGAGGCTGCCAGGGCTGCCGAACACGGCCGGGGTTTTGGGGTGGTAGCCGTGGAAGTGCGTAAGCTGGCCGAAAGGGTTAAGCAGAGCGTCATCCAGATGGAGAGCAGGATCAAGCACATGACCAGCATAATGGAGGGTATAGTTGAAAGGGTTGGAAACTTGAACGCCATGAGTCAGAACCAAGCCGCTGCTTCAGAAGAGATAAACACCATGGTAGCCATCCTTAATCAGGCGGCAAAGGAGATAGATGAGGTGGCCAAAAAAGGCTGCTTTTAAGAACAGCACCTTAAGTTTAGGTGCGCCGAGCCCCAGGACAGGAGGCTTTAGAAGAGGGCGCAAGGAAGGGAGGGATGGGGCAGGGCAGCGTTGCCACACCTAGTGGATGCTGAACGTGCGGGGACAGCGGAAAAACCCGGGGACCTAGAAGGCTGAAGGAGGTAGCCGGCAAGGGAAGGGGAGGTGGGTGGAGCGATAATTTCACGTTGGGCGGTTTGAAAACTATAAGAATTGCTCTATCTTGCAGGAATCCCCGATTTCTTACACTTCAATAATGAGGGGGAAACGCCGTGAGCAGTGATACCAAGGTAGCGGTGAGCGGCGTAGAAGGAGCAGCTGGGCAGTACATACAAGGAACAGGTTTAGCAGTACCGCCTCTGCCCTGGCCTTATAAAAAGCTTGACCCTGAAGTAGTACGCAGGAGGGGATATGAACTCTGTTTTAACAATGACAACTGTATGTACGGGAGCGCTGCTGCCCTGCTGCTAACCCTGCAGGAAACGGTCGGCTTCCCCTTTACATGCATCCCGGCGGACATGTTTCGTTACGGCGCCGGCGGAGTCGTGGGGTGGGGTACGGTGTGCGGAGCCATCAACGGTTCGGGGGCCATAATTGCCCTGGTTTGTAAGGAATACTTTGAAGTCATCAGGGAGCTCATGGCCTGGTATGCCACCTATCCGTTCCCCAGCGATAAGCATGGGGCCTACTGCAGATTCGAATCGAAGGTTAAGACCATAGCCTATTCCCCCCTCTGTAGCGATTCTTTATTCAAGTGGGGAGCCGAAGCAAAAGAAAGTATTCGCTCAGACATACAGAAGGACCGTTGCGCCAAGGTTGTGGGCGATACCGCAGCCAGGGCTGTTGAGATGCTAAACGCCCGGTTAGGATAAGGGGATCTAAGTTTTTGAGTTGTTTAAGACGCCGGAGTGGGGGCGCCGCTGCGCACCCTTCTAAGGAAATTAAGGAAATTAATTATTTAAGAAGGAGGTATCTACTATGGTATCTTACATCACCCGTACGTCGCCGATTTTGTTCGGCGTAGGCGCTATTGAACAGATCGGTGAGAGGGTAAAAGGGCTGGGCTGCAAGAAGGTCATGCTGGTCACGGATGCCGGGTTGAAGAGCGCCGGCGTGACAGACGAGGTAGTGAAGCACTTGACCTCGGCCGGGCTGGGAGTAGTTCAATACGATAAGGTCCCCTCTGACCCGCCGGATTATGCTATTGAGGAGTGCGCGTCCATAGCTAGGGCAGAAGGAGTGGACGGGGTCGTAGGAGTGGGAGGCGGTAGCGTCCTGGACGCGGCCAAGGCCGTGAATGTGCTCCTCACCAATCCACCGCCCATTACTGCTTACTACGGGGTTAATGTAGGCAAGAACCCGGGCAAAGTGCTGGTCCTGGCCCCCACAACATCGGGTACCGGCAGCGAAGCCACCGCTATTTCGGTGGTTAGCGATAGCCGTACCAGTAAAAAGAGCGGGGTAATCGGGCACTACTGTACGGCTACCCTGGCTATAGTGGATCCCGCCCTCACCATAAAACTGCCGCCTGCCCTCACCGCCGGTACGGGCATGGACGCCTTTTCCCATGCGGCCGAGGCCCTCACTTCCGGCCTTGCCAACCCCATATCCGATATATTGGCCGAGCGGGCCATCCAGCTCATTACCAGATACCTCCCCATCGCCGTGGAGAACGGCTCCGACATAACGGCCAGAACTAATATGTCCCTGGCCTCGCTGATTGCGGGTATTGCCTTTAACGACGCCTTGCCTCACTTCGGCCATGCCATAGCCCACACCATGGGGGGCCACTTCCACGTCCACCACGGCACGGCTTGCGCCCTCGCCATCGGCCCGGTCATCGCCCATGTCGCGTCCCTGGTACCCGATAAAGTGAGGATTATCGGCCGAGCCATGGGGCTGGACTTAAGGGACGATATGCCGGTCGAAGAGCTCGGACAAGAGGTGGCAGCTGCCATCAAGTCCTTCGCCGCTAAGGTGGGCATTACCGGGCTTAAACAGCTGAACCTTGACAAGTCGGCCTTGGAGGGCATTGCCGCCGATGTACCCACGGATGACTGCGCGAACTTCGGCCCCGAAAAGATGACCGTAGAGATTGCCGCCAAGCTGCTGCGAGCAATGGAATAGGTCCTCATGAAGTGAAGAGAAGTGAGCGGAGAACAGATACGGGCATGTGAGGAGGGTTAAATAGTGGTAACGCTTAAGGGCGGATATACAGGCAAAATTCTCAGAGTAAACCTGACCAGGAAGGAGACGAGGGTGGAAGAGCTCGATCCAAACCTGGCTGCCGCCTTTATAGGCGGAGCCGGGTTGGGGATCAAGCTCCTCTACGACGCTCTGCCTGCAGGAGTAGACCCTTTGAGCCCGGAGAACGTGCTGATCTTTGCGCCGGGTCCAATGACGGGGACCGATGCGCCGTGTGCCAGCCGCATGGCCGTCGTTGCGCGTTCACCCCTAACGGGCGGGCTGGCCGTGGCCTTGAGCGCCGGTCATTTCCCGGCCGAGCTCAAATTTGCCGGCTTTGACGCCGTCATAATTGAGGGTAAGGCCGAGAAGCCGGTGTACCTTTACATCAAAGACGGTGAAGTGCAGTTCCGGAGTGCCGAACGGCTCTGGGGCATGATGACCACCGACACGCAGCTGTTTATCAAAGAGGAAGTAGGGGATCACAATACTCGGGTAGCCTGCATAGGGCCTGCCGGCGAAAAGCTCTGCCGTATTGCATGTATTATCAACGAGCGGCGGGCTGCCGGCAGGAAGGGTGTCGGAGCCGTGATGGGTAGCAAGAACTTGAAGGCCATTGCGGTCCGCGGTAGCGGCAAAGTCAAAGTGGACGACCCCCAATCCTTCTCGTCCGTCTTGAGGGATATGCACAAGCTCATGCGGGATGACCCGGCCCTTTACCCCGGTTTGTCCAAGGTCGGCACCTCCGCAGCCGTTGATGTAACTTCGGCCATGGGCATCTGGTCGGCCAAAAACTGGATGGATACCGGGGTTTTTAGTCCCGTCGACAAACTGGGAAGCCAGGCCCTGGACCAGTTTACCATCCGGCGTAATCCCTGCTACCGGTGCCCTGTGGGCTGTAGCCAGGTAAGGCTTGCAAGGAGCGGCCGGTATGCGGGGGTGCTGAGCGAAGGCCCTGAGTTTGAAACTATATACTCCCTCGGTACCAATGTGGGCGTGGATGATCCCTTTGCAGTCATCGCCGGTGACCGGCTCTGCGATGAGTACGGCCTGGATTCCATATCTGCCGGTGTCACCATAGGTATGGCCCTGGAGCTTTGCGAGCGGGGGATACTGAGCCGGGAAGAAGTCGATGGCCTGGAACTCCGCTTTGGCAACGCCCAGGCCGTGCTGGACCTCATCGTTAAGATGGCCAATCGCGATGGATTTGGCGATGTTCTGGCCGACGGGTCCCGCCTGGCCGCCCAGCGTATCGGCCGGGGTGCCGAGAGGTACGCCATGCACATTAAGGGGCTGGAGCTACCGGCCTATGACATCCGGGGAGCCAAGGCCCATGGACTGAATTATATCACTTCGTACACAGGAGCCGACCATAACCGCGGCTACGCCTTCCAGGAAATCTTCGGAGTCCCCGTCCCCGAGCCGGTGGATCGGCTGGCCGTAGAAGGGAAAGGCAAACTGTGTAAGTGGAACCAGGACTTTTCGGCGGCCTGTTTCGACTCCCCGCCTTTCTGCAATTTCCTCAACTCGGTTCTAGGACCTGAGGGCCCGAGGATTGTAGCCGGCCTGTTGAATGCTGCTTCCGGGCTGAGCCTATCTCCTGAAGACATCTGGAAGGCGGGCGAAAGGATAATGAACCTGGCCCGGGTCTTCCTCGCCCGGGAGGGCTTTAGCCGGGCCGACGACACGCTGCCGCCAAGGCTTATGGAGGAACCCATAAAGAGCGGGGGTTCGGCCGGTCAGCTCATTTCCCGCGAAGACCTCGACAAGATGCTGGACGAGTACTATGAAGCCCGGGGTTGGGATAAGGAAACGGGGCTGCCCACCAAGGAGAAACTGGTAGAGCTGGGCCTGGAATACACGGCGGAAGCCGTGGAAAAGGCCAGGACCGCCCTCAGGAAGTAATCTTAGCCGGCCGGCGGGCAGGGAGGGGGGCCTTCCGGGCAGGGCGATAGAGGACCGCCATGTCTGTCCTCCTCCCCCATGGGTTGCAAGAGCCGCGGTCCGCCAGAAAAGGGTGAGCACCCGGGAGGCGGGCCGCGGACCAACCTGAGGTAGGAAGGAAAACCTTGCCTAAGGCAGGGGATTAAATGCGGAAAGGAGTGACTGTTATGCAACAGTCCCAAAGCCGGGTAAAGCTGGCCATCATGAGTATCGGAATATTGATGATGGGTGTAATGGCCATTGCCAGCGGGCTGTCGGTGATTGCTGCGCGCTTTCCCGAGGTTTCCCAGACCTCCATCCAGCTGCTGATAACCCTTCCGTGCGTTGTCATTATCGTGGTTACTCCCATAGTAGGCAAGCTACAGGAATATATTTCCATGAAGACCCTGGTCCTACTCGGTATAATATGCTTTCTGGCAGGAGGGGTGTTGCCTGCTTTCCTCACGTCTTTTTCCTTGATACTCGTTTGCCGGGCTATCCTCGGTATCGGCGTAGGTACGGTACAGGTGCTGGCCCCGGCGTTGGTTGCAGCCTCCTTTGAGGGGGATGAGCGCTCCAACGTAATGGGCCAGCTGACCTCGGCGCAAATGATAGGCTGTGCCATTATGGTGTTTGTGAGCGGCTACCTGGCTATGATGGGATGGAACATTACCTTCTATGTTCACCTCATCGCCCTCATTTCGTTGATTTGTGCTGCGGCTTTCTTGCCTCCTATTAAGCCCATGAAGTCGGGGGCTACCAAGAGCGAGCCAGCAGAGAAAGTGGAATTAACGCCAGCGGCCTATGGGTGGGCGGTTACCATGCTGGTGTTCTTTATAAGCGGATTGATTCTGGCAACTTACCTGGCCTTTCTGGTGACCGACCACAACCTGGGAACCGCAGCCGACGCCGGGCAGGCCACCATGATTTTTGCCATCGGCGGCTTCCTGATGGGCCTGGTGTATGGCAAACTGGCCCAGTTCGCCCGCAACGCCAGCCTCGCCGTGGGGCTGTTTATGGGCGTGATTGCCTACCTTATCATAGCCTTTGCCCCCAACATCTTTTTGGTTCACTTAGGAAGCCTGATATACGGTTTCTCGGTGACTACGGTTTTTGCCAGCATTATGGTGGGAACCTCCATGTCGGTTAAACCGGTGGCGGTGCCCCTGGCCACCTCCATTGTGGTGGCCGGACAGAACCTTGGTTCTTTCTTGTGCCCCTACATTATAACTCCCTTATCCGCTTTGATGAGTTCTGACATAAATATGTACGCCTTCATCACCGGGGCCATATGGTTGGGGATAATGGGCGTTCTCGCCCTTATTTGGGGTATGGCCAAGAACGCCAGAGAGGCGGCCTCTTCCAAGATAAGCGCTTAGAGATCAGGAAAAGGTCCAGGACTAGAAAGCGGGTGTAATCTGAGGCCGGTGGGATGACAGCCTCGCCCCCACAACCGGGCGGATAGTCGCGGGAAAGCCTGGGGGTGGGGCCTCCCTGAGGGGTTTATTGCAGCACATAAGGGTGCCGCCCACGCGGCACCTCTTTCTTAGGGGTAAAACGCTGGATATATCTACCTGGGCGAAGACGATTTCCTGCTTTGGCCCCCCATGCCGGGCCTTTAAGTGGTTCGGGCCAGGAGACGCAATTCATAAGGGGAGGAGACGGACTTTGAGCAAAGTAAAAACTGCTGACGAAGTTGCCGGACTCATCAAAGACGGCGCTACAGTAGGCGCCAGCGCCATGGGCTTGGCAGGATGGCCCGAAGAGGTGGCCCAGGCCATAGAAAGGCGCTTCTTGGTTTCCGGCCACCCCCGCGGCCTCACGCTGGTCCACGGTTCTGCTACTGGAGATTGGAAGGACCGGGGTGTTACGCGGCTGGGCCACGAGGGCCTGGTCAAAAGATGGATTGCTGGGCACATGGGTTCCGCAGCAAATATGGTTCGCTTGGTGGAGGAAAACAAGATTGAGGCCTACAATTTGCCCCAGGGCGTAATAGTCCAACTATGGCGGGAAATAGCCGCCAAGCGACCGGGACTGATTACTAAAGTAGGTTTGGGCACCTTTGTCGACCCCCGCGTAGAGGGGGCCAAAATGAACGCTAAGACCACCGAAGACATCGTGAAGCTCATCGAGCTGGAGGGGGAGGAATACCTTTTCTATAAGACCTTTCCCGTTGATGTGGCCCTGATCAGGGGGACGGTGGCCGACGAAAACGGCAATCTTACTATGGATAAAGAAGGCATGCTGCTCGAAGCCCTACCCCTGGCTCAGGCGGCCAAAAACAGCGGCGGTATAGTCATCGCCCAGGTCGAATACCTGGCGAAGGCTGGCACGCTGCACCCCAAGAAGGTGAAGGTACCCGGTATACTGGTGGACTATATTGTGATTTCCAGTAAACCGGAATATCACTTCCAAACTGAAGGCACCTATTATAACCCCGCCTTTGCCGGAGAAATTAAAGTCCCCCTGGCCTCCGTACCGCCCCTTCCCCTGGACGAGCGGAAAATAATAGGCCGCCGTGCCGCTATGGAATTGAGCCGTGGCGCTATAGTAAACCTCGGCGTGGGGATACCCACCGGGGTCGCGGCGGTGGCAGCCGAAGAAAGGGCCGTCGACCTTATAGTCCTCACTACCGAGGCAGGAAGCGTAGGTGGAGTCCCGGCGAGCCAGCCCCACTTCGGCCACGCTTACAATGCCGAAGCCGTGATTGAGCAGCACTCCCAGTTTGATTTCTACGACGGGGGCGGTATTGACGTGGCCTTTCTGGGCCTGGCGCAGGTAGACCAGGACGGCAATGTCAACGTGAGCAAGTTCGGCAGCAGGGTCATGGGATGCGGCGGCTTTATTAACATCAGTCAGAGTTCCAAAAAGGTGGTTTTCTGCGGCACCTTCACCGCCGGGGGATTGAAGGTCAAGGTCGAGGACGGGAAGCTGGCTATTTTACAGGAGGGCAGGAACAAGAAGTTCCTAGAAAAGGTAGATCAAATAACCTTCAGCGGCCGGTATGCTCAAAAGGCCAATCAACAAGTAGTTTATGTTACCGAACGGGCTGTATTCGGCCTGGAGGAAGGGAGAATTACCCTTTTGGAAGTGGCGCCAGGGGTGGACTTGGAAAAGGACATACTGGCCCACATGGACTTTAAGCCCCGCATATCTCCGGATTTGAAGATTATGCCTCCTGAGATTTTCCTACCTCAGTGGGGTTTGCTCCGCCAGATCATAGAAACTAAATCATAGAAACTAAGGAGAGAGGCCGGTGAACACCATGGTTGACGCGCTCTTAACTCCAGAACAACAGAAATACCTGGAGCTGGCCCGCAAGTTTACCCGGGAAAAAATACTGCCGGTGGCCGCCCAGTACGACCGGACGGGCGAGTTCCCGTGGCCGGTAGTAGAGGCGGCCCGCGAAATAGGGCTGCATTGCATGACCGCTCCCCGGGCCTACGGCGGGCCCGAGCTGGATTCCGTAACCATTTCCCTGATCATGGAGGAGTTTGCCTACGGGTGCGCGGGCATTGCCACTACTTTAGGCGGCAACGGCTTGAGTTCGTATCCGGTGCTCATCGCGGGTACTGAGGAGCAAAAGAAACTCTTCTTCGGCCGACTGCTTGCGGGGGGCTTGGGGGCCTTTGCCCTGACTGAGCCGGGAGCCGGCTCGGACGCCGGCGCCGTGTCTACCTCCGCCAGGCGAGAAGGGGACGAGTACGTAATTAACGGAACCAAGTGCTTTATCACCACCGGTGCCATGGCAGACATCTTTATAGTTTTTGCCTCCACAAATCCAACCATGAAGGCGAGGGGCTTAAGCGCCTTCATCGTGGAGAGGGAGCGGGAAGGCATCTCCATCGGCCATGAGGAAGACAAGATGGGTATCCGCGCCTCGAATACGGTAGAGGTAAGGTTTAACAACGTAAGGGTTCCCGCCGACCACCTGCTGGGTAAAGAAGGTGAAGGCTTTAAGATCGCCATGCAGACCCTGGACATGGCGCGGCCTATTGTAGGTGCCATCGCCGTGGGAGTAGCCCGTGCGGCTCTAGAAGAGTGCATAGACTATGTCAAAAGCCGTATGGATGGTACCAAGCCTTTGAGCGCCAACCAGGCCGTCCAGTTCAGGATAGCCGACATGGCCATGAAGGTAGAGGCGGCCAGGCTCATGGTCCGGCGGGCCCTGGCCTTAAAGGAGGCGGGAGTACCCTATTCCAAGGAATCGGCCATGGCCAAGGCTTATGCCTCGGATGTGGCCATGGAAGTAACTGCCGAAGCGGTAGAAATCATGGGGGCCGTCGGTTATTCCAAAGACTCGCGGGTAGAAAAGCTCATGCGGGATGCCAAAATAACCCAGATATACGAGGGCACCAACCAGATCCAGCGCATAGTGATTGCCAATAACTTGCTGAGGTCGTGACCTGGGTACCAGCCACATTGAAGGGGGTCGGAATATGCGTTACCCGCTGACGGAAGAACAACTTCTTATCCAGCAAAGCGCTCGGGAGTTCGCCGAAAGATACGTGGAGCCTGAAGCGATTCGCGTCGACCGTGAGGCCGCCTTCCCCGCCGATATCATAAAGAAACTGGCGGAGCATGATTTCTTCGGCTTAGTTTTCCCCGCCGAGTACGGGGGCATTGGAGCAGGCTTCCTAAGTTATGTCTTAGCCTTACAGGAGATTTCCCGCGCCAGCGCCTCCGTCGGCGCCATTCTCATAAGCCATTGTGCCCTGGCCGCCTATTCCATATACCGCTGGGGCTCTGGGGAGCAAAAGGAACGATACCTGCCGGCCATGTGCCGGGGGGACATTCTGGGTGCCTTTGCCCTGTACGAGCCCGGAGCCGCACCCGGGTGGGGAGAGCAAAAGGTAGTGGCTATTCCCAAGGAGGGCGGTTATGTACTAAGAGGCCGGAAATACTTTGTAGGCAACGGCGGCCGGGCAGGAATTTATGTAGTGTTCGCCCTTACCGGGCCGGAGGCAGGTCCCCAGGAAATGAGCGCCTTCGTCGTTGAAGCGGGCGCGCGGGGTTTATCCATCGGTAGGGATATTGACAAAATGGGTTTGCGGGGATGGCCGACGACGGAGTTGGTTTTCCATGACGTGGAGGTTCCCGCCTCCTCCCTCCTCGGAGCCCAGGGTAATGGGTTGGCGGTGTTGAAGGAGGCCCTGGCCGCAGCCAGAATATCGGCGGCCGCCCAAATAGCGGGTATAGTGGAGGCAGCCTTCCAACAGTCCGTTAAGTACGCCAAGGAGCGAATGCAGTTCGGAAGACCCATTGCCCGGTTCCCGGCGATACAAAATATGATAGCGGAAATGGCCGCTAATCTCCAGCTGGCGAGGCTGGCCGTCTACAGCACCGCAGATCTCGTGGATAAAGGAGAACCCTTTGAAGCGGAAGCCGCCATGGTTCATATGCTGGCCGCCAGGATCGGCCAGAAATCGTGCACAGACGCTGTCCAGATTCACGGTGGCTACGGGTACAGCCGGGACCTGGCGGTCGAGCGGCTGTTGCGCGACGTAAAGGGTGCGATTATTACCGATAGTGCAGGGGAATACCCCGAATTTACCGTGGCAGAGAGCATACTAGCTTAAGGTTGCGCGAGCACCATTGGTCTCTTGAGGGACTCGACTGCGGGCAGGAGGATTACTATGAGCCGGCGAATTAAGCTTCGTACAAGATACTTGGAGGGACGGTCATGGGAAAAGTAATTGTCTGTTACAAATGGGTAATAGATGAAAAAGACATCAAGATTAATCCCGATCTAACCGTCGATGTGTCCAGGGCGCAGAGGAAAATAAGCGAATACGACAAGAATGCCATTGAGGCTGGGGTGCGGGCCGCGGCCAAGTTGGGGTGCCAGCCGGTGGGGCTAACCTTTGGCGGCCCTGAAACCCGCCAGTCCCTCAAGGACGCCCTTGCCAGGGGATTGGAGGCCGCGTACTGGGTAAACAGCGGCGCGGCCGCCCAGGCCGACGGCGCGGTTACAGCTCGGGTACTGGCGGCTGCCGTACGGGCCATAGGTGACTACCGGCTGGTTATTTGTGGTGAAGGGGCCAGCGACACCTACGCCCGGCAGGTGGGGCCACGGTTGGGCGCCGTGCTGGACCTGCCGGTTGTCACTTCGGTAATCTCCCTGGACTTTGAGGGTGACGCGCTCCTGGCTATCCGCAAGCTGGAGGACTATATAGAGAAAGTTAAAGTAGAACTGCCGGCGGTAGTCAGTGTGTTACCTGAGATCAACGAGGCACCGGTTCCCAGCCTGAAGGCCGTGCTCGCAGCGGGTAAGAAGCCCACGACCGAATTTACACCGGAGGGACTGGGGCTCAAGGGCGAAGATATGGCCGGCCGGGTGGCGGTAGTGGGTACCAAGGGTTACGTTATGAACCGTAAGAACGTAGTTATTAAAGATGGCGACGCGACTGCAAAAGTTCAACAACTGATCACCTGCCTCCAGAAAGAAGGTGTTATCTAGTATGCAGGGGACCTACTTCGTATTTGCAGATAAGCCGGCTTTAGCCCATGAGCTTATCAGCTTTGGTGCCTCGGCAGGGAAAAGAGTCTGCGCCATTGCCCTCGAGGAAGGTCAGGCCCAGGGTTATATATACCACGGTGCGGGCAAGGTTCTAGTGCTTAAGGGGTCGAACGATATCCCGGAAAGTTACGCCAAGGCCATGGCCACGTTGTTGAAAAAGGAAGGTGCCGAAGTTTTCCTGGTAGGAGCAACGGTCAGGGGCCGGGAACTCGCTGCGAGAGTTGCGGGGTACCTGGACTGGGCTATGGTAAGCGATGTTTCCTCCCTCCGTTATGGAGAAGAGGGGGAGCTCGTTACCGAACGTTTAATGTACGGCGGGGCCGTCCTCCAGGTGGAAGCCGTGAGAGGCCCAGCGGTAATTACCGTTCCCGGAGGCAAGTTCGAGGGCCGAGCCGACGAAACGAGGAAGGGTGAGATAACTTCGGTGGAGGTGGAGGCCGACCCGAGGGTAGTCCTGCTCGAGAGGACCCCTATTGAGAAGCAGGGTGCGGATTTAGCCATAGCCGAAAAAATAGTAGGTGTGGGGATGGGCTTCGCCAAACAGGAGGACCTCAAGCTCGCCGAAGAACTCGCCCAAACCCTGGGCGCCGAGCTCGGCTGTTCGAGGGGAGTGGCCGAGGAGCGCAAATGGCTGCCGGCCGACCTGTATATAGGAATATCCGGGGCAACGGTAAAGCCGCGCCTCTACCTGTCCTTCGGAATATCAGGGCAGGTCCAGCACATAGTGGGAGTACGTGATGCCAAGATTATTGCCGCAGTAGATATCAACGAAAACGCCCCTATCTTCCAGGCCGCGGACTACGGTATAGTGGGCGACCTCTATGAGATCTTACCCCTTTTAACGGCAGCAGTGAAAAAAATAAAACAGTAGCAACACGTAAGTTTTCCGGAGGAGAGGTGGGCCTTGAGCGGGGAAGACCGGTTTGATGTCATAGTAGTGGGCGCCGGCCCGGCGGGAAGTGTTTGCGCCTATTCCTTGGCTCGAGAGGGAAAGGCAGTCCTCCTCGTCGAGCGGGGGGATATTGCCGGGGGCAAGAACGTCAGCGGCGGAAGGCTTTATACCCACGCCTTGCGGGTGCTGGGAGATGAATTGGCATGGGAAGCACAGGTGGAAAGAAGGGTTACCCACGAGCAGCTGATGATCCTCGCTGGCGAGCGTTCTTGCCTCCTGGAGTATCATGATCCGTCCTTCAATAAGGAAGGAGACGTACCTCACTCGTACACCGTCCTGCGGGCCGTCCTTGATGCCTGGCTGGCCGGCAGAGCCGAAGAGGCAGGGGCAGTGCTGGCCTGCGGGATCAAAGTGGACAATATTATAGAGAAGGATGGCCGAGTTATAGGAATAAGGGCCGGGGAAGATGAAGTTTACGGAGAGGTCGTCATTGCGGCCGACGGGGTAAACTCCCTCCTGGCCCAAAAGGCCGGCCTGGTGAGCGAGATCCAGCCTCACAATGTAGCCGTGGGCGTCAAGGAGATTATAGAGCTGCCGGCGAAGGTGATAGAGGAACGCTTTGGGCTGAGGGAAGGAGAAGGAGCTGCCCTTCTCATCCTCGGGTGTACCCAAGGGGCCAAGGGAGGGGGCTTCCTATACACTAATAAGGAAAGCATCTCCCTAGGGTGCGTGGTGTCCCCCGAGGAAGTGGCCCGGCAGGGAAAGCCGGTACACCGCCTCTTGCAAGAGCTCAAGTTGCACCCTGCAGTGCTTCCTCTGATCCAAGGCGGGAAAACCGTGGAATACAGTGCCCACTTGGTGAGCGAGGCAGGATACCGTGGCGTACCTGCAAAGCTCTACAGGCATGGCTTCCTAGTTATCGGAGATGCCGCCGGCCTGGTGATGAATCTGGGTTACACCATTCGCGGCATGGACCTGGCCATCTTGAGCGGGGTGGCAGCAGCCCGGGCAGTGCTGGGTGAGGATAAGCCGGAACTAATCGGACCGGCCTACATGCGGGAGCTGGAAAACCTCCAAGTCTTGCCGGCCATGAGGGCGGCCAGGGGGTATGTAGACTTCTTGGATAACCCCAGGCTTTACCGGCAATATCCTGACCTGGCCGTAGGCATTTTCCGCAAGCTGTTTACAGTAGAGGGGGGAGTCCAGCGCGGCATTAAGGCCCAGCTAATGGAAACCATTAAGGAAAGCGGCATTTCGCTTTGGGACGTGATCAAGGACGGGCTTAGGGGGTTAAGGCTGTAAATGGGCATACGGATTATGGATACGCCTGAACTTTTGGGCCTCAATAAGTTTAATGTAGATGAGAAAGAACCCCACATTAAGCTGGACAAGGAGTTATGCATCAGGTGTACGTCCAAGCCTTGCTTAGTGGTCTGCCCGGCAGGCCTTTACCGGCTGGACCCTAATGGGGAAGTGACTTTTGATCATGCCGGCTGCCTGGAGTGCGGCACTTGCAGGGTAATGTGTAAGAATAAAGGTATTATCCGCTGGGATTACCCCCGCGGAACCTTCGGTATTACCTATCGGTTCGGCTGATTACCCTCACAGCGGTTGGGGCAAATCCCAGGGGAGGTGGGAAAATGGCCAGGGTGATCGCCGAAATAACGGAAGTGCGGGGTAGCGGCCAGTGTTCGGCGGGTCACCGGGTGGGCGAGAGGTTCGTGTTCACCCAGGAAAAAACGCCTGCCCTGTGCCCGTGGGCCCTGGGAGCTCTGCTGGCGCCGGCTGCGGTGCTCCTTAACGGTGGACGCTTTTACTGGGCGGAAGGGGATGAGCCGACCCTGTGGGCCTGCCCCGACCCCGATATCACGGTGGTCTTCCGTCTCTACCGGGAGGAGGAATAGGGTGGGGTGAAATTCCTTTAAGCCTCAAAGCCCTTCGCCACGGCGCCGGAATAAACTACCGTTAAGCCGGCCTAAAACACCATCAGAAGAGGGCCACGACCAAAGGGTACGTGGCCCTCTGTATCCCCCTCGGGGCCGGGGGAAAGCCTTAAAGCTGGCGCCAACACGCCGGCTTAAAGCTGTAGTTGCTCCTCCTACTCATTGCTGTGCCGTGTCCTCGCCGGGCGCGCCTGCCTCAGGTTCGGGAAACACCGACGGTAGTTCCTCTGCGGCTAAAGCTTCGGGCGGTAGCTGGATGGTAAGGCCGGTGTCGTACTGGTAATCCCTGCTCCTCATGGTGAAGGTGAGGCTTTCCAGGGGTAGGGCCTGGCCCTGGAGCTCATCGGCCAAAACCACTAATCCCGTCATTTCCGCACCATAAGAGAGGTTATCTTCTACTCCAATGGCTTCCTCGCCCCAGAAGGAAAGGGACTTTATCACCTCACCGGCTTCCTTGAGGGCCTGTTGAAGTTCGGGGGCCAGGCCTGTAGGGAAGGCCTTCATTAGGGCCTGCCAATCGTCGAGGCGGCCGTAATAGGCTATACGGTGAACTTTTCGTCCCTCTACCGCATCTTCACCCAGGTAGCGTAAGTGAAAAGCTTCCTGCAGTTCCGGGGGTAATCCCGCATAGTTCCCGCTCTGTTCCAACAGGGACTCCAGATGGGGCATGACTTCGCCGGGGATTTTCATCCATAGGGGTTCCGCCGCACCCGGCATCTCTACTTTTTGGTAGAGGTTGCCGTCCACCAGGTACTGCTCTATGTTCATACGCATCTTCCCGCCTTCCGGCAGGTCTCCGCCGGGCATGGCCTCTACGGGGAGATTAACGGTCACGTCCATCCTCTGGTGCAGGGTTAAGGGATAGATGAACTCGCTTACCGTGTTGCCCTCCATGGTGATGGTGGGGACACTTCCGGCGGCTTCCGGCCGGGGACGGAAGCCCATGGTTATGCTGCTGGTGAACCTCAGATCCTTAATTTTAGTCTGGGCCTCCTGGGCGGCTCGGACAATCTCTTCGGCCTTCGGATCCGTCCCGAAGACCCTGGTCAGGAAGGCAAGGCCCTGGTCCACGGTGAGATAGGCTGCCGGGTCTTCACCGGAGCCCAGCAGGCCGACCTTGGTGAGCCAGGCATAGGGAGTATACCCCCAGCTTTCTTCTTCTAGAGCCACTTTGACCTCGGGCGGGACGGTGGCGTCCGGCAGTCCCAGTACCCGGGACGACATCGCGGCCGCTTCGAGGAGGGTAACCGGCCTATCGGTGTGCAGGCTTCCGTCCGGGTAACCCCTAATCACGCCCTTTTCTTGTAAAACCCTTACGGCCGGAAGATACCAGGCCTCACCCTGGTTATCGACTGTAGCCTCATCTACCTGGATACCGGCGGCTTCGGCCAGCAGGGCGGCAAAGACACCGCGAGTGAGGACGGAATCTCCTGCCGGCATCTCAGGGAAGACTTGCTGCAGCTCCTCCACAGTGGCCGTGCCCGCCAGGGCAGCCGGTACCAGGACGAGGGTGAAAGCTACCCCAAGGAGGAGCGCCCGCAACCACTTTTTCACTCTTTTACCTCCTTCTTTCCTTCGGTGCTTCCTAAAGGTTCCCCAAGCCGAGGCGCTGGTTAAAGTCCACAGGCGTGGGAAAGACCCGGAATTTGCCTCTTTCCTCGGGAAGCACCTTTTAGCTTATTATTGTGGTTGCTCCTTAATTCTACAACTTGCCATATTTCTCCTCCCTTGGAGATAAAATAATTTTTGCCGCTGTGCCCCGGGGGATGATATTGACGTGCTTCATGCAGGCATTGTCCTGTAAGTCAGATAGAAAATAGGCAATCCTAATAGTAGCTGCTGACAATATCCCAGTCCGGTAACACATCGAGGGCGGGATCCGTGTCAACTCACATAAAAACCTTACCGAAGGAAGAAGGCTCACTCAAATAAAGACCTAACCTAAAGAGCGATAGTTGAAGGGGGTACTATTCTCCATCATCTCCCTTCAGCTTCAGAGGGTATCCTGTATATGGGTCATTGTTCCGTGGCTGGCCAGGAGCTCAGCCGTAGAAAGGAGTACTGGATGGAGGCGTTCGGCACAAGGATAATCCAGGGCCTCCCAAACGAGCTGGATGGCCGGGAGTGCCTTCAAATACTTTAATGGCTTAGAACGCTTTTTAGCTGGCTTTTTGGCAGGAATAGGATTATTTAAGACATAGATAGCATACTTACGGTTATAGCCGAGCATCTTGACTACCTCGTCGATAATCTGGGATTTTTCGGTTCGGGAAGCGGCCTGAGAGTAACGCTGGTGCATGTTGTTTAAATACTCACGGCGACTATTTAATGACATCCTCAATACACATCCCCTCGGTAAGATTTCGCCGTGAGTGAGCCGTTCCCCCTTCGGTTATATTTTAAGTGAGTGATCGCGGGATCTTGACACCCCCGAAAAGGGGTGATATACTTGGTAGTGCCAAGGGAATGTCGGGGCGTAGCTCAGTTTGGCTAGAGCGCTACCTTGGGGTGGTAGAGGTCGCTGGTTCGAGTCCAGTCGCTCCGACCAAGAAAGTGCGGCTCCTAGGTTACGGGGCCGCATTTTTTATGGCCTGGACGCGTGGCGGCCAGTACTGCCGCCGCCGGGAACTGATGGCTCTACTGTTAGGCCCCGGTTTGGCTGCTGGTTACCCTTCCGGAGCCATCTGCGCTGACGCGGAAATAAGAAAGGTGAAGGTATGAAGGGATTGGGGAAAAAATTTTACCCCGGGAAAGGCATGAATTTGGTTGGGGTTGAGGGGGATTGGGTTTAAGGAATTAAAAAATTGACCCCAAAAAAGAGGATGACCCTCCTTCAGAGCGAATCTGTTAAGTAAGACCAAACCAACCAAACAAAGGAGGGTCATCCATGGCTATTATACCACAACAGAGGCTTTTTGGGTGGAGGGAAATCGAAAATTTAGGGGAGCTCGAACGACTTAGGCTAGTACTTGAATACATGCCGGACGAAGAATTGATGGTGGAACTGGAGAAGGAACGGGCGAATGGGCGGGATGACTATCCCATAAGGGCCGTATGGAACTCTGTACTGGCAGGGATAGTATACCAACATCCTTCGATAGAAAGTTTAAGGCGGGAACTTTGGCGTAATGCCCAATTACGAGAGCTATGCGGATTTGACCTAACGAAGGGAGAAAAAGCCGTACCGCCGTCATGGGTATACAGCCGGTTTTTGGGGAAACTGCTTAAGAAAGAAGAGAAGGTCGAAGAAATATTTTACCGGCTGGTAGAGGAGCTAAGGGAGGAACTACCGGGTTTTGGAGAAGTAGCGGCCATAGACGGCAAAGCCTTGGCGAGCTTAAGTCGTGGGAGGAAGAAGGAAAAAGTGGGGGAGCTTAGACCTGACGGTCGGCGGGAACAAGATGCAGACTGGGGGTGTAAGGTTTACCGGGGTAAGAGGGAAGACGGCAGCCAGTGGGAAAAAGTAGTGAAATGGTTTGGATTTCGGCTGCACCTAATAGTAGATGCCCTATACGAACTGCCTCTAGGGTTTAAAGTTACCAAGGCGTCGGCGAGCGAAGTAAAAGAGGCGCCCAAGCTTCTGGAGAGGGTAAAAGAGAAGGCACCGGGGACCTTTGAAAGGATTAAATATCTTACAGCAGACAAGGCCTACGACTCCACAGAACTAATCATCGAGCTATGGGAAGAGTATCAAATAAAGCCGGTCATAGACATAAGGAACCAATGGAAAGACGGGGAAGAAACTAAACTAATAGCGGGGCAGGAGAGCGTAGTATACGACTATAAGGGGAAAGTATACTGTTACTGTCCGGAGACGGGGATAAAGAGGGAGATGGCCTATGGAGGATTTGAGAAGGACCGGGAAACATTAAAATACCGCTGTCCGGCCAGGCATTATGGGTTAAGATGCAAGGGAATAGATAAATGTCCGGTTAAGAGCAGTATTCGGATACCCCTTAAGGAAGACCGGAGGGTGTTCACGCCGCTAGCACGTTCCAGCTACCGCTGGGAGGAACTTTACAAGAAGCGTACAGCGGTGGAGCGAGTAAACAGCCGATTAGACCAGAGTTTTGGTTTTGAGCAACACTTTATTCGAGGATTAAAGAAGATGAGTTTAACATGCGCTCTAGCGTTAGCGGTGATGCTGGCCATGGCGCTAGGGAGGATACGAGAAAAGAAAGGAGAAAACCTACGCAGTTTAGTAAAGGCAGCCTAAATTAAGTGGTAGATACTACCATAAAGGGTGGTAGAAGAAGTAATATACCCTTTTTGGGGTTATTTTACCAACGCTTGCCATCTCCTTAAGGCTTTTTATATTCCTGAGGCGCCTACCCTATTAATTATAGGGTTGCTTCTGTAAGATTATGTCAAGGCCTTCTAAAAAATCGGCCACAACGCAGATGCCTCTTCCGGTGAATTCTCTTGAGATTGACCCCTTGCTGTATTAGAATTAGAATATTGGCAGTTGGAGGTGAAGCGATTGAGGACTTTAGCCTTCTTCCTCGTCGTGGGATTACTGTTGGTGGGTTTTACGGGGTGTAGTAGCACACAGCACCAGAAAGGAGCTTATGCCGTCGAAAGTCCTGGGGACCAAGAATTTCAGGGGCCACGAGGAAACTTAAGAAAAGGAAATACTCGAACGATAGTTCTTGTCTATCATAATATTGTGGCAGATGCTTCGAAAGCCGCCGGATCGTCCTTAACAGTAAAAGAATTCGCGGAACAGATGGCATACCTATATGCTAACAATTATCAAACATTAGGACTTGAGGAACTTTTGACTTACTATAACGGCCAGAGCTTTCCGGAAAAGAGCGTTATGCTAACCTTTGACGATGGATACCAAAGCTTTTACACGCTGGCTTATCCCGTCTTGAAGAAATACGGTTTTAGGGCTACCATATTTCCTATCGTAGGTATGACCCCGGGCTTAGAACGACAGATTATATGGAATGAACATTTAACTTTCCATGAATTGAGAACGATGATTAAAGAAAGTGGCCTAATAGACATCGGCTCCCATACCTATGACCTGCACTATTACCGGGAAGACGGTCATCCGGCAATCCAACGCCAGAATGGAGAAAGCGAAGAAGACTACATATATAGGATTACCAAAGATCTTCGAGTGAGCAAAGATATTCTAGAACTGCAAACTGACCAAAGGGTTACTGCCCTAGCTTGGCCCTATGGGTTAACAAACCAAACTGCTGTTCAAATAGCTAAGGAATTAGGTTATCGTTTTCTCTTCACTTTGCAACAGCAACCCCTTATCCCGGATACGCCCCTTGATAGAATACCGCGCTATGGCGTGTCTTCAGGATCTATTAAGAGCTTTAAGGAGATCTTGTCCAAGGGAGGCGCTGTTAATTGAAGGGTGTGTCTGTTGGGTTTTAGCACCCTGGCGTTGACGGGAGGCCTTGCGGGGGTCCAGCGTTCCACTGCCGATGCCAGAGCTTGGCCGCAGGGATATGCGCTGTGGTATTATGGCCTCCCAAGGCTGTCTTTTTAATCCGACATGGGCCTCGAATTTTAGTTGACAAGGGGGGGGTGTCCGGTTACAATTGGATTTGATTGAATACCCACTTTAAAAATAAAGGAGGAATGGTAATTGCGCGCATTGGGCCGTCATGTGCTGGCCGAGATTTATGGTTGCAGCTTTGAACTTCTAAACGACATTAAGAAAGTCGAAGAAATCATGGTCAAAGCAGCCCTCGAAGCAGGGGCCGAGATTCGTGAAGTCTGCTTCCATAAATTTAGCCCCCAAGGCGTCAGCGGCGTGGTGGTCATTTCCGAATCCCATTTAGCCATTCATACTTGGCCGGAGCTAGGGTATGCTGCCGTGGATGTTTTCACCTGCGGGGAGAGGGTAAATCCGTGGGAGGCCTGCAGGTACCTGACCGACCAGTTTAAGGCGGAGGAAGTCCATGCCACTGAGATTCAGCGTGGCATAATAGAACCCCGCCGCCCTGCGGTCGTCAATCTTTAGGAGGGGATATTTATTTTAGTACCTACTGCAAAGCACGGCTAACAGGCCTTGCTGGCAAGGAAGAAGCTGGCAAGGCCTGCGGCATTAGTACAGGGTTAATCTTTAAGAACCCGGCAGGAAAGCCTCAACTTAAAGCGAATTATGACTCCAGTAGTTTTGTAAGGAGCTTATCCCATGGCTTTAGGTGTGTACGAGCTTATTGCCGACGATTTAGCACTAATTGAAGAGTACGTGGACGAAGAAGTAAAAAACTATGTCCGTCCACCGTTAAACACATGGGACCAAAACTTTTTGCCGTCCCTCGTCGTCCTGAGCGGCCGCTATTACGGATATGAAGGCCGGCGCCTTTTTTCTATGGCCGCTGCCCTAAAGCTGATCTTCCTTGGTACCTTCATCCATGCCAGGGCCGGCACTGAGCCTGCCCGTCCCGCCCTTTGGGGAGATTACCTGTATACAAAGTTTTTTGCCCTCCTCTGCCGGGACGGCAACCTGGAGTTCCTGCCTCACCTGACCGAGGTGATTTGCCGCATAAACCTGAGGTTTATCCACTCGGTGGTGAAGAAGGAGGATCCCGACGTGGCCGCCGTAGAAGTATGCGGTCTCTTGGGGGGCCTGGCCACCAGGCTGGGGACCACTTTGGCGGGAGCTCCAGCCGACGAGGTGGAGGGGTGGTACGATGTCGGCCATGCCTTCGGCCTTCTTTGGGGTATTCAGAATTGCGGCCGGCCATTGTTGACGTCCCACCACGTGGCTAAAGCGGAGGAGGCCTTAGAAAAAGTGCCGGATATTTCCGGCCGGAAGGTCTGGAGGGGAATATTCTTAGACCTTTGCAAGCCCGCGACGGTTTGGCGGTTGGCGCCTTAGAGGTTGCTGGATGGCAATTCAAATTGCGAGAAAACTTTATTGGATGTATAATGGGCAAAAAGGCCAGGAGCAGGAGGTGAACTTATGGAGGACAAATCCATGACCCTTACCGAGCACTTGGAGGAATTGCGCCGGGTGCTCCTAGTCTGCCTGGTGGCCTTAGGGATATCCACCATTATCACCTATTTCGGCTTCCGTAACCAGCTCCTGGCACTGCTGACTCAGCCGGTGAAGGATTTGGGCGTGTCCTTAGTTTACATTACGCCCTGGGAGGCCTTTTTCACCTCCATCAAGGCTTCCATCTTAGCCGCCGTATTCCTGGCCTTGCCGGTTATTCTCTGGCAGATATGGAGTTTCATTTTGCCTGCTTTACACCGGCATGAAAGGCGCTTAGTCTTCATTATCATGCCCTTTTCTTTGCTCCTCTTCTTTGGGGGCATAGCTTTCGGCTACTTTGTAGTTCTGCCGGCAGCGCTCCGTTTCTTGTTGGTGACGGCCAGCGAAGGTTTTCAACCGTTGATTACCATCTCCAGGTATATCGGATTTCTGGTTACCTTTGTTCTGCCCTTCGGTTTGGTTTTTCAGCTGCCCCTGGTCGTGGTGTTGCTGACCCGGCTAGGGCTGATATCTCCCCAGTTCCTGGCGCGCAACCGGAAGCTGGCCTTGCTCATTATTTTTCTCCTGGCGGCCCTTTTAACACCTACTCCGGATGTCGTATCCCAGCTCCTCATGGGACTTCCCATGGTGGGACTCTATGAGAGCAGTATATGGCTATCTTTTCTAGTGCGCCGGAGGCAGGAAAAGGCCGAAAGCGAAGGAATATAACTCCATATAAGGAGGTGAAGTTGCTGATGTTTGGTAGTCTGGGAGTTCCGGAGCTCATTCTCATCCTTGCTTTGGCACTGATTATTTTCGGGCCCGGCAAGCTGCCCGAGGTGGGCCGCGCCCTGGGCAAGGGAATTCGCGAGTTTAGAAAGGCTACGACTTCCATCACCAGCGAAATTGAAGAGGCCGCCAAGGTAGAAGAACCGAAGGCGGAGGCCCGGGAGGTTAAGCAGCAGGAAAAGTAACTTTGAGGCGGCCCGGCCTGCAGGGGACAATTAATCCTATGACCTAACTACCGGGGAGGCGTTGGCTTCCCCTTTTTGCTGGAAGGAAAGGGGTGGGCGAGGGTGCAGGATACACCCCGCGGCAATAGGTTGCACATTGCCCTTTTTGGTCGGCGCAACGCGGGAAAATCCAGCTTGATCAACGCCCTTACCGGTCAAGAGCTGGCGTTAGTTTCCAGCGTTCCCGGCACCACTACCGACCCGGTCTTTAAAGCCATGGAAATTTTGCCCTTGGGACCAGTGGTGCTCATTGACACTGCCGGGATCGATGACGCAGGAGAGCTGGGAGAGCTGCGCATTAAGAAAACTATGGAGGTGCTGCGCAAAACGGACCTGGCCGTTCTGGTGCTGGATCCCGCGGAAGGGGTGGGGGTTTATGAATTGGAGCTCAAACGCCGTTTAACCGAGCAAGGGCTGCCAGTGGTGGCGGTCTTGAATAAAATCGATCTCGGAGGTGGAGAACACCTTGCCCGCATGGAAGAGGCCCTGGGCCAGCGGATACTTCCGGTCAGCGCGAAAACCCGCCAGGGCATTGAAGAGTTAAAGCGGGAACTTATAAAGGTCGCTCCGTCCTCTTTTGAAGCTCCCCACCTAGTGGGCGACCTGGTGGGGCCGGGCGAAACGGCCATCTTGGTGGTCCCCATAGATTCCGCTGCCCCCAAAGGGAGGCTGATACTGCCCCAGGTGCAGGTACTGCGGGATCTCCTGGATAACGATGCCATGGGCCTGGTGGTGAAAGAAGGGGGCCTTAAGGAGGCCTTAGACCTGATACCCCGGCCCAAAATAGTGATTACCGATTCCCAGGTTTTTGCCAAGGTGGCCGCCGAGACGCCCCCTGATGTCTGGTTGACATCCTTTTCCATCCTGATGGCCCGCTACAAGGGGAACCTGGTAGAACTCGTTAAGGGAGCCAAAGGGATTAAGGGTTTAAAGCCGGGGGACCGGGTATTGATAGCCGAGGCCTGTACCCACCATCCTCAACCCAACGATATCGGTAGAGTTCAGATACCGGGTTGGCTACAACGCTATGCGGGCGGTGCCTTGGATTTCACCTGGGTTTCCGGGGGGAGTTTTCCCGAGGACCTGGCAAGTTATAGACTGGTCGTTCACTGCGGGGGTTGCATGATCAATCGCCGGGAAATGCTCTACCGCCTGCAGGTGGCCCGGGCGGCCGGGGTGCCCATGGTTAATTATGGAGTACTGCTGGCCCTTGCCCACGGGACCCTGGACCGGGCCCTGGAGCCCTTTCCCGCTGCCAAGAAGGAATGGGAGGAAGCATAAGGGTGGAAACGATTGAAGTGCGGCCCTGGCGGGTTAACGGTAAAGGAGGGTACGACTTAGTCATTACCTCGCCCCTGGCTACCGTAGATGACTATATCCGGGCAATGGGCAGGGTTGAAGAGCTTGATATTTACAGGTCCTACCGGTCCGGCAGGGGTGACTGCCAGAGCTGCCCCCATTGCTGCGGCGGGCGCTTGCCGTTGACTCTGCGTGACGTCTTGGTGCTGCGCGACGGGCTCCAAGCCCTGACGGGTAAGCTGGTAAACCTGCGGGACTTAATTGCCAACTATTGTACGGTACAGAAAATGGGCCCCGCCCTGGATATAACGCTGCGGACGGACGGGGAGGGTTACTGCATTTTCCTGTCGCCGACAGACAACTCGTGCCGCCTCTACCGTTACCGCCCCCTGGTCTGTCGCACCTTTTATTGCTGCCCGGCCACCCGGCGGGCCGGGGAGCTGCGCTCGGCCGTCATCAATGGTGGCGAAGATGAGCTGGTCTATTTCTGGCAAACCGGGAAGTTGCCCGTTCCGCGGATTTATTTAAGGAATCTTTGTTCTCCTGCATTGTGGAAAGCCTTGAGGGGGAGGTAGAGGTCTTGCGCATTGCCCTCATCGCCCATGATCGAAAGAAAGATGAACTGGTGGACTTTGTGAAGCAAAACCACGATTTCTTTGCTCGACACCGCCTGATAGCCACGGGTACCACCGGTGCCAGAATAGAAGAGCGTACCGGTTTGAGGGTACACCGTGTGTTGTCCGGCCCCCTGGGGGGCGACCAGCACATCGGATCCCTGGTGGCCCGGCGGCGAGTGGATCTGGTGATATTCTTGCGCGATCCCTTAACGCCCCAGCCCCACGAGCCGGACATTAATGCCCTCTTGCGCATTTGTGACGTACATAATGTGCCGGCAGCTACCAACCTGGCAACGGCCTCCATGATTTTGCATCATTTGCGCCAAACCCTCTGAGATACCTTTCCTGTCCGGCCTTAGAACCAACCTTAACCCTTGAAGCCTGCCCCGGCCTCTAGTTGAGGCCCTCGGGCAGGCTTTCTTGGTCCCTGCACCGCTAACGGACTGCTTGCATATCATAGAGTAACCTTTATGACCTGAAACGGCCTTAACTTTTTAAGGAGGCGTAGGCAAAATGACGGAGGCCCAACATGTGCCGCATTGCCCCGGGGGCATTACCTATATCGTCCAGAGCGGGGACACTATGTTTAATATTGCCGCACGGTTCGGCATTTCCCTGGACGACTTAATAGAGGCCAATCCCCACATTGCCGATCCGGACCTCATATTCCCGGGCCAGATATTATGTGTGCCGCTTAAGGATAGGAAGGCCTGTCCCCACGGATTTATCTATGTTGTGCGGCCGGGTGACACTCTATTTGAAATAGCCCGGCGCTTTGGGGTGAGTGTAGAGAGAATTGTAGCCGCCAATCCGCAGATAACGGATCCCAATGTAATCTTTCCCGGCCAGCGGATATGCATACCCTTGTTCCCCGGCATACCCCGGCGGTGTCAGGCCTTTGTTTTATACGGTACCGAACACGCCCCCTATGCCAAGGGCATGGGCATGGCCGACTGGGACCACAAGGTAGTAAGCCTGCTGGTCTGGGATCTCCCGGAACCCCACAAGTGTGGTATAGACAGGTATGCGGTTTGGGTGAGGTACAAGGAAACCGACGATTTTATCACCGACGATTTGTTTATGGGCGGACCGGGCATGATGTACTGCCACCACCGCCTCCGTGACAATCCGGTGCGGCTAACCGCCCTCCCGTTCCTTGTGGTCGGCGTAAGATCGCCCTTCCGGCTGGGGCCCGTGTTTGTCGGGGGAATCCTGCCGGTGGTTTGGTAATGGGGTAGACGGCTGCGGCATAAAAATTATGTAAGAAGCAACACGGGGGAGATAAGAAGCTCCCCTGTATTTTTAAGGGGGTGCGCAACTTGCGCATCTACATATCTGTGGATATGGAAGGGCTGAGCGGAGTGGTGTCCTGGAGCCAGGTGGAGGTGCAAGGAGGGGAAGAGTACCGGCGCTCCTGCCGGCTCCTGGCAGCCGAAGTCAATGCGGCAGCCAGCGGAGCCCTGGCCGCCGGTGCCACCGCAATCCTCGTCAACGACGCCCACAACCACATGCGAAACCTTTGGGGCGAGGCGCTACTGCCCAGGGTACAACTCATATCGGGTTCCGCCAAGGGCCTGGGAATGATGGAAGGAATAGACCGCACTTTCCAGGCTGCCTTCTTTCTGGGATATCATGCCCGGGCAGGCAGTCCCGGCATTTTGGCCCACACCTGCAACGAAACCATCCTCAGCTGCCGGATTAACGGGCAGGAAATGGGGGAGACCGGACTAAATGCCCTGGTAGCTGGCTATTACGGCGTGCCAGTAGCCTTTCTGTCCGGAGATAACATTGTGGCCGTTGAAGCCAAGAAACTCCTGGGGAACCTGGAAATAGTTATTGTTAAAGAAGCCAGGGGATCCCAGGCCGCCCGGTGCCTGGCACCGGCTGTGGCCAGGGAAAAAATAAAGGCCGCTGCCGGCAGGGCGGTGAAGAACGTAACCAGTTACAAACCCTTAAAGCCCCCGCGGCCGGCGGTTTTGGAGGTCGAGTTCAAAGAAACGGGCCAGGCGGAGATGGCCCGCTTAGTCCCGGGAAGCAGGCGGCGTAGCCCCCGGGTGGTGGTCTATGAGCATAACGATTATCTTAATGTTTACCGGGCTTTCCGGGCCATGGCGGGGCTGGCTAAGCATTCCCCTTGAGGTCCTTGCCTTTAGAAGCCGTAGTTCTAGCCGGAGTCTGCAGGACCACGGCGATTTTTACCACGTCGCCTTCCCGGGCGGCCCGAGGAAGCAGTGCCCGGGGCAGGTTAAAGGTGCAGTCGTGGTATTTAATGAAGGCCAATTCGCCTTCTAACCGCTCGATAACTAAAGGGGGCTGTTTTTTTACCATTATCTCCCCTCCCTGCTGTGAGCTTCTGGGTTAGATTATAACCCCTCCCAGCTGGAAAAATCCAGAGGAGGGAAGGCAGGAAAAAAAGGAGAAGGTGGCGAATGAATGATTACGCCAGAAGCCAGCGGGGGAGGTATACGGGTGGGCACCAGAAGTGGCGAGAATAGAGTTATCAAGCTTCCCACGGGAAAGCGGCGGAAGCAGAAGCTAAAGGAGGCCGGTAGAACCGTAGCTCCTAACTCCAAACCGGCGTCCCCCGGGCTTGAGGCGGGGAGGCGGGCACGCACCAGGGGTAGGGTGGAGGAAGAAGGCGCCAGGGGATTGTTTTGGGCGGCCCTGGCGGGCCTGCTGCTGCTGCTTTTTTATCCCCCCTTTTTCCGCGGCCTTTTCTTCCCGGTGGAGCAACGCTGGTCGTTAATCCTGGCCACCCTCCTGTTCGTTTTAACGTGGTTTTGGAAGTTCTCCCGTCGTGATTTAACATTTCTGCGCCATCCCCTGGAGTATGCCGCTTTCGGCCTGGTGCTGGTCTATGTTGCCAGCGGAGTGTTTTACCCTGCCAGCCGGGGCCTGGCCCTGGCAGAGATCAGCAAGGTGGTTCTCTACTTTTTTGTGTTCTGGATGATTGTTCAGTTGGGCACAGGTCCGGGACCCAGGTCGTTAATCCTCCACAGCCTCTACTCCAGCGGGCTGGGGGTAGCCCTGGCCGGGCTACTGACGGCCACCGAGGTTATTTTTATAAAAGACGGCTTCCTGGGCGGCCGCTTTTATTCCACCCTGCAGTATCCCAATGCCTTAGCCGCCTACATGATGGGTAACCTCTTTCTGGGGTTTTATTTATGGGGCCGCGCCGACAACCGCCTGCGCCTGGCTTATGCGGTCGGCAACTATTTATTGTTGGTGGTTTTCTTGGGGACAGGCTCTCGAGGAGCCTTCCTCGTACTACCCGTGGTCCTTGCCCTTTACTTCCTCCTGGCGCCGGCCGGGTGGCGCCTGAGCACTTTCGCCCATCTTCTGGCCACCGGGCTGGCCGCCCTGGTCGCCAATTATCGCTTTATCCCCCTGGCCTTGGCGAAGGATTATGCAGGATCCTGGACGTGGTTCTTCCTGGGTTTGGGAGCTGCTCTGGCCCTTCAGGTGATTTTAGCTGTCGCGGGGAAAATAGTTCCTTCGGCCCGCATGAGGGCCGCGGTAGCTGCAGCCCTGATTATTCTGGCCCTGGGAGGGGGGTATGCTTACACCTCCCTTAAGGCCGGGGAGGCCGTAGGGGCGGCCGAACCTGCCCTCGGCTGGGAGAGGATACTTCCCGCTCCCATAGCGCGGCGGATCCAGGATATTAATCTGGAGACCCGGAGCAGCCGCGAGCGCGTCGAGTGGACTCGCGATGCTTTAAGCATGTTAAGGGAGCGGCCCCTTTTAGGGTACGGCGGTGGAGGGTGGGAGGCCGCTTATCGCCAGTACCAGCGGTATGCGTACCACTCCACCCAAGTTCATAATTATTACGCCCAACTGGCGGTAGAAACGGGCGTAGTAGGGGTTATCGTCCTCGCTACCCTTTGGGTATCCTTTTTCCTTAGCGTCTATGGCCTTTACCGCCGGAGCAGCGGACGGGATCGCCTGCTTACCGTCTCCTTACTGGCAGCTGCCCTGAGCCTAGGCCTCCACGCAGCCCTGGACTTCGACCTGGCCCTGGGCGCCGTGTCCATTTTACTCTGGTCTTGCTGGGGCTTGAGCCGGAGCCTGGAAAGGGGAGGGGATGTACAGGGAGTTCCGCGACGGGCAGCGGATCCCGAGTGGGCTTCCCGCCAGATAAAGTATGCCGCTGCGGTGGTTATAACAGCCTTAGTCATAGTACTCTTCAGCGGCTCCTTCCTGGCGGGTAACGCCAGTGCCAGGGAAGGTGTCGCCGCCTTGCGCCAGGGCAATATAAGCCTCGCTACGGCCAAGCTGAAAGAAGCCCACGGCTATGACCCTTTTACCGCCTCTTACGTCGCCGATTTGGCTGCCCTTTATTTGAGGCAGGACTGCCCGAGTGAGGCGGAAAAGGTTATCTCAGAGGCCCTCTCCTACGAACCTTATAACTACCTTCTTAAGGTGCGGCTGGGCGAGGTCTACTGGGCCCAAGGGAAAATACCGGAGGCTGTGGCGGCCCTGGAAGAAGCCCGGGATATGGCTCCCTGGATGGCAGCAACGTGGGAATCCCTGGCCAAGATCTATGTAACCGGCGGGATGAGGTATCTCCAATATAATCAGCCCGCCGAGGCCCGGGAGCTCTTCGCTGCCGCTGCCGGCCTCAAAGCCGAAGTCGAAGGGCGCTTGGCGTCGCTGGGAGATCTACGCGAATTGCACCTTGTCGAAAGGGGGGGCTTAACCCTTACTCCGACCTTGCTTTTGGAAGTGGCGAAGGCCCAGTATTTTCTTAGCCGCTGGGAAGAGGCCGCGGCTAATCTGGAAGTAGTGCTTAAAGACAAGGACCTCGGGTCCGAGGCCCGGGTGTGGCAGGCCTTGCTGGCCGATCGGCAAGGTGAAAAGGGCCGGGCGAAAGAAATCTTAAGGGAGCTGGAACAGAAGGACCCGGCCCTGGGAGAACGGTTCAACCAGCTAAAATCGCTAGCTCCGCTGTCTTAATCTGCCCTTTCGCCCCTTGAAAAAATGACCTTTTGCAGGTGGTATAATAAGAGTATGCTCAACTTAAGCGCCATCGCCGAGATCCAAGAAGAGCTTCAAGCGCTGGAGGACGAACTCCTGCGACAGAGTGAAGCCCCCGATCCCTTGTTGACCCAGGTGACCAGGCAGATGGTCCAGGCCGGCGGCAAGCGCTTGCGGCCCGTTTTTGTGCTCCTGAGCGGCAAATGCTGCGGCGGACGGTTGAAGGACCTCCTGCCCCTGGCGGTGGCTATGGAAATGATCCACATGGCCACCCTGATACACGACGATGTCATCGATGCTTCTCCCTTACGGAGAGGTCGACCGACCGTGTGGGCCAGGTGGGGAGAAAGGGTTTCCCTCCACGCCGGGGATTACCTGTTTGCTCGGGCGCTTCGGCTGGTGGCCAATTACGATGATCCCCGCATACCCTCCCTACTGGCCCAAGTTAGTGTTAAAATGGTGCGGGGGGAGCTGGAGCAGCTGGAAAACGTGTTTATCGTGGATATCACGGTACGCGATTATCTCAGGCGGATCCGGCGTAAAACCGCCCTGCTGATTTCCGCCAGCTGCGAATTGGGGGCCCTGGTGGCCGGGGGGTGTAATGATAGCATTCTGGCCCTGCGCCGCTATGGGCGTTATCTGGGAATGGCCTTTCAACTTACCGATGACGTGCTGGACATCGTAGCTGATCCCCAGATACTAGGAAAACCCCGGGGGAGCGACCTGCGTCAGGGTGTTATTACTTTACCCGCCATTTATGCCCTCCGGGCGAGTCCCCACCACCGCCGCCTGGCGCTCTTATTAGCCAAGCCGGCCAAGGGCGACGCGGAAATTGCCGAGGTCGTTGAACTTATCAAAGGTTGCGGAGGCACAGCCTACACTTTAAATGTGGCCGAAAGTTACCTCCAGAAGGCCAGGAAGCAGCTACTTCTGCTTCCGCCCGGCCGGCCGCGGGATATTTTAGAAGAACTGACCTATTTTGTAAAGGCGCGTGGGTTCTAAGGATGGGTTATTATCCCTTGTTCCTGCGGTTAAGGGGCTGCCCCTGCCTGGTGGTGGGGGGCGGACCAGTGGGAGAGCGGAAGGTGAGGGGGCTGTTGCAGGCTGAGGCGAGGGTAACGGTGGTCAGTCCCAGGGTTACACCAGGGCTGGCCCAACTGGCCAGGGAGGGCCGTCTTCAATGGCGGCCCCGGCGCTATCGGCCCAGGGACCTGCGGGGAATGGTCCTCGTCTTTGTTGCCTCCGGTGACCGCCGGCTCAACTCCCGCATTGCCGACCACTGTCGCCGGGCCGGTATATGGGTGAACGTGGCCGACAGTCCGGAGGAAAGTTCCTTCCTGGTGCCCGCCGTGGTCCGCAGGGGGCAGCTACAGATAGCCGTGTCCACCGGCGGTAACAGTCCGGCCCTGGCGGCCTTTCTGAAAAGGCGCCTGGAAGAGGATATCGGCCGGGAATACAACAGCCTTCTTACCTTTTTGGGAGAGCTGCGTCCTTGGCTTAAGAAAATTCTTCCCGATGACCAGAAGAAGCGGGCTGGAGCTTTCCGCCGGTTGGTGGCCGACCGGGTTCTCTGGGAGCTGGTAGCCCGGGGAGACCGTAAAGCAGCGAGGGAGCGGGTGGCGGAATGTATATCGGAACAATGGGATTAAATCACCGTACGGCACCCGTAGAGATCAGGGAGAAGCTGGCTTTTTCCCGTCACGTCCTGCCCTCGGCCCTTTCCGATTTAAGGAGCCAGCAGGGCATAGAGGGTAACGTAATTCTAAGCACCTGCAACCGGACGGAAGTCTATTTTACCACGCCGGATTGGGGAAAAGGCGTAGAAACCGTGAAAAGATTTCTCGGCCGGCGGTGCGGCCTGCAGGTTCCTGCCCTGCAAGACTACCTTTACCTCTACTCCTCCCACGAAGCGGTGCGGCATCTCTTCAGGGTGGCTGCCGGCCTGGACTCCATGATCCTAGGGGAGGCCCAGGTGCTGGGCCAGGTGGCCGAGGCCTATGAGGCGGCCCGCAGTACAGGAGTGACCAACGTCGTACTCAACACCCTGTTCCAGCAGGCCATTGCGGCGGGTAAACGGGTACAGACCGAAACCCGTATTGGTCATAACACCGTATCCGTGAGCTATGCGGCGGTTGAGCTGGCACGCCAGGTCTTCGGAGGGGATTTAACCGGCCGAACGGTGCTGGTCATAGGTGCCGGCAAGATGAGCACTCTGGCTGCCCGGTATTTACGCGACAATGGGGTTACCACCGTTCTGGTATCCAATCGCTCTTACGAGCGGGCTGCGGGCCTGGCGGAGATCATCGGCGGGCGGGCCGTGCGCCTGGACGACCTGGAGGAAATCCTCCCCCAGGCCGATATCGTTATTAGTTGTACGGCGGCCAGTCATTATATTATCCGTACCGAGCAGGTGGAAAGGGCCCGGAAGGGACACGAGCATAATCCCTTAATGCTCATCGACATTGCCGTTCCCCGGGATATCGATCCGGCCGTGGGCGAGCTACCCGGAGTCAGGCTTTTTGACATCGATGACCTGGAACAGGTCATTACCAATAGCCTCGAAGAACGCAAGAAGGCGGCCCAGCGGGCAGAGGTCATCATAGCGGAAGAGGTGGACAGTTTTTTCCGGTGGCTGGGCTCCCGGTTCGCCATACCCACCATTGTTGCCCTGAAGGCAAAGGCAGAGGCTATTAAGGAGGCCGAGCTACGGCGGGCCTTCAACCGCCTGGGTTCCCCTTCTCCCCACGAACAGAAAATCATCGGCTCCCTGGCCAACTCTATAGTAAACCGCCTTTTACACGAAGTAGTGGTAAACCTAAAGTCGGCCGCCGTAACCCCCCAGGGTCACCTCTATGTGGAAGTGGTACAAAACCTGTTCGCACTGCAGGTGGAAGAGGATGATACTGCCTCTCCCGAAAGGGCCACGTCCCAAGAAGCCGGAGGTGGAAGGAGGGGCTCCGAGTGGGCCGAAAGTTGATCATCGGCTCCCGCCGAAGCGAACTGGCCCAGTGGCAGGCCCGGTGGGTCATACATGCCTTAAAGGAACACCACCCGTGGCTAGAGTGCGAACTGCTTACCCTCCAGACTAAGGGTGACAAGATACGGGACGTGGCCTTAGCGCGCATCGGTGATAAGGGCCTTTTCACCAAAGAGCTGGAGGAGGCCCTCCAGAAGGGTATCATTGATGTAGCCGTGCACAGTATGAAGGATGTACCCACGGTGCTGCCGCCGGGGCTGATAATCGGGGCCGTCGGGCTGCGGGAAGACCCTTCCGATGTGTTCCTGTCATCTAAGGGCTACACCCTGGCCAGTTTGCCCATTAAAGGGCGGGTGGGAACCAGCAGCCTTCGGCGCAAGGCTCAACTTTGGCACTGGCGGCCCGACCTGGAAATAGTGGATCTGCGCGGTAACGTGCCGACGCGGCTGGCCAAGATGGACAGGGATGGGCTGGACGGCATTGTCCTGGCGGCCGCTGGATTAAAGCGCCTCCGGCGGGATCACCTCATTACCGAGTATCTGCCTCACAGTATTTGTCTGCCGGCCGTAGGCCAAGGGGCCATAGGCCTCGAAATACGGGCCGAGGACAGGGAAGTCCGGTCCTTAATCGAGGCGGTAAACCATACTCCCTCTCTGGCCTGCATCCGGGCCGAACGGGCCTTCCTGCAGGAATTGGAGGGTGGCTGTCAGGTTCCCATCGGCGCCCTGGGGAAGGCAGAAGGAGACCACCTTCTCTTGCACGGGATGGTAGCCAGCCCAGACGGCAGGGAGCTCCTCCGGGAGGTTGAAACAGGCTTTCTAGGCCGGCCGGAAGAGGTCGGGAAACGGCTGGCAGGAAAGCTATTAAAACGGGGAGCAGATTCCATTCTGAGGGGAGTTCGGAGTGACCATGGGCAGGGGTGAAGGTAAAGTCTACCTGGTGGGGGCCGGCCCCGGGGATGTCGGCCTTTTAACCTTGCGGGCCAGGGAATGCCTGGCAGAAGCCGATGCCGTGGTATACGACCGCCTGGTAAATCCGGAACTACTCCACTTTGCACCAGACCATTGCCAGAAGATATACGTGGGCAAGACCCCCGGACGTTATTCCCCGGGCCAGGAAGACATCAGCCGGCTGCTCGTAGAGCTAGCCGGCAGGGGCTGGAAGGTAGTTAGGCTTAAGGGAGGGGATCCCTTCGTATTCGGGCGAGGAGGCGAGGAGGCCCTGGCCCTGCGGGAAGCCGGTATTCCCTTTGAGGTAGTGCCCGGAGTCACCGCCGCCACCGCAGTTCCTGCTTATGCCGGGATCCCCGTAACCCACCGGGGACTGGCCTCTACCGTGGCCTTCATTACGGGCAACGAAGATCCCGCCAAGGGGGAAAGCCACATCAACTGGAAGGAGCTGGCCCGCAGCGCCGATACCTTGGTATTCCTTATGGGGATGGCCAATCTATCCCAGATCGTGTCCCAGCTTCTCCTTCACGGCCGGGCGCCCGATACTCCCGTAGCCCTGGTCCGCTGGGGCAGCCGGGCGGAGCAGGAGACCCTGGTAGGAACCCTACTAAATATAGAAGCCAGGGCCCAGCAGGCCTCCTTTTCTAATCCGGCCGTTATCATTGTGGGCGAAGTGGTAAAGTTAAGGGATAAGCTTGCCTGGTGGGAGCATAAACCCCTCGCCGGCCGCCGTATCGTGGTAACCCGCCCTCACCCGCAGGGTGAGGCTATGGTCAGGCGCCTGGGTGCTCTGGGAGCTGAGGTCATCCGGTTTCCCACCATCGCCATTGCACCCCCGGACGACTGGGGCCCCCTGGACCGGGCTGTGGATGACGCCGAGAACTTTGACTGGATTGTTTTTACCAGCGCCAATGGGGTACAGTATTTCTGGGAACGCCTCGTGGCCCGGGGTAAAGATGCCAGAAGGTTGGCGGGGGTGAAAATAGCCGCCATCGGCCCGGCGACGGCCGAGGCTCTTGCCCGGCGGGGAATCACGGCCGACCACCTGCCGGGGGAGTACGTAGCCGAGGCAATTGCCAGGGATCTGGGACCCAAGGTTCGGGGTAAGCGGGTATTGCTGCCCCGGGCCGATATCGCCCGCCCGGCACTGGCCGAGGATTTGAGAAGATGGGGGGCGGAGGTTGCTGAAATAGCCGCCTACCGGACCGTAAAGTCCCCTCTAAAGGGCGAAGGCCTCCGCCACCTCTTGGAAGCAGGTAAAATTTCTGCCGTTACCTTTACCAGCGCCTCTACGGTGCGAAACTTCCTCGAAATAATTGGTCCCGAGGCCGACTCCTTGTTAGGCCGTACGGCCATTGCCTCCATAGGACCTATCACCAGTGCAGAGGTGCGGCGGGCCGGGCTAAAGGTCAGCATTGAAGCCGAAGTATATACCGAGGAGGGCCTTGTAGCCGCCCTTCTGGCTTATTTCGCGCCCCGTTATGAACAGAACAGGGAAGGCAGGTGACGTAAGCAACTTGCTGAGTTTGTCGAGACTTCTTTGCGGCGACAGTTACTTCGGCGACAGCCTGCGCTATAACCCTTCCACCAAAGGGGCCCGGGCAGGTACGCGTCTGGACGCCGGCCCGGTGGTAGTGTGGAACTGCACCCGGGCGTGCAACCTCCGGTGCCGCCACTGCTACGCTGCCGCCACCCCAGGGCCTTCACCCGAAGAACTCACCACCGCCGAGGCGCGCGCCATGATAGACGACCTCAGCGCTTTCCACGTTCCAGTGCTACTCCTTTCGGGGGGGGAACCCCTGCTGCGGCGGGATACATTCGACCTTATAGCTCACGCTGCGAATCGCAATCTCCGGGTGGTGTTGTCCACCAACGGAACCCTTATCGACAGGAGCACGGCGCGCCACTTGAAGTCCCTGGGAGTAAGCTACGTAGGCGTTAGCCTGGACGGTGTGGAGGAGGCCCACGACACCTTCAGAGGGCAGAAGGGGGCCTTTGCCGCGGCCCTTGAGGGCATCCGCCATTGCCTGGCCCTCGATCTCCGGGTGGGGTTGCGGTTCACCATCACCCGGGACAACCTGAAGGAACTGCCGGAGATTCTGTATTTAGTTGAAGAAGAGCGAATTCCTCGAATATGCTTTTATCACCTGGTGTACAGCGGGCGGGGCAGCAAGCTGGTGGAGCAGGCACCCCCTCCCGAAGCAACAAGAGAAGTTATAGATATGCTTATAGAGAAGGTTTGCTCCTGGGGCCGTAAAGGCAGGAAAATAGAAGTTCTAACGGTAGACAACCATGCCGACGGGCCTTACCTCTACCTTCGCCTTCGCAGGGAAGATCCCGAAGGGGCCGCCGGAGCCCTGGAACTGTTGCGCTTGAACGGGGGCAACCGCAGCGGCATAGCCATAGGTGCCGTGGACTGGGCGGGGAAGGTACACCCGGATCAATTTACCACGAACCATACGGTGGGGGATATACGCCGGGAGCCCTTCAGCCGCATATGGTCGGAGGCCAAGCACCCCATTTTGGCGGGCCTGCGGGACAGAAAGGGATTGCTTAAAGGCCGCTGCCGGCAGTGCGCCTGGTTGGACATCTGTAACGGAAACTGCCGGGCCAGGGCGGAAGCGGTAACGGGAGACTTCTGGGAGGCCGACCCGGCCTGTTATCTTACCGAAGAAGAGATAAGGAGTTGATTCCTTTGGCGGGTTTTCCTGTGGTTCGCCTGCGGCGCTTACGTTATAACCCCGTTTTGCGGTCTATGGTGCGGGAAACGGAGATAGAAGTTAAGGATCTTATTTATCCCCTCTTTGTTACCGCCGGGCGGGACGTAAAGAATCCGGTCCCCTCCATGCCGGGAATTTACCAGCTTTCGATAGACAATCTCCTTAAAGAAGCAGAGGAGGTAGTCGGCCTGGGCATCCCCGCCGTCCTCCTCTTCGGGGTCCCGGAGCCGGGGGAAAAGGACGAGGTGGCGACGCCGGCCTATGTCCCGGAAGGGATAGTCCAGCAGGCCGTCAGGGCCCTCAAGAAGGAATTTCCCGGTCTGCTGGTCATAACCGATGTATGCCTCTGTGAATACACCAGCCACGGCCACTGCGGCCTGGTGGACGGCGGGGTGATTTTAAACGATCCCACCCTGGAACTCCTGGCCAGGACGGCCCTTTCCCACGTGGAGGCCGGAGCGGATATGGTGGCCCCCTCCGACATGATGGACGGCCGGGTGGCCGCCATCCGCAAAAAGTTGGACGCCCACGGTTTTACCGAAACGCCCATTTTGTCCTATGCGGCCAAGTACGCCTCTGCCTTCTACGGTCCTTTCCGGGAGGCGGCGGGTTCGGCTCCCCAATTCGGCGACCGGCGCAGCTACCAAATGGATCCGGCCAACGGCCGGGAGGCCTTGCGGGAGGTCGCCCAGGACCTGGAGGAGGGAGCGGACATCATCATGGTTAAGCCCGCCCTCTCCTACCTGGATGTAATCCGGCAGGTCAGGAATCACTTTAACTGTCCGCTGGCTGCCTACAACGTCAGTGGGGAGTATGCCATGATCAAGGCGGCTGCCCTCCATGGATGGATTTCGGAGAGGGAAGTAGTCATGGAAGTATTGACTTCTATCAAGAGGGCCGGGGCCGACCTCATCATTACTTACTTTGCCAAGGACGTGGCCGGGTGGTTAAAGACATGTTAATCTCCTGGAATACAACAAATCAGTGCAACCTTTATTGCGATCACTGTTACCGCGATGCCGGGGCCAGGGCGGCAGAAGAATTGAACACCGACGAAGCCAAGGAGCTAATCGACGGGGCGGTACGGGCCGGTTTTCGCATTTTCATCTTCAGCGGTGGGGAACCCCTCCTGCGCCCGGATCTCCTAGAGCTGGTGACCTATGCCACTTCCCAAGGTCTCAGGGTAGTCCTGGGAACCAACGGGACCCTTTTGACCCCAGACCTGGCCCGGGAATTGCGCCGGGCCGGAGCCCGTGCTGTGGGGATTTCCCTGGACAGCTGTAAACCCGAAAAGCACGATAAGTTGCGCCACAAGACGGGGGCCTGGCAGGCAGCTTTGGACGGCATGGAGGCCTGCCGGTCGGCGGGCCTGCCTTTTCAAGTCCATACCACGGTTTTCGATTGGAACCGCGAGGAATTGGAGGAGTTGACGGACCTCGCCGTATCCCTGGGAGCCAAGGGTCACCATTTCTTCTTTTTAGTGCCCACCGGCCGGGCAGCCTCCCTGGAGGAAGAGGCCTTAAGGGCCGAGGAATACGAGGAAACCATCAGGACTGTACTGTGGAAACAACAACAGGTAAACATTGAGCTCAAACCCACGTGTGCTCCCCAGTTTATGCGCCTGGCCCGGGAAATGGGGTTGAGCCTGCCCTACAGCCGGGGATGCTTGGCCGGCATAGCTTACTGCCTTGTGGGACCCCGGGGCCACCTCCAGCCCTGTGCCTACTTAAATTTAGAAATCGGCAACGTGCGGGAGATTCCCCTGGATAGGTTATGGCAAGAAAGTGAGGTGCTTAAAAAGCTCCGGGGGCAAGACTACGGGGGCGTTTGCGGCCGCTGTCGCTACCGCACCCTTTGCGGCGGCTGCCGGGCCCGGGCCTACTGTTTTTCCGGCGACTACATGGCCGCCGATCCCTGGTGCCGCTACTACTGGGGAAAGGAGGAACGCGTTGGATAACCTGGACCGCCAACTTCTGAACCTAATCCAGCAGGATTTTCCCCTTACCGGTCGACCCTACCTGGAGATAGGTCGCCGCCTGAACTTGAGCGAAGGCGAAGTAATAAAACGGCTGAAAAAACTAAAAAAGGCGGGTATCGTCCGCCGGATCGGAGCCGTCTTTGACCTGCGGCGGCTGGGATATGTGAGCACCCTTTGTGCTCTTAAGGTGCCGCCTGAGCGCTTGGTAGAGGTGGCCGAAGTGGTCAATTCTTTTCCCGGCGTTACCCACAATTATCTCCGGGAACATGAATATAGCATGTGGTTTACCTTAATCGGGCCCAGCCGTCAAGACCTGGAGAGGACCATGGAGGAAATAAAAAGGCGAACGGGGTTGACGGAACTTCTGGAACTTCCGGCCGAGCGCTCCTTTAAAATAAGGGTTAATTTTAACCTGGAGGTCGGGGCGGACAATGGAAGGGCCGTTCTCTGAACTGGAGAAGAATATCGTGCGCTTTTTCCAGGGCGACATTCCCTTAGAACCCCGTCCCTTTGAAAGGGCGGCGCGGGAGTTGGGGATCAGTGAAGATGAAGTCCTTGATTATCTCCGGCGCTGGCAAAGGGAAGGGATTATACGGCGCTTCGGCGCCGCCCTCCGCCACCGGGAAGCGGGCATTGAGGCCAATGCCATGATCGTGTGGCAGGTTCCTTCGGAACAAATTCAAGCTGCCGGGAGCCGGCTGGCCTCCTTTCCGGAAGTGACCCACTGCTACCAGCGGAGAACCGCTCCGGGGTGGCCTTACAACCTCTTCGCCATGGTCCACGGGGCTACCCGGAAAGAGTGCGAGGCCCTGGCCCGCAGACTGGCGGCGGCTATTGACAACTACAATTACCGGATCCTTTTCAGCACGGCCGAGCTCAAAAAGGAAAGTATGCGTTATTTCTCGGACTAGGGTGCTTCCCAGGAAAATAAGATTAAGGTCTTCCCGCCGGTGGGGCAGGGAAGGGCTTCGGAAGCATTCCGGAGAAGGGGGTAAATGACAGTGTATAAGGAGTGGCCGCGTTCCAGCCGGGCCTACGCCGAGGCCGTGAAGGTAATGCCCGGAGGCGTGAACAGTCCGGTACGGGCCTTTAAGGCAGTAGGCATGGACCCGCCCTTTATAAGTCGCGGGGCAGGTTCGAAGATCTACGACATTGACGGTCACGAATATATCGATTTTGTAGGATCATGGGGTCCCCTGATCCTGGGCCACCGGCACCCGGAAGTCACGGCGGCCCTGGAGAAAACCCTCAAGGAAATGGGCACGAGTTTTGGTGCCCCTACGGAATTAGAAACGGAGCTGGCCCGCGCAATCACGGAAGCCGTTCCCTCCGTCGAGATGGTGCGCCTGGTGAATTCGGGCACCGAGGCCGTTATGAGTGCTATAAGGCTGGCCCGGGCTTTCACCGGAAGGGAGAAAATTATAAAGTTCGCCGGGTGCTACCACGGCCACGCCGATTATCTCCTCATCAAGGCGGGCTCCGGCGCCCTTACCTTCGGGGTACCTACCAGCCCCGGCGTACCAAAGGGTACGGCGGAAAATTCCCTGGTGGCTCGCTACAACGATCTGGACAGCGTCAAGGAGATTTTCCGCCACGTGGGGGAAGAAATCGCAGCGGTGATAGTAGAACCGGTGGCCGGGAATATGGGTTGCGTCCCCCCCAGACCAGGTTTCCTGGCCGGTCTGCGTGAGCTGACTAAGAAGTACGGGGCCCTGCTTATTTTTGACGAGGTCATGACCGGCTTCCGCGTGGCTTACGGCGGTGCGCAGGAGCTTTACGGCGTGCGTCCAGACCTTACCTGCCTAGGTAAAGTAATTGGCGGCGGGCTGCCGGTTGGAGCCTATGGAGGTCCCAAGGAAATAATGGAGCGGGTGGCTCCGGCCGGGCCCGTCTATCAGGCCGGCACCCTTTCAGGCAACCCCCTGGCGGTAGCCGCCGGGCTGGCGACCCTTAAGATTTTGGGACGCGGGGGAGCGTACGAAGCTTTGGAAAACAAGGCCAGATTTTTGGAAGAAGGCTTTCGGGAGGCCTTAGAGGAAGCAGGAGTGGTAGCGACCATCAATCGCGTGGGGAGCATGTTTACCGTTTTCTTTACTTCCGGAGAGGTGTACGATTACGAAACCGCCCTTTCCTCGGATACCGGCTCCTTTGCCCGGTATTTTCGCTCTATGTTGGAACAAGGTATATACTTGCCCCCCTCCCAGTTTGAGGCCGCTTTCGTATCCCTGGCCCATACCAGGGAGGACCTGGAAAAAACCATTGAAGCAGCCAAGGGCGCCTTTAAAGCCCTGCACCGGGCGGGATAATGGAGGAGCTTCTGCGGGGCCGGGTTACCTCTGCAATCTGTTTCCCGTTGAGAAGGTCGCGGCATCCCTTTTTAGCGCTTAAGGTGCCGGTAAACCTAGGAAAACGGGCCTGGCGGCGCACCTCCAGTTCCTTTAGCAGGAATCTCCCCTTCAAGGGAGAATTCTCAAAAAGTGTCGGTTTCAGGAGGTGCGGCAGCCTTGGAGGAGACAATCTTTGCCCTTGATGTCGGAACCCGGAAAGTAGCCGGCGTCATCCTGGCCCGGGAAAAGTCGAAACTGCGCCTCCGCGCCGCAGTTATCCAAGAACACAAAGAGCGGGCCATGGTAGACGGCCAGATCCACAATGTTCCGCTGGTGGCCGATGTTATACAACAAGTAAAGGAAAAACTCGAACGGAAAATCCGTTCTCCCTTGACGAAGGTAGCCGTGGCGGCCGCAGGCCGCGCCCTCATTACGCAGCAAGCCGCGGCGGAAAGGGAGGTTGACGTTGGAGAAGAAATAAGCGGTGAGGTAGTTCTGGCCCTGGAGGCCGACGCCGTTCAAGAGGCAGAGCAGCTTATTCTGAACCGTAAGGACGCCGCCGGTGATTATCACTGCGTCGGATACAGTGTAATTAATTATACTCTGGACAACAGTCCCATAGGCCATCTGGTAGGCCAGCGGGGTCACCGAATAGGAGTGGAAGTCATTGCTACCTTTCTGCCCCGGGTGGTGGTGGATTCCCTGGTTTCCGCCCTCCTGCGGGCGGGGTTGGAGATGACGTCCCTTACTTTAGAGCCCATTGCCGCGGCGGCCTTGGCCGTGCCTCCTGCTATGCGGGGGCTGAACATTGCCCTCGTCGACGTGGGTGCCGGCACTTCGGACATTGCCCTCGCGCGGGAGGGAAGTATTTCCGGTTACGCCATGGTGCCGGCGGCCGGGGATGAAATTACCGAGTACCTGGCCGACAAGCTGCTGTTAGATTTTAATACAGCCGAGGGAGTAAAAAGACAGCTGAACGAAAGGGAACGGGTCACCTTTACGGACATCGTGGGAAACAGGAGAGAATTGCCTTCTCACGAGGTTGTCGACCTCCTGACGCCGGCGGTCATCGAACTCACCCGTCAGATTGCGGAGCAAATTTTGCTTCTTAACGGGAAAGCGCCCCAGGCCGTCTTGCTAATTGGAGGGGGCAGCCTGACCCCGGGCCTTCCCCGTGCTTTAGCCCGTCAACTAGAACTGCCGGAGGATAGGGTAGCCGTTAGGAGCCGGGAAGTGGTAACCGACATCAGCGGTTCGCCCGGCTTTAGGGGTCCCCAGGCCATTACACCCCTGGGGATTGCCCTCACCGCCCTGCGGCGGGAGGGTCTTACCCTGTCCCAAGTACAGGTTAACGGTCGACCGGTCCAGCTCCTGGGTCACCGTAGGCTCACCGTCGCCCAGGCCTTGCTGGCCGCGGGCATACCGGTACGCCGCCTCTACGGCCGCCCCGGGCGGGGCATAGGAGTAGAGGTGAACGGCCGCCTGCATTTTATTAGGGGAGAGCCGGGTAGACCGGGACGGATTATCCTCAACGGGCAGCCTGTCTCCCTGGACCACCAGGTCAAAGGTGGTGATGTACTGCAGTTTATCCCGGGAGAGAACGGCGCCGATGCCCGGGCTAAAGTGGGGGACTTAGTTCCGGAGACTTCGGTTAAGGAGATAACCTTCAATGGACGCAGAATTATCCTCGAGCCGGTTATCCTAATGAACGGGAACGCGGTTTCCCGGGATGCGGAAGTTCCCGATCAGGCCAAGATAGAATATAACTCCCTGGAAACCGTGGCGGACGTGTTGCGCCATTTAGGGGAAAGCGATGACCGGCCGGTATTTTTGAACGGCCAGCGGGTCCAGCGGGAGGCCAGAGTAAAAACAGGCGATGTGCTGGAAACGGGCGCCAAGGCCACCTACCGCACGATAAAGATTAAGTTGAACGGTAAGGAGGTTGAACTCCCGCTAGGGACCAGCCAGGCCATTTTTGCCGACTTGTTTACTTATCTAGATATAGGGTCCACTCCGCCAGCGGGGAAGAAAACCCTCCGCATGGAGATAAACAACCGCCCGGCCGAGTTCACTTCGCCTTTAGAGGACGGCGATGAGATAATCCTGGAATGGATTTAAGCAGGCCAGGGGCCGCGACCCGAATAAGCCTGCTCCAAATTAGTCCAAAAGAAGAAAGGCCCTTTCGGGCCTTTCTTCTTTGGTGCGGCAGAAGGGATTTGAACCCCCACGGTCGCAGTGACCACTAGACCCTGAATCTAGCGCGTCTGCCAGTTCCGCCACTGCCGCATGCGCAAGTTTATTCTATCATCCTATTCCCGTATCTGTCAAGGGGGATAAAGTCCGAGGCATCTGCGTTGTGGCCGATTTTTTAGAAGGCCTTGACATAATCTTACAGAAGCAACCCTATAATTAATAGGGTAGGCGCCTCAGGAATATAAAAAGCCTTAAGGAGATGGCAAGCGTTGGTAAAATAACCCCAAAAAGGGTATATTACTTCTTCTACCACCCTTTATGGTAGTATCTACCACTTAATTTAGGCTGCCTTTACTAAACTGCGTAGGTTTTCTCCTTTCTTTTCTCGTATCCTCCCTAGCGCCATGGCCAGCATCACCGCTAACGCTAGAGCGCATGTTAAACTCATCTTCTTTAATCCTCGAATAAAGTGTTGCTCAAAACCAAAACTCTGGTCTAATCGGCTGTTTACTCGCTCCACCGCTGTACGCTTCTTGTAAAGTTCCTCCCAGCGGTAGCTGGAACGTGCTAGCGGCGTGAACACCCTCCGGTCTTCCTTAAGGGGTATCCGAATACTGCTCTTAACCGGACATTTATCTATTCCCTTGCATCTTAACCCATAATGCCTGGCCGGACAGCGGTATTTTAATGTTTCCCGGTCCTTCTCAAATCCTCCATAGGCCATCTCCCTCTTTATCCCCGTCTCCGGACAGTAACAGTATACTTTCCCCTTATAGTCGTATACTACGCTCTCCTGCCCCGCTATTAGTTTAGTTTCTTCCCCGTCTTTCCATTGGTTCCTTATGTCTATGACCGGCTTTATTTGATACTCTTCCCATAGCTCGATGATTAGTTCTGTGGAGTCGTAGGCCTTGTCTGCTGTAAGATATTTAATCCTTTCAAAGGTCCCCGGTGCCTTCTCTTTTACCCTCTCCAGAAGCTTGGGCGCCTCTTTTACTTCGCTCGCCGACGCCTTGGTAACTTTAAACCCTAGAGGCAGTTCGTATAGGGCATCTACTATTAGGTGCAGCCGAAATCCAAACCATTTCACTACTTTTTCCCACTGGCTGCCGTCTTCCCTCTTACCCCGGTAAACCTTACACCCCCAGTCTGCATCTTGTTCCCGCCGACCGTCAGGTCTAAGCTCCCCCACTTTTTCCTTCTTCCTCCCACGACTTAAGCTCGCCAAGGCTTTGCCGTCTATGGCCGCTACTTCTCCAAAACCCGGTAGTTCCTCCCTTAGCTCCTCTACCAGCCGGTAAAATATTTCTTCGACCTTCTCTTCTTTCTTAAGCAGTTTCCCCAAAAACCGGCTGTATACCCATGACGGCGGTACGGCTTTTTCTCCCTTCGTTAGGTCAAATCCGCATAGCTCTCGTAATTGGGCATTACGCCAAAGTTCCCGCCTTAAACTTTCTATCGAAGGATGTTGGTATACTATCCCTGCCAGTACAGAGTTCCATACGGCCCTTATGGGATAGTCATCCCGCCCATTCGCCCGTTCCTTCTCCAGTTCCACCATCAATTCTTCGTCCGGCATGTATTCAAGTACTAGCCTAAGTCGTTCGAGCTCCCCTAAATTTTCGATTTCCCTCCACCCAAAAAGCCTCTGTTGTGGTATAATAGCCATGGATGACCCTCCTTTGTTTGGTTGGTTTGGTCTTACTTAACAGATTCGCTCTGAAGGAGGGTCATCCTCTTTTTTGGGGTCAATTTTTTAATTCCTTAAACCCAATCCCCCTCAACCCCAACCAAATTCATGCCTTTCCCGGGGTAAAATTTTTTCCCCAATCCCTTCATACCTTCACCTTTCTTATTTCCGCGTCAGCGCAAATGGCTCAGTCCTGGCGGGGGGGGCAAAACGTGGGTATAATAATTGCCTTTACTCTGTATGATTTTTCCACCCTAGAGGAGGATTCTGGCAGCAGATGTCGAATTATGGCACAAAGGGGGCAGGAGCCGTATGGCGGCCCCGAGGGGAAGGCGTACGCCGCTCGTCAAGGTGAATAGGGGAAACAGGATCCCGCTAAGGGCAAAGCCGTCGAAAGGCGGGGGCGCAAAGCTGCGGGCCTAAGGCCTTATGGGCTAGGGCAGCCGGGCTGCCGGGAGACGACAGGGTTAGTTGCAATATATCGTATGGTACAGCTCTAGGGCCGCCCCAGGAGGGGGGCCTTTTGTTTGGCCGGGTGGGGTGATGTTTTGTTTTAGTACAGATACTCTTGAGCACATGAAAGGAGGGGAGGCCTGCCCCGAAGGCCGGAATCCGGTGTGAAGGGTTGCAGGGCTAAAGGATGAGCAATCTCAGTGTCAGGGGAAGTTTATTACTCAAGATGACTCTAGTGTTCGGGTTAATCGTCGCCATTGGGTGTCTGGTATTGTCGTGGGTAAGTGAGACCCGGGCAGCCGCCGCCCTGGAGGCGGAGGCAAGGGAGGCCATGCTGAAGGTGGCGCGCCAGGTTGCCGAAACCCAGGATAGCCGCATCCAGGCTCGGTTGTATGTAGTGGAAAGTCTGGCCAATAAGAATGTAATCCGCGGCAGGTCGGGCGATCGGGAAGCTACCCTTGCAGAGAAGGTTCAGTTGCTGAATGAGGAATTAGAGAAGGCGGGTTCCCTTGGCTTTAAGCGTTTGGCCGTCTTGGACAGGGATGGTAACGCAGTTTACCAGAACGGCAGCACAGCTAACCTCGCCGACAGGGAGTACTTCCGCCGGGCCATGGAGGGTAACACCAATGTTTCCACCAGCATGGTGAGCAAGGTTGATCAGACGGTGATTTTCGGCTATGCCGCTCCCATCCGCCATTATGCTACAGGCGAAATAGTGGGCGCTGTGGCCGGTATAGTAGATGGGGCCAAATTTAGCGAACTGGTGGGAAGCGTCACCTACGGCCGTACGGGGTACGCCTTTGCCGTAGACAGCACGGGGAAGATCATAGCCCACAAGGATACCCAGAAGGCCCTGGACCAGGAGAATATCCTAGAAGAAGCCCAGTCTGATGCCTCCCTGGCCTCTCTGGCGGATGTGGTAGCCAAGATGGTGCAAGGCGAAGAAGGAGTGTCCACTTATACCCTACAGGGTCAGGAGATGATCATCGCCTACGCACCCCTCAAGACCGCCGGCTGGTCCATAGCAGTCACTGCGCCCAGGGATGAGGTGCTGGAGCGGGCGGCCAGCCTGCGACAGTCGGTACTACTCGTATCCCTTTTGGTTACCGTCCTTGCTGTGGTACTGACCTATGTGATGGCCAGAAGCATTTCCACTCCTATCGCGGATTTGGCGCAAGTGGTCACGAAGTTTGCGGAATACGACTTTAGATTTGGTGAAAAAGACAAGGCAAGTCGACACTTGAAGAGAAAAGATGAGGTCGGGCAGATTGCCAATGCCCTCGCCGGCATGCAGAGTAATTTGGTCAATTTGATTAGGGACCTCAAAACGGAGGCCCAGACCCTGTCCGGCAATTCTGCCTCCTTAAGCGCTGCCTCAGAAGAGATGGCGTCATCCTCGGACGAAGTTGCCAAGGCCATTCAGCAGGTGGCCGCCGGAGCCGGGGAACAGGCCGGGCATCTCCAGGAGATATTGGGCCTTATGGAGAACATAACTACCAACCTGGAAAGGGTTAGGACGGCGCTCGGGCGGGTTAAGGCCAACAGCGAGGACACCTCGGCGCGGGCCGGCGCCGGCAAAAAGGAGCTGGATAACCTCGTAGGTTCCATCGAGGGAGTGCGGGAAGCCTTCAAGGTGGTCGTCGAAAAGCTGGAGGTTCTCCGGGACTCCGTCGGCCAGGTGGAGGAGATTTTAGAAGTAATCAACGGAATAGCCGAACAGACCAATCTACTGGCCTTGAACGCGGCCATTGAGGCGGCCAGGGCAGGAGAAGCTGGCCGGGGCTTTGCCGTGGTGGCCGAGGAAGTGCGCAAGCTGGCCGAGCAATCCCGGGCCTCTTCGGACAAGATAAGGGAGCTCCTGGGCAGCATAACTTTACGCACCGGCGAAGTGGTCTCCACCTCCGAAAAGGTAACCTCCGAGGTGGCCAGCCAGCTGAATAACGTAGAGAACACCATCAAGGCCTTTGACGATATACTGGCGGCGGTAACGGCCATAGGGCCTTTGGTAGAAGCAACCTATAGGGAAGTGGAGGCTACAGTACAGGCCAAGGATGTGGCGCTGGAGCGGGTCCAGAGCATAAGCGCCGTGGCTGAAGAAACATCGGCGTCTGCTGAAGAGATATCTGCGTCGGCAGAAGAGCTTTCGGCCTCTACCCAGGAAATAGCCTCCAATGCCCAGCAGGTCTTAGAGGTGGCCAGGCGGCTGGAAGGGCAGGTGGAGCGTTTCCAGGTCTAAAGGGCTCGGAATTCCCGCGGAGCGGGGAGGTCAAACCAGGGGGGCGCCTGCGCGGAGTTAGTTCAATTTGCCGCGCGTCAGGGGGGAATAGGTATTTCGTGCTTCCAAGGGACGAGTAAATTGGTCCGGCCGGCTGCGGCGATCCTCACGTTCGGCGTCCTTTATCTGATAGCGCGGGCCAACTACCTCCTCTACCACGCCCTGGTGGAAATATTTAGCGTGGTGGTAGCTTTCCTGATCTTTGCCATTTCTTGGCTGGTCAGGGACCGAGAACACGACTCTTTTCCCAGCGCTATCGGCGTGGGTTACGCCTTTGTGGGGCTTCTTGACATCACCCACACCATCGCCTACCGGGGCATGGGGATCTTCGCCCAAACCGGGGCCAACCCGGCCACCCAGCTATGGATAAGTGCCAGGTGGCTGGAAGCCGTTACCCTCCTTACAGCCCCCTTCGTCCATACGATTAGAGCCCGAACCCTCCTGTGGTGGACCTATGGGGCCTTTTTCGGCCTCGTGCTGCTGGCCATATTCTGGTGGAAGGTTTTCCCCATCTGTTACGTAGAGGGTTCGGGCCTCACTACTTTTAAAATAGGGGCCGAGTACGGGGTAATCGGCGTTCTGGTTCTGACCCTTTTGGTACTGCGCAAGCATAGCCCCCAAATACCTCCCGTTTTGGTAAGGTACCTTTCTTATGCTATTGTTGCTACTATTGTCAGTGAATTTTGCTTCACCCTGTACGTCGATGTTTATGACTTAGCAAATTTTGCCGGACACCTGGTAAAAGTGGCGAGCTATTACCTGCTCTTCTGCGGGATTGTCGAGAGGTGCATTCGGGAACCCCTCGCTAACCTCTACTACAGCCTCCAGAAGGAGAACATGCGCCTAAAGCGTGAGGCTTCCCTGGACTCCCTGACGGGTCTTTTTAACCGGGGGGCCGCTCTATTGTTAATCGAGGCCAAGTTGCGGGAGAGCCGTGTTGCCCGGGAGCCCTTCAGCCTGATGATGATCGACATCGACCACTTTAAGCAGGTCAACGATACCCACGGGCACCAGATCGGTGACGCCGTCCTAAGGGAGCTGGGTAACTTGATTCTTGGCACCGTGCGGTCCGGCGAAGATATTGTAGGGAGGTACGGTGGGGAAGAATTCATTTTGGCCATGGGCAATACCGATGCCGCCCGGGCCACCGCCGTAGCCGAGCGCATACGGCAGGAGGTCGCAGAGCATATCTTCGCATCTCCCTGCGGCAAGCCCCTTAAAGTGACGGTGAGCGTGGGTGTAGTGGAGGCCAGGCGAGGAGAACCGGTAGAAGAGATTATCCGGCGCGCCGATGAAGCGCTGTATCAGGCCAAGGCCAGGGGCCGCAATCGCGCCGAAGTTATGGGATGAACCCGCGGAGGTGAAACCCTGAAGGCTTCCTCAACCCTGTGGAAATAACGGGCGCGATGGGATATAATTTGGTTATGGCGTTAACCTTCCGCAGAGGAGGGGAGTAGCTACTGGCCTTATATGCTAACCGGGCCGCGCGGGGGGCCATCATTGCGGCGGTCTACGCTGTTATCACCATCGTGTTGGCTCCCATCAGTTTCGGCATGGTGCAAGTGCGAGTTGCCGAGGCCCTCACCCTGCTGCCTATAATATTTCCCGAAGCCATATGGGGGCTTTTCCTGGGCTGTTTAATCAGCAACATCTTTGGGGGAATGGGGCCTATCGACATTTTCTTGGGCAGCCTTACTACCCTCGTGGCCGCCTGGCTTACTTATCGCTTGCGCGGTTCTCCTCTCGCCTATGTACCGCCCATAGTCCTTAACGGGCTCATCGTAGGAGCTTATTTATCGTTTTTGCTGCAAGTAAATCTATTCCTTTGCATTGTCAGTGTTTCGGCCGGGGAAGCCGTGGCGGTATTGGGTCTGGGCATCCCCCTGTTGCGCCGGCTGCGCAAGTTATACCGGCAGGAATAGGTGATCCGGGTGGCTACGGAAAAGGAAGTATATGTCCGGGACCTTTTTAGCCATATTGCCCGGCGTTATGACTTGATGAACACCCTTTTAAGCTTTAACCTGGATAAATACTGGCGACAAGTGGCCGTAGGAAAAGCGGCTTTAAAACCGGGGGATAGGGTCCTGGACGTTTGCTGCGGGACGGGCATGTTGAGTCTAGCCCTGGCGCGGGCGGTATTTCCCCGGGGCAAAGTGGTGGGGTTGGATTTTTGTCCAGCAATGCTCGAAGTGGCCAGGGGCAATCTGGCCCGCAGCCCCTATGGAAATCTGGTGGAACTGGTAGAGGGCAATGCCGTATCCCTTCCCTTTGCCAGCGATACCTTCGACGGTGCCACCATCGCCTTTGCCCTAAGAAATGTTCCCGATATAGAAAAAACCCTACTGGAAATGAAGCGGGTAGTACGCCCTGGAGGACGGGTGGTGTCCCTGGAGCTGGCCAAACCCTCGTGGCCCCTGTTTAAGCAGCTTTATTATTTTTACTTCAACCGTGTAGTTCCTATCCTGGGCCGTTTGGGGGTGGGACTTAAGGATCCGTACAGCTATTTACCTCGATCCTTACAGGGCTTTCCCCACCAGCGCGAAATACTTGCCCTCTTCAATCGCATAGGGCTGGAAGAAGCTCAATGCATTGAGCTCACCGGCGGAATAGTGGCCGTCCATGTCGGCATTAAGGGAGAGGAATGAACCTTCTTGGCCTATAAGGACCTGCGGGAATATCTGGATACCCTCACCAAGAAAGGATTGCTGCACCGGGTAACTGTAGAGGTGGATCCGGTGCTGGAAATAGCAGCCATAAGCGACCGGGTAGTGAAGGCCGGCGGTCCGGCCCTCTTTTTCGAAAGGGTAAAGGGCCATGCCATGCCGGTGGTTACCAATCTTTTCGGCAGTGAAGAGCTGGTCAAGACTGCTTTGGAGATTGAAAGTTTGGATGAGCCCGCGGCGCGGCTGGCGGAGCTCTTAAGAATACCTGAGGATACCAACTGGTTGTCACGCCTGCAGTATTTACCCAAATTGATGGAGGTATCGCGGTTTCTGCCCCGGCGGGTTAAGAGCGCTCCCTGTCAGGAAGTGGTAGTGGACCCACCATCCCTGGCGGAGCTTCCTGTCCTCAAGCTTTGGCCCCATGATGGGGGCCGGTTCATCACTTTGCCCCTTGTGTTCACCCGGGACCCGCAAACCGGGAGGCGCAACCTGGGCATGTACCGGATGCAGGTCTTCGATGATCGAACTACCGGCATGCACTGGCACCTCCATAAGGATGCCGCCGAACATTTCTCCCGGGCGGGGGAGAGGCTGGAAGTAGCGGTGGCCCTGGGAGGTGATCCCGCCCTCATTTATGCCGCCACGGCGCCAGTTCCGCCCGGGATAGACGAGGTAATCCTGGCGGGTTTCTTGAGGCGCGAGCCAGTCGAAATGGTCCCGGCTCTGACGGTAAACCTGGAGGTGCCCGCTCATGCGGAAATAATTCTGGAGGGTTACGTCGACCTCGGAGAAAGGCGGCTAGAGGGGCCCTTTGGCGACCATACCGGCTACTATTCTCCCGCCGACTATTACCCCGTTTTTCACCTCACCTGCATGACCCGCCGGAGGGACGCCCTTTATCCGGCTACGGTAGTAGGCCGGCCTCCTATGGAAGATGCTTTCTTGGGTAAAGTGACGGAAAGGCTTTTCCTGCCTCTGATCCGCCTTATCCTTCCGGAGGTCAGGGATATCAACTTTCCCGTAGAAGGTGTTTTCCACAATTGTGCCATTGTTTCCATTGCCAAACGTTATCCCGGCCAGGGGCGAAAAGTGATACACGCCCTATGGGGCATGGGCCAGATGATGTTTACTAAGTTTTTGATAGTGGTGGATGCCGATGTTAACGTCCACGACCTGGACGAAGTGCGCTGGAAGGTTTTGGGCAATGTGGACCCGCGGCGTGACACGGTTATTGTAGAGGGTCCCCTTGATGTCCTGGATCACGCCTCCCCCCAGCCGGGGTATGGCGGAAAGATGGGTATCGACGCCACGCGCAAACTTCCCGAAGAAGGGCATCCTCGCCCCTGGCCTCTCGAGGCGCGCTCCGACCGTCAAACCCGGGAATTGGTCGTAAGGAGGTGGGAGGAGTATGGGCTTTCCCGGGGTCTTCTATCGGAAACTGAATATCTTTTTGGAGATGATTAAGTTCGAGCATACCATATTTGCCCTGCCCTTTGCCTACCTCGGGGCTTTTCTGGCCGCCGAAGGACTGCCAACGGGACACCAGCTCTTCTGGATTACCATGGCCATGATCGGTGCCCGAACCGCAGCCATGTCTTTAAACCGCCTCATAGACCGGCACATCGACGCTTTAAATCCCCGCACCGCCGATCGGGCCCTGCCTCGCGGCATCCTTTCCGTCTTTGAAGTCTGGATTTATACGTTCCTCTCCCTGGGGCTTCTGGTCCTGGCCGCCTTCCAACTCAACGAGCTTTGCGTCCGGCTGCTCCCCCTGGCCGTATTTGTACTGGTAATTTATTCTTATACCAAACGTTGGACCTGGGGGTGCCATCTAGTACTAGGCCTGGCAGACAGCCTGGCTCCTATGGGAGCGTGGGTAGCGGTGCGCGCAAGCCTGGATATCCCTGCCCTTGTACTGGGCATGGGGATGGGTCTCTGGGTGGCCGGCTTTGACATTATCTATGCCTGCCAGGACTACGACTTTGACCGGCGGTACGGTATCCATTCGATTCCGGCACGCTTCGGTAAGGACAAAGCCTTGTGGATAGCCCGGGCCTTCCACGGGCTTGCGGTGCTCTGCCTGACTCTTTTGGGCTTTTTTCTCCAACTGGGAACCGTTTACTTTGCCGGAGTGATAGTAGCGGCGCTGATCCTGGTTCACGAACACCGCCTGGTATCACCTGAGGATCTTTCCCGTATTAATGTAGCCTTTTTGCAGATGAACGGCTATCTCAGCATGCTTATGTTTGCCTTTACGGTACTGGCGGTGCTCTTATAACCCCTTGCCAAGGTGGTGAATAACTTGACGGAACTGACCAATGCCGAAATTGAGCGCTACAGCCGGCAGATTATCCTGTCCAACTTAGGGGGACGGGGGCAGAAAAGGCTCAAGGAAAGCAGGGTTCTGGTGGTAGGAGCCGGAGGCCTCGGGTCCCCGGTGGCCTACTACTTGGCCGCTGCCGGGGTGGGTACTATCGGCATTGTGGACAGTGATGCCGTGGAGCTCTCCAACCTCCAGCGACAGATCCTCCATTCCACCGATAGGCTGGGAAAATCCAAAGCCGAATCGGCGCGCGAGACGCTTCTGGCCTTAAATCCCCACATTACTGTCAACACCTACCCCCTGCGCTTGACCAAAGACAATATCCTACCCATTATCCAGGATTACGAAGTGGTGGTGGGCGGGGTAGACAATTTTCCCACGAGGTATCTGCTCAACGATGCCTGTGTAATGGCCGGCAAGCCCCTCGTGGAAGGTGGGGTACTCCAGTGGGACGGCCTGGTCATGACCATCAAGCCCGGGGAGGGACCCTGCTATCGCTGTATTTTCCCCGAACCGCCGCCTCGCGGGGCCGTGCCCTCCTGCCAGGAAGCGGGGGTCATGGGGGTGATCCCGGGGGTTATCGGCGTCATCCAGGCCACCGAAGTTATAAAGCTCTTGCTGGGTGTAGGGCAGACTCTTACCGGCCGTCTGATGCTGTACAACGCCCTGGAGATGCACTTCCGCGAAGTGACGGCCGAGCGTAATCCGGGTTGCCCTGTATGCGGTGACAACCCCCGCATTCGGGAGTTAGAAGATTACACCTTCGTCTGCGAAGGACAAAGTTGCCGAGGCGAACTACCGTGAAACATCCTTATTACCAAGCCGCTCAAAATATAGCATCCCAAATAGTGTCCTGGCGCAGGTACTTTCACCGGCACCCCGAGCTTAGTTTCCAGGAAAGGGAAACGGCACGCAAGATAAGCCATATCTTAGAATCCCTGGGACTGGAGGTGAGAACGGGCGTAGCCGGTACCGGAGTGGTAGGGCTGCTGCGAGGCTCGAGAAGCGATGCAGCCGTCGCTTTACGAGCAGATATGGATGCCCTTCCCCTGCAGGAAGCCACGGGAAGGGAATTTGCCTCCCTTAATCCGGGCGTCATGCATGCCTGCGGCCACGATGCCCACATGGCCATGGTGCTGGGAGCAGCGGCCATCCTGGCCCAGGAGCGGGATAGGTTGCCCGGTGCCGTTAAATTCATCTTCCAGCCCGGAGAAGAAAAGCCGCCCGGGGGAGCCAAATTAATGATCGAAGAAGGGGTGTTAGAAGATCCCCCGGTCAAGGCCATTTACGGTTTGCACGTGCACAGCCAGTTTCCGCCGGGAACGGTGGCCGTTAAAGAAGGGCCGGTCATGGCAGCGGTGGATAACTTCACTGTAAGGATCAGGGGGCGGGGCGGCCATGGCTCCTCACCCCACCTGGGCATTGATGCCATAGTGGTGGCCTGCGAAGTGGTCCTGGCCTTGCAAACGATTATCTCCCGCTCTTCCGACCCCCTCCAGCCCGTCGTCTTGACCGTGGGCACCATAAAGGGCGGCGAAAAGGAGAACATCATCGCCGGCGAAGTGGAGCTCAGCGGCACCGTGAGGACCCTGGATTCCGCCCTGCGGGCGGATATCAAGGAACGGTTTGAGCAGGTGGTAACGGGTGTTACTTCGGCCCACGGAGCCACTTATGAGCTCGAATATCTGGCGGCCTACCCGGTACTGTATAACAACGACCGGCTCCTCGAGATCCTGCGCTCCCTAGATCTGCGGGCCTTAGGGATAGATGGACTGTCCAGCCTCCCGGCGCCTTCCATGGGCGGGGAGGACTTCGCCTGGTATGCCCAAAAGGTTCCGGCATTATACCTCTTTTTGGGTGCCCGACCGTCTCCAGGCGAGGCCTACAACTGGCATCACCCCTCTTTTGACATCCACGAAGGGGTGCTGCCCACGGGTGCCGCCTTGCTGGCGGCCCTGGCTGCGGAAACCCTTAAGCTGAGCCCATAAAAAAACCTTCCCGCAGGAAGGTTTCGGAAAAAGGGGCGCTCAACTCTCTTTTTTAGCAAAGGTGTCTTTCTGTCCACATTCGGGGCATTTACGCGGTTTGCAGCGTGCTTCCTTTTCATAGCCGCAACTGTTGCATTTCCAAAGGGCCATAACGTCGCCTCCCGGTAAAGAAAAAGTAGTTATTATTATTTTAAAGCTAGCATGGTGCTCCGTCAACGGTTTTCTCTCCTGAATGTCCACGCTCTTAAGAGAGGGGTTTAGCTCGGCGGCCTAGGCAGGCCTATTTTTGCAGCCCGGAGAAAAGAGTATTATAATAGTAACTGCCGCCATTAGCGCCGGAAGGAGGTTGGCACGTGAAGGTCATAATTCACCAGGCCGGGAGGCGGGAACTGGAGGTTCCCGGGGGAAAGAAGCTGGCCGATATTGCTCGCGAGCTGAATATCAACCTAGAAGCGCACCTGGTAGTGCGCGGGGGCAGCATCCTTACCCGGGACGCATTTATTGAAGATGAAGACGTCATCGAAATCTTCCCGGCCATATCGGGGGGATAAGAAATGCGCTGTAAAGGTTGTCAGGCCAAGGCTACAGTAGAAGTAAGGCACCACAATGCCGCCTACTGCAATGACTGTTTCCAGGACTACTTTCTTAAAAGGGTCCAGCATAACATTCGCGCCTACAAAATGTTCTCCCCCGGTGACCGTGTGCTTTTGGTGGTCTCCGGTGGTAAAGACAGCCTCAGCCTGTGGGATGCCTTAATACGGCTGGGCTACCAGGTCACCGCCCTTTATATAGACCTGGGGATTGAGGGCTATTCCCAGCGTTCGGGGGACAAATGCCGGGAGTTCGCTGCCAAGAACGGGACGTCCCTTGGGACCATATCGGTGAAAGAAGTCTGGGGCTTGAGCATTCCCGAAATAGCCCGGAAAACCCGCCGGACTCCCTGCGCCGTGTGCGGCCGCATTAAGCGCTATCTATTTAATAAATGCGCTCTGGAGGGCAGTTTTCCGGTTGTGGCCACGGGCCACAACCTGGATGACGAAGCTGCCTCTTTGCTGGGTAACCTCCTCCACTGGCAGACGGGTTATTTGGCCCGCCAGCAGCCCAATCTGCCGGCTACCCACCCGAAATTGGTGAAAAAAGTCAAGCCCCTGTACACCCTAACCGAGCGGGAGTGCCTCGCCTACGCCCTGATCCGGAATATCCCTTACCTCGCCGAAGACTGCCCCTATGCCGAAGGGGCTACCAGCATTACCTATAAAGAAGCCCTCAATCACATCGAAGCAGCATCGCCGGGGACCAAACTCTCCTTTTTGAAGGGATTCTTAAAGCATAAGGGCCTGTTTCGGGAATACGACGGGGAGGTAGAACTGAGGGAGTGCTCCCGTTGCGGCCAGGTGACGACCGAAGAAGTATGTTCCGTTTGCCGCCTTCTGGAAAGGGCCCAAAAGCGCAGCGCGGCTCAACAGAAATGAGTTTGCAGAAGGTGTTCCTTAACGGTGGCATGTCTCTAAGGATTACTCGTCCGGGCGTGTTTTAAAGCAGGAACAGGAGCAGGTAAACAGAAGGCCAGAGGTAGTAAACGCCGAATGAGCGGGGAACTCCGCCGAATTCCGAAAGTTGAGCACTACCCTTGCTTTGCCAGGCTATTAGCGCGAGAGGGAGCTAAATCACGCCTAGCTAAAAGGGGGGATAGCTCTCAGGCTTCCCGAATCTTGTCTGGGGAGCAACTCCGTGCTAAAATAAAGACATCGGAAAAGCCTTACGGGATGTAGCTCAGCTTGGTAGAGCACCTGCTTTGGGAGCAGGGGGTCGCAGGTTCAAATCCTGTCATCCCGACCATATTCAATGCCGGCGTAGCTCAGCAGGTAGAGCAGCTGACTTGTAATCAGCAGGTCACCGGTTCGAGTCCGGTCGCCGGCTCCAGTAAAAACTAGGGGTCGCAAGGGTTTGCGGCTCCTAAATTTTTTCCTGATCATCGCCAAGTGTTGAGTTGCCGCCCAGTTGTCGCCCATCTGCGGAAATAGCCTTCTCCAGCCTCTCTACTGTTTTCCGGTGCCAGCGGGGGAGAGCATGGGAGTACATGCGGGCGGTGGTATAGGCGTCTTTGTGGCGGAGGACTTCCTGAACGGTGGGGAGAGGGATGCCGTGTGCGAGCATGATAGAAGCGCATGTATGCCAGAGATCATGGGGGCGCATTTCCGGCATGCCTGCTGCTTTGGCTGTTTTTTTTATGGCCCGGTGGACGTTCCTTTGAATAAAACGAGTTTCATTGGCCGTAAGGGACTACTATAACAAAGGCTGTTGACCTAATAACGCGTCAACAGCCTTTGTTATGGCGTAATGCTAGGCGCGGCTTCTCAGGTTAGGAGTCTATTTGTACGGGGTTAATCTCAACAGCACAAATACGGCTTGCGGGGATTATGATGGCCCTCAAGAGCTGTTTATCAACGATTTTGCCGCCGCTGAATACCTTCAAGAAAAGGCAATCGCCACGGGCCGGAAGTAGGACGGCAAAATTCTTGATAAAGAACAATTTGGACCCGTTTATGACTTTTTTGCAGCAATCGCCGCACTCGAACTCAATGCCGATTTTTTTATCATCGTTGCGTTGCAACTCATTGAGGATGGACTCCAGTCCTTCCAATGCTGGATCCCTTTCGGGCGAACTCTCTCTAATCTTGTCAAAAATTGCGTTCAAATCAGCTTCAGACAATGGAATCACTCCTTCTTTTTAGTCTTTGATAATAGAATATGGATCTACCTGGCAAATGGTTACACAATCACGGTGGCCTTCTTGAATCGATTCATGAGAAAATAGATCCAGGATGTCTCGGTGAAATTCATAGGCTACATGATGGTAGCCCTCGCATTCGATGATTATCCATACTTAGCAGGCTGTATCTTGTTATCACTATCATTTTTTGGACAATTAGATAGATTTCTCTAGCCTTTTGGACGAAATATATTATAATTGAGGTAAAGGCCATATGAGCCTCTTTCTTGCTAGAACGCGGGAGTTAAATATTTTGTCTTTCCCTTTTTATTTAACACGGATAATTGTTAAACAAAAAAAGCAAGAAAAGAAGCTGGTCATTAGCAGGAAAAACGGGATTTGTGCAGAATTTCACTAATGTTGGTGGCCCTGAACACCAGGGTACTGATTTTTGAACATGGGGGCTTTAGGGTGAAGCTAGCAATCTCTGGCAAAGGTGGGGTAGGAAAAACCACTCTAGCCGCCGCGTTAACCAGGTTCTTTGCCTGCAAGGGTTACCGGGTCTTTGCGGTGGATGCCGACCCGGACACCAGCTTAGGATTGGTCCTAGGGCTGCCCGAGGAATGCCTCGGTTCCCTTAAACCTGTAGTGGAGATGCGCGAAGTTATTGCCGAACTTACCGGCGGCAGCGGGACCTTTTTCTCTCTGAACCCCGATGTGGATAAGCTTTTACAGGATTATACCCTCACCTACGGCAACATTTCCTTTTTGAAAATGGGAGGGGTGAAGCAGGGCGGTTCAACTTGCTACTGCCGGGAAAATGCCGTGCTCAATGCACTGGTCAACTCCCTCCTCTTGAGGGAAAATGAGATAGTGGTTTTGGACATGAGTGCCGGCATTGAGCACCTTACACGGGGGACGGCGCGGGGTGTAGACGTTATGCTGGTGGTAGTGGAACCCTCCGTGGTGAGTACGCGCACGGCGCGCGTGGTAGAAAAACTGGCCCTGGAACTGGGTGTTCCCCTGGTCAAATTTGTGGCCAATAAAGTGCGGGACGGCCGCCAGGAACAGTTCCTCCGGGAGCATTTTTCGGCGGAAGAACTAATTGGAACCCTACCTTTTCAGGAAGAAATCCTGGATTTGAGCCTGGGAAGGGAGGCCGAGGAGCCCGTGGTTTTCCAGGAGGCTGTAGCCCGAATAGGCAACTACTTATTAGCCAGCAAGGAGTGAGGAGTTAGTCATGCCCGCTTCTACCAGTTTAAAGGCTGGGAGCGGAGGAATATACCGGTGGTCCCGGTACGGAACTTTTTACCAAGGAGGTACAAGGCATAATGCCCAGGTTTAGCGACCCCAGTCACACCTGCCGTCCTTCCGGCGCCCCGCGGGTTACGGAACCCAAGCGCCGGGAGCGGAGCATTGACTCTGCGGTGCTTTCGGTGCTGGAGCACACCCGGCAGCTCCCGCAAGTAGTTACCGCCTTCGATCGCTTTGTAGCCCAACAGCCCCAGTGTAAATTTGGCTATGAGGGAATATGTTGCCGTTTTTGTATGATGGGGCCGTGCAGAATCAAGGGCGACAGCGGTCCCGGGAGCCGGGGTATATGCGGTGCCTCGCCGTGGACCATAGTGGCCCGAAGTGTCGGCTTGATGATTTTAACCAGTGCCGCGGCCCACTGCGAACACGGCAACCACATAGCCCACACCCTCCTGGAGATGGCCGAAGGCCACTCGCCGGATTACGAAATAAAGGATCCGGAGAAGCTATACCAGGTCTGCCGGAGGGTAGGTGTGCAGACGGAAGGAAAGACGGAAGTGGAACTCGCCAGGGAGCTGGCCCTCAAGGCCCTGGAAGATTTCAGCCGCCTTAAGGGGATGGGGGATAGTGTGTGGGTTACCACCACGGTAACCCCCGGCCGTGTGGAAAAATTCCGTACCCATAACGTCATGCCCCACGGTATCCATGCCACCATTTCGGACCTGGTCAGCCAGGCCCACGTAGGGAATGATGACGATCCGGTCAACCTAGTGTTCAGCGCAGTGCGCGTGGGGCTGGCCGACTATGCCGGTATGCACATCGCCACCGACCTTTCGGATATCTTGTTCGGTACGCCGGAGCCCGTAGTAAGCCAGGCCAACATGGGGGTACTGGATCCGGATAAAGTAAATTTCGTTCTCCATGGTCATAATCCCTTACTTAGCGAGATAATCGTCCGGGCCGCCCGGGAGATGGAGGGAGAGGCAGTTGCGGCCGGTGCCCGGGGTATCAACCTGGTGGGCATTTGTTGCACGGGCAATGAGGTGCTCATGCGGCAGGGAATACCCCTGGTGACCTCCTATGGTTCCCAGGAGCTGGCTATCTGCACCGGAGCCGTAGACGCCATGTGCGTGGATGTCCAGTGCATCATGCCCGGCCTGCAGCGGGTGGCCGAATGTTTCCATACGCGCCTGATAACTACCTCGGATATCGCCAAAATTCCGGGAGCCTATCACCTGGACTACCAGACTCACAGCGCTTTTTCCCAGGCCAAGGAAGTACTGCGCCTGGCCATTCAGGCCTTCCAAGAACGAAAGGAGAGCGGCCGGGAAGTCTTCATCCCGCCCCTTAAGAATACCGTAGTGGCCGGCTGGAGCCTGGAAGCTCTCTTCAAGCTCTTCGGCGCCGTTAATCCCGAAAATCCCGTACGGGTCTTAAACGAGGCCATCCTGGAGGGCGAACTGGCCGGGGTGGTCCTCATGGCCGGGTGCAACAATCTTAAAGTCTATCAGGATGCCTCCCACATAGCCATTATGAAAGAACTACTCAAGAACAATGTCTTCGTAATAGCTACGGGCTGTTCTGCCCAATCGGCAGCCAAACTGGGACTCATGGATCCGGCTATGGTTGACCAACTGTGCGGTGACGGGCTTAAGAGTTTCTTAGCCCGCTTGAGGGAAAAAGCCCAAGTAAGTGTCGGCCTGCCCCCGGTGTTCCACCTGGGTTCCTGTGTAGATAATACCCGGGCCTCGGATCTCCTCATGGCCATGGCCAACGACCTCGGGGTGGACACTCCTAAAGTACCCTTCGCTGCTTCGGCCCCCGAAGCCATGAGCGGGAAGGCTACGAGCATCGGTACGTGGTGCGTAGCCCTCGGGCTTCCCACCCACGTCGGGTGCATGCCGCCCGTGGAAGGAAGCGACCTGATATACAGCATTCTGACCCAGATCGCCGGCGACGTTTACGGGGGCTACTTCATCTTTGAAATGGACCCCCAGGTGGCAGCTCGTAAGATACTGAATGCCTTGGAATACCGCACTTGGAAACTGGGTGTGCACCGCGAAGTAGCCGAGCGCTTCGGCACCCGGTTATGCCAGGGTTATTAGAAGGGGGAGAGGAACCATGGCCGTAGACTTCGACAAGATATATGAGGGCGCTTTGCCGGACGGCAAGATTCCCACCAAACTCTTCCGGGAGGTTTACCACGGAGCGATTACGGCCGTAAGTTATGCCGAAATCCTCCTGAACAAGGCCATACGGGACTACGGCCCCGATCACCCGGTAGGATATCCCGACACCGCCTATTATTTGCCGGTAATCCGATGCTTTAGCGGAGAAAAGGTTACCAAGTTGGGAGACCTGCCTCCCATATTAAACCGTAAGAGGGCCCAAATAAAATCCGAGCTTACCTTTGAAAACGCCAGGCTGGCGGGCGAGGCCACCTGGTATGCGGCCGAGATCATCGAAGCCCTCCGCTACCTCAAGTATAAGCCCGAGGAACCCCTGGCTCCCGAGCCCGGGACCGGCTTCATCAGTGACCCTGTAGTGAGGCGTTACGGGGTCAAAATGGTGGACTGGACCATTCCCGGTGAGGCTATTATTTTAGGTCGGGCCAGAGACCCCAAGGCCCTGGCGAAGATGGTCCAGGAGCTAATGGGCATGGGCTTCATGCTCTTTATCTGCGATGAAGCTGTCGAACAGCTCCTGGAACAGAATGTCAAACTGGGCATCGACTATATTGCCTTCCCCCTGGGCAACTTTACCCAGATAGTCCATGCGGCCAACTATGCCTTGCGGGCCGGCATGATGTTTGGCGGGGTTACGCCTGGTGACCGCGACGCCCAGCGCGACTATCAGCGCCGCCGCATCCGGGCCTTTGTCCTTTACCTGGGTGAGCGGGACATGGTCAAGACGGCGGCCGCCTTTGGAGCCATCTTCACCGGCTTCCCCGTCATCACCGACCAGCCCCTGGCCGAAGATGAGCAAATTCCCGACTGGTTCTTCAGCGTCGAGGATTATAGTAAAATGGTCCAGATCGCCATGGAGGTCAGAGGAATTAAGCTCACCAAGATCAAGCTCGAGCTGCCCATCAACTTTGGCCCGGCCTTTGAAGGGGAGAGCATCCGCAAGCACGATATGTATGTGGAAATGGGCGGGAACCGCAGCCCGGCTTTCGAACTGGCCAGGAGTGTAGGAGAGGCCGACATTACCGACGGCCGCATCGAGGTCATCGGGCCCGATCTTCCCGATATCCCCGAGGGCAGCGTCCTTCCCTTCGGCCTCCTCGTGGACATCTACGGCCGCAAAATGCAGGAAGACTTCGAAGGCGTCCTGGAGCGGCGCATCCACGACTTCATTAATTACGGCGAGGGCCTCTGGCATACCGGCCAGCGGAACATCAACTGGCTGCGCATAAGCAAGGACGCCGTAGCCAAGGGCTTCCGGTTCAAACACATGGGTGAGCTCCTCATCGCCAAAATGAAGGAAGAATTCCCGGCCATCGTAGACCGGGTACAGGTCACCATAATCACCGAAGAGGACAGAGTCCGGCAGGAAATGGAGAAGGCTAAAGAAAAATATAAGAAGCGCGACGACCGCATGCGGGGACTGACCGACGAGGCCGTGGACACCTTCTACTCTTGCGTCCTCTGCCAGTCCTTTGCCCCTAACCACGTATGCATAGTGACTCCCGAGCGAGTGGGCCTGTGCGGGGCGGTGACCTGGCTCGATGCCAAAGCGTCGTACGAAATCAACAGCGCCGGACCCAATCAGCCCATTCCCAAAGGAGGGGAAATAGACCCCATAAAGGGTATCTGGAAGAGCGTCAACGACTACCTCTACAGTGCCTCCAACCATACCCTGGAGCAGGTATGTCTTTACACCCTCATGGAGAATCCCATGACTTCCTGCGGGTGTTTCGAAGCCATCATGGCGGTGGTGCCCGAACTCAACGGCATTATGATCACTACCCGCGACCATACGGGCATGACTCCTTCCGGCATGACCTTCTCCACCCTGGCGGGTATGATCGGCGGCGGGGTGCAGACTCCCGGCTTCATGGGCATCGGCCGGAGCTACATTGTAAGCAAGAAGTTCATCAAGGCTGACGGCGGCATCGCCCGTATAGTCTGGATGCCCAAATCCCTAAAAGAATACTTGCGGGAAGACCTCGTCCGGCGAAGCGTCGAGGAAGGCCTGGGGGAAAAGTTCATCGACCAGATCGCCGACGAAACGGTGGGCACCACAGTGGAAGAAATACTGCCCTTCCTGGAGGAAAAGGGTCACCCGGCCCTCACTATGGACCCCCTCCTGTAGTTTGAACCGTTAAGCGCCGACCGGGGGCGGCTTCCGGCCCCGGCGAAGCTGTAATCTCACTTCTCGGTGGTTAGAAAGGGGTTATAAGCCATGGGTCTTACTGGACTGGAGATTTACAAGCAGCTCCCCAAGAAAAACTGCGGCGAATGCGGCACACCTACTTGTCTGGCCTTTGCCATGAACCTGGCAGCCGGCAAGGCCACCCTGGACTCCTGCCCTTACGTTACCCCCGCTGCCCGGGAGGCCCTGGAATCGGCTTCCGCCCCGCCTATTGCCAAAATAATTCTGGGCACTGGTGAAAGGGCGGTAGAGATGGGGGACGAAACCGAACTGTTCCGCCATGACAAGCGGTTCTACCATGAGCCCGTTATAGCCGTTGAGGTCAGCGACGCCCTGCCAGAAGAGGAGATCTTACACAAAATCAGGAGCATAAATGACCTGGTCTTTGAGCGCGTAGGCCAGCGCTACCAGGTGGAGGCCATTGCCGTAGCGCACCAGGCTTCCGGGGCGGATGCCTTTGCGAGAGCCGTAAGCCTGGTTGCAGCTAACAGCCCCTTGAACCTGGTGCTGGTCGCGGAGGACCCGGCGGTCATGAAGGCGGCCTTACCGGCCGTTGCTGACCGTAAACCCCTGATCTATGCCGCCAACGCCGCCAATTACGAGGCCATGACCGGCCTCGCCAAAGAGCATGAATGTCCCCTGGCGGTCAAGGGCGGCAACCTGCAGGAGCTGGCGGACGTGGTAGATAAGATTACGGCCGTGGGGTACAAACAACTGGTGCTGGATCCCGGCGCTCGTGAGGTTTCCCGCGCCATTGCCGATTTCACCCAAATCCGGCGGCAGGCCATCAAGAAGCGCTTCCGCACCTTCGGCTATCCTCTTATGGCCTTCACCACGGCGGAAGATCCTCTCATGGAGGTGCTGGAGGCCGTAGATTACATTGCCAAGTATGCCAGCCTGGTCGTGCTCAAGACGGCCGCCAAGGCCCATCTACTGCCGTTGCTCTCTTGGAGGCAGAACCTGTACACCGATCCCCAGGTACCTATCCGGGTAGAGGAAAAGATTTACGAGATCGGCGAGGTCAACGAGAATTCTCCGGTCTACATCACCACCAACTTCTCCCTCACCTACTACTCCGTGGAAGGCGAGGTGGAGGCCAGCCGGATACCCAGCTTCATCATCCCGGTGGACACCAACGGGCTTTCTGTCTTGACCGCCTACGCCGACGGCAAGTTCGAGGCGGAAAAGATAGCCGGGGTCATGAAGAAGTTGGGCATCGAAAATAGGGTCCGACACCGGACGGTAGTAATACCGGGCACTGTGGCGGTGCTGAAGGGGAAGCTGGAGGAACTCACCGGCTGGACGGTGCTCGTGGGACCGCGGGAGGCTTCGGGCATTCCCTCCTTTGCCCGCAGCCAGTTTGCCTAAAATAGCCGTTCCTTCAAGGAGGCCGAGATAGCTTGCAGCAATACACGGTGACCTTTTCACCGGATAATGTACGGGCTACGGTCCCGGCCGGAACCAGTATTTTGGAGGCGGCGTCCCGGGCAGGAATAGCTCTGAAGAGCACCTGCGGCGGCCAGGGTACCTGTAAGCGCTGTATAGTACAGGTAAAGGATGGGCAGGTAACCTGTGAGCGGGACCCTCTGCCGGAAACTTTGCGGGGGGAAGGCTACACCCTGGCCTGCCAAACTAAGGTGTGGGGCCATGTCACCGTTGAAATACCCCCTGAAGCCCGCCTGGCCAAGCACCGGGTTCTCCTGCAGGACGAGGCGCCGGCTTCTGAAGCGGGGGCGGCAGAGGAGCTTTTAGGGGGGCGCCCCTTCCAGCCCCTGTGCGAAGCGGTAAACCTGCAGCTTGACCCGCCTACCCTCACCGAAAACGCCAGCGACTGGCACCGCCTGCGGGGTGCCCTGCGCCGGCATAGGCCGGAAGAATATTCTACTATCGGTCTCCCAAGCCTGCGTGAGCTGGCCGAAAGCCTGCGCCGGGCGGACTGGCAGGTGAAGGTAGTCCTGGCGCAATTAAAAGGAGCCAGTGAAGTAATCAGGGTAGCCCCGGCCGACAGCGGGGGGGTCTACGGCCTGGCCGTAGACCTTGGTACTACCACCGTGGCTGCCGCCCTGGTAGATCTTGCAGCAGGAGAGGTGCTAGGCCAGGCGGGGACCTACAACCGGCAGGCCCGCTTTGGTGATGATATCATCTCCCGCGTTATCCATGCGACCGGCGAAGAGGGGGGACTAGAGGAGCTCCGGGAGGCGGCCCTGGCCAGCATCAACGAAGTGGCGGCCGAGCTTGTAGAGAAGTGCGGGATTGCGCCGGAGGAGGTGGTGGTGGCGACCCTGGCGGGCAACACCACCATGAGCCATCTCTTTCTGGGCCTTACCCCTAAATACATCCGACTGCAGCCTTATATCCCCACTACGGCGGAATATCCCATTGTGCGGGCCTGGGAAGCGGGGTTAAATATTCACCCCGCGGCTCCGGTCCTGGTATTCCCGTCGGTGGCCAGTTATGTGGGGGGCGACATCGTTTCCGGAACCCTCTTTACGCGTCTTAGCGAAAGCGACGAGCTGGTGCTTTTCGTGGATATCGGCACCAATGGGGAAATGGTGCTGGGTAATAGAGAATGGCTGATGGCCTGTGCCTGCTCTGCCGGGCCTGCCTTTGAGGGCGGCGGCATCACTTGCGGCATGAGGGCCATGCAGGGCGCCATCGAAAGGGTAGAGGTCGACCCGGCCACATCAGAAGTAAGGGTAAAGGTTATCGGCAACACCAAACCCGTGGGCATCTGCGGCTCGGGGTTGATCGATGCCCTGGCCAAGCTGCGCCGGGCAGGAATCCTCGACCGCATGGGGAATTTTGTCCCCGAAAGGGCCGGCAGGCGGCTGCGGCGGGGAGAAGACGGATATGAATTCGTCCTTGCCTGGAAGGAGGAAAGCGGAACCGGGAAAGACATCACCCTGACGGAGGGGGATGTCAAGAATCTTATCCGCTCCAAGGGGGCGGTCTTTGCCGGCATTCAGAGCCTTTTAAAGACCCTGGAGTTGCAACTGGAAGCCATAGACAAGATCATTATCGCCGGGGGTTTTGGTAATTATCTCAACATCCCCAACGCCATCGAGATCGGCCTCTTACCCGACCTGCCGCCCGAAAAATACCAGTTTGCCGGCAACACCTCCCTCAAAGGGGCCATCCAGGTGCTCCTTTGCCGGCAGGCGTGGGAAGAGGCTCTGGAGATCGGCCGCAAAATGAGCTATCTGGAGCTTTCAGCCGGCAACCTCTTTATGGAAGAATTCGTATCAGCCCTGTTCCTGCCCCACACCAATCTGGAGCTGTTCCCCTCCCTTGCAGGGGAAAGGGAAGGGGGGAGTAATCATTGGCCCGGAGCATAGCCGTAGCCGGCAAAGGGGGTACCGGCAAGACCACCTTTGCAGCTCTGACCATCCGCTACCTGGTGGAGCACAACAAAGGAAATATTTTGGCCGTTGATGCCGACCCCAACGCCAATCTCAACGAAGCCCTGGGCCTGGAGGTAAACACCTACATTGCCGATATCCTGGAGGACACCAAGAATCCAAAGGCCGTACCGCCGGGAATGAGCAAAGACATGTTCGTGGAATACAAGCTGGCCCAGGCCCTGGTCGAAGCGGAAAAACTGGATCTATTGGTCATGGGCCGCCCCGAGGGACCCGGGTGCTACTGCTATCCCAATGACTTACTGCGCAAACACCTGGAGACCCTGGCCCACAACTACGGGTATATGATCATCGACAGCGAGGCCGGCCTGGAGCACATCAGCCGCCGGATTATCCAAAACGTGGATGACCTCTTTATTATGAGCGATGCCTCCGTCCGCGGCCTTCGCTCGGCATCCCGCATACGCCAACTGGTCGAAGAGATGGCCTTGCCCATTAAAAGGCTTTTCCTGGTGGTAACTAAAACGGCCAACGGTTTGGGTTCCTTACAGAGAGAGGTGGAGCGCACGGGATTGACCCTGGCGGGAACCCTGCCCTACGATCCCCTGGTGGTGGAATACGACGCCATGGGTACGCCCCTTTTCCGGCTCCCTCCCGACGCGGCGGCGGTGCGGAAGGCTTGGGAAATCCTCGACAAGGTAGGTCTGTAGTTTTGGCCGTGGTGAATCTGACCGTGGTGAATCCAGGAAAGGAGTGACCTTTCATGCCCGTTCAAATCCTCAAAGAAAAAAGCAGGGCTGCCGTCCAGACAGTGACCCTGGGCGCGACCCCGGAACAGGGTGGTACGCGGAGTCACACCGTTACCATCGGCGGGGATGCGGCCCTGCCCTTCCACCATTTTGAAGGGGAAATTCCCCACCGTCCGGTGGTAGCCATGGAAGTCCAGGACATCGAACCGGAGTGGCCCGAACCCCTTAAGAGGTGTTTCGCGGGGGTAATGAAGGAACCCGGCCGGTGGGCCGAAAAATGCGTACGGGAGTACGGGGCGGACCTCATCTACGTGAAGCTGGATGGTGCCGACCCGGAGGGCGCCAACCGCACCGCAGAACAGTGCGTCAATACCGTAAAGGAAGTGCTCCAGGCCGTAGGAGTGCCCCTGATAGTTGTAGGGTGCGGCGATGCGGAGAAAGACAAAGAAGTGCTGGAGGCGGTGGCGGAGGCAGCGGCCGGAGAAAACCTCCTCCTGGGGAATGCCGAACAGAACAACTACCAGTCCCTGACGGCCGCCTGCATGGTACACAAACACAACATCATAGCCCGTTCGCCCCTGGACATCAACATTTGCAAGCAGCTCAACATTTTGATCAGCGAGATGAACCTGCCCTTAAACCGCATTGTCATCGACCCCTCCATCGGGAGCTTGGGTTACGGTATTGAGTACGCCTATTCCATCATGGAGCGCACCCGGCTGGGGGCCCTGCAGGGAGACAAGATGCTTTCCATGCCTGTTCTCTGCACTGTAGGCTATGAGGCCTGGCGCGCCAAGGAGGCCTCCGCCCCCGTATCGAGCTTTCCCGGCTGGGGCGATGTGGAGGAACGGGGCATCCTGTGGGAGGCCGTGACGGCCGCGGCCGTACTGCAGGCCGGGGCCCACATACTCCTCATGCGCCATCCCCAAGCGGTGGCCCTGGTAAAGGAAAATATCGACCGCCTGATGGTCAACAATGCTTATTAGGGGGGTCAGAGAGATGTTAATAATCGGCGAGCGCATTAACGGCATGTTCAATGATATCAAGCGGGCCATCCAGGAACGCGACCCGGTCCCGGTGCAGGAATGGGCGCGGCGGCAGGAACAGGGCGGGGCCCGGGCCCTGGATCTTAACGTTGGGCCGGCCGTAGCCGATAAAGTGGGGGCCATGAAGTGGCTGGTGGAGGTGGTCCAGGAGGTGAGCGACCTCACCCTCTGCCTCGATTCCACCAACATCGAGGCCATCGAAGAGGGTCTCAAACTCTGCAAGAAACCGGCCATCATCAATTCCACCAATGCCGACCGGGAAAAAATTGAACGCCTGTTCCCCCTGGCAGTGGAGCATGGAGCCGCCCTCATAGGCTTGACCATGAACAAGAACGGCGTGCCCAAGGATGCGGATACCCGCCTGGCCTTTGCTATGGAGCTGGTGGCGGCAGCGGACGAATTCGGATTACCCATGGAAGACTTATACATCGATCCCCTCATTCTACCGGCTAACGTGGGCCAGGACCATGCACCGGAGGTCCTCAAGACCCTGTACCAGATTAAATTGCTGGCCAATCCCGCTCCCCGGACCGTCATCGGGCTGAGCAATGTGTCGCAGAACTGCCAGGACCGTCCCCTCCTTAACCGCACCTTTCTGGCCATGGCCATGGCCTGCGGACTGGACGCCGCCATTGCCGATGCCTGCGACGAGGAGCTGATGGCCACCGCGGCGGCCGGAGAAGTGCTGCTGAACCAGACCGTCTACTGTGATTCCTTCGTAAAGATGTTTAAGGCCCGTTAGGGCTGCGGACGCCGGACGCTAGGGGAAAGGGGGAAGCAGCTTGGGAGAAATCAGGGACCCGCAACCGCTCCGGTGGGTAGGAGAGTACTCCGGCCAGCCGGTCGAACGATGCTTCCAATGTCATAAATGCAGCGGTGGGTGCCCGGTAGCAGGGACCATGGATATCCTGCCCCACCAGATTATACGCTGCCTTCACCTGGGGCTGGAGGAAGAACTCCTCGGCAGTAGGGCCATCTGGCTCTGTACTTCCTGCCGTACATGTAAAGCCAGATGCCCCAACGGGATTGATATAGCTGCCGTAAACGACGCCCTCAGGGCGAGAGTCTTAGCCCGGGGCCTGCGGCCGGCCCTCCCGGCTGTGGCCGATTTTCATCGTCAATTCCTTGCTTCGGTAGAAAAGAACGGGCGCGTCCATGAACTCGGCATGATGGTGGCCTACAAATTAAAAATCCGGAATTACCTCCAGGACGTTCCCTTGGGGATAAAGATGCTGGCCCGCGGCAAGTTTAGACTGCTGCCCGAGCGCATCCGCGGCCAAAAGGAAATCCGCACTCTCTTTACAAAAGCCCGAGGTGAACAGCGATGAAGGTCAGTTATTATCCCGGCTGCTCCCTCCAATCCACCGCATCGGAGTACGGGGCGTCCACCGAGGCCGTTCTTGAGGCCCTGGGTATTACCGTCAAAGAGCTCCCCGACTGGAACTGCTGCGGAGCCACTTCCGGCCACGCAGTATACCCCGATCTTCACCAAGCCCTTTCCTTCCGCAATTTGGTGATAGCCGAAGGCGAGGGCCTTGACCTCGTGGTGCCCTGCGCCGCCTGCTACAACGCCCTCCGCTCCACCCAGGAAGCGCTGGCCGGTGGGGGCCCGGAAGCCCGGAGGCTGAAAGAGGAGATGGAGGACCTCCTAGGCCGCCAGTACCAGGGCAAGGTGCGGGTGCTTCATATCCTTGAGTTTTTGGCCCGAGAAGAAGTGGGGGAACTTATATCCGCACGCATGCGCATACCCCTTTCCGGATTGAAACTAGCAGCTTATTACGGTTGCCTCCTTACCCGGCCGCCCAGGACGGTGAGCTTCGAAACCAATCCCGAACAGCCGCGCCTCATGGACACCCTGTTGGCCCGGCTGGGGAGCCAACCGGTTTCGTGGAGTCACAAGACGGAATGTTGCGGCGCCAGCCTTTCCATACCCGCACCGGAGATCGTTTACAACCTGGTGGGGAAAATCATCCAGGCGGCCCGCAGGGCCGGGGCCGACGCCATCGTGACGGCCTGCCCCCTATGCCAGACCAACCTGGACGGCCGCCAGCCGGAGGGGGAGAAGATCCCGGTATTTTTCCTCACCGAATTAGTGGGAGTGGCCCTGGGGTTGACCCCCCATGCCTGGCTGCGCAAACACCTCGTCGACGCCCGTCCTCTGCTCAAGGCCCGTAATCTCTTAACTGCGGCCCAGGCCTAAGAAGGAAGGTGGTGAGGTTACCTTGCCGAATAACGGGCTGAAGAAGGAAAAAGAAAACCCGGAAGTGGTGGGTTCAGTTTTGGTGGCCGGCGGCGGTATTGCCGGTATGCAGGCCGCCCTGGACCTGGCCAATGCCGGTTATCTCGTTCACCTGGTAACCGAATCGCCCTCCATTGGGGGGAAAATGACCCAGCTGGACAAGACTTTTCCCACCAACGAATGCGCCATGTGCCTGCTGGGTCCCCGCATGACCGACACATTAAATCACCCCAATATTCGCCTCTACACCTGTTCTTCCCTGGAGGGCGTCGAGGGCAGTCGCGGCAACTTTAAAGTTCGCATCCGCCAGCGCCCGCGGTATGTTAACATCGAAGAATGCACGGCCTGCGGCGACTGCGAACAGGTATGCCCTGTACAGCTGCCCAACGAGTTCAACGAGGGCCTGGGGGAACGCAAGGCCATATACAAGCTCTTCCCCCAGGCCGTACCCAACAAGTATTTGATAGAGAAGCGGGGCATACCTCCCTGCCGCAGCACCTGCCCGGCAGGCACCAACGCCCAGGGGTATGTGGCCCTCATTTCCCAGGGCAAATTCGCCGAAGCCCTGGAGGTCGTCCGGCGGCGCATGCCCTTTGCCGGGATCTGCGGCCGCATCTGCCATCACCCGTGTGAGGTCGAATGCAACCGTGGCCAGTATGACGATCCCGTGGCCATCGCCCTTCTGAAACGTGCGGCCTACGACTTCGGCTGGGAAGAGGCCGCCGCAAAGGAAAGAGAAACCTACCGTCCCCGGGCCGTGCGGTCGGAAAAGGTGGCCGTAGTGGGGGCCGGTCCGGCAGGCCTTACGGCGGCCCAGGACCTGGCCTTGGAGGGATACCAGGTCACGTTATACGACGCGTTGGCCGATCCGGGCGGCATGATGAGGAGCGCCATCCCGCACTACCGCCTGCCCCGGGAAGTGGTTGACCGGGAGACCAGGCGCATCCTGGACCTTGGAATCGAATTTATCCCCAACACCCGGGTGGGGAAGGACCTTCCCTTTGAAGAGCTCCTCAGCCGCTACGACGCCGTAATCCTTGCCGTAGGGCTGCAGCAGAGCCGGCCCCTAGAGGTACCGGGTGCTGACCTGGACGGCGTCCTGCCCGGCTTGGACTTCCTCCGTCAAGTAGCCCTGGGCCACGAGGTCAAAGTAGGCCGGCGGGTAGTGGTTATCGGCGGCGGCAATGTGGCCATGGACGTGGCCCGTACGGCCCGGCGCCTGGGAGCGGATGAAGTCCACGTGGCCTGCCTAGAATCCCGCGAGGAAATGCCGGCCCACCCCTGGGAAATCGAAGACGCCCTGGAAGAAGGCATTTTGCTGCACACCTCCCGGGGGCCCAAGGGCTTCCGGGGAGAGGACGGCCGGGTGAGCGGCGTAGAGCTCATGGAGTGCACCCGGGTCTTTGACGAAGAAGGACGCTTTAACCCCCAGTACAACCCGGCGGCAACCGAAGTCCTGCCGGCCGATACGGTCATCGTAGCCATAGGCCAGGCGGCCGACCTCTCCTTCCTGGGAGAGGACAGCGGGGTCCGGGTGGACCGCGGCCTTATTGCGGTCGACCCCCTAACCCTCGCCACCTCCCGGCCGGGCGTCTTTGCCTGCGGGGATGCAGTGAGGGGAGCCGGTTCCGTGGTGGAAGCGGTGGCCTCGGGGCATGAGGCCGCCGAAAGCGTTAGACGCTACCTCAACAGTGAAGACTTGGCCCGGGGGCGGAGCCAGGCCAAGGCGGAGAAACTGGGCCCACCGGAAAAAATCGTCCCCTTCCCGGGCCGGAGAGTCCCTCAGGATATGGCTTCCCCGTCTGAAAGGATTAAGGACTTCCGGGAAGTGGGCCGGGGATACACCAGGGAAGAGGCCATGGCCGAGGCCAAACGCTGCTTAAACTGCGGTATCTGTTCCGAGTGCCTGCAGTGCGAGGCGGTATGTAAGAAAAAGGCGGTCGAACACTGGCAACAAGAGGAGTGGCAGGAACTGCAGGTAGGCAGCATAATCCTGGCCCCGGGATATGAGCTCTTCGATGCCGAACTGGCCGGGGAGTATGGCTACGGCTATTATCCTAATGTTATCACCAGTATGGAATTTGAGCGGCTTTTGAGCTCCACCGGCCCCACCCAGGGCCATGTGGTGCGGCCTTCGGACGGCGAGGCCCCGCGGAAGGTGGCCTTTATCCAGTGCGTCGGCTCCCGGAACTGTGAGGGCGAGGGCAGTCCCTACTGCTCGGCGGTCTGCTGCATGTACTCCACCAAAGAAGCCATTATTGCCCGGGAACATGATGCCAACATCGAGCCCACCATCTTCTACCTGGACATGCGGTCCTACGGGAAGAACTTCGATAAGTACGTGGAAGGAGCCAAAAAGGCCGGGGTTCGCTACGTGCGGGCCATGGTTTCGCGGGTGGAAGAGGACCCCGTCACCCATAATCTATTTATCCAGTATGTGGACGGCAATAAACTGGTGCGGGAGGAATTCCATCTAGTGGTTCTGGCGGTGGGCGTCCGGCCCCCGCAAGAAGCGGCCAGGCTGGCGCGGGTATGCGGCATCGAGCTTAACCGTTACGGTTTTGCCTTCACCCCGGAATGGAATCCCGTAGCCACCAGCCGTGACGGAATTTACGTAGCCGGCATGTTCCAGGGGCCTCGGGATATTCCCGAAACGGTGATAAATGCCAGCGCGGCGGCGGCCTGCGCCGGCGCCTATCTGGCCCCGGCCCGCAACACCCTTGTTAAGCCGAAGGAATACCCGCCGGAACGTGATGTGGGCCGGGAGGAGCCGCGGGTAGGGGTCTTCATCTGCCACTGCGGCATTAACATTGCCGGCGTGGTGGATGTCAGGGACGTGGTGGAGTTTGCCCGCCGCCTCCCCGGGGTGGTCCACGTGGAGGACAACCTCTACACCTGCTCCCAGGACACCCTGAAGAAGATGCAAGAGGTTATCCAGGAACACCGCCTGAACCGCGTAGTGGTGGCCTCCTGCACCATTCGCACCCACCAACCCCTCTTCCGCGAAACCTTAAGGGAGGCGGGACTTAATCCCTTCTACTTCGAGATGGCCAACATCCGCGACCAGTGCTCCTGGGTTCACCGCGGCGAACCGGCCAATGCAACCGAGAAAGCCAAGGATCTCGTCCGCATGGCGGTGGCTAAGGTCAAGACCCATGAGGCCCTCCACCTCAATCCCGTGCCGGTGGTGCCCCGGGCCCTGGTCATCGGCGGCGGCGTGGCCGGGCTGACGGCCGCCCTCGATATAGCCGAGCAGGGTTACGAAGCCTACCTGGTGGAACGGGAGCCGGAGCTGGGAGGTTTTGCCCGGAACTTGCGGTTCAGCCTAGAGGGGAGCGACGTCCAGGCCTACCTTCGGGACCTCATACAAAAGGTCCGGTCCCACCTGCGCATACAGGTCTTCACCGGTGCGCGGCTGGAAGATTTCGGCGGTCACCAGGGCCACTTCATCACCACCATTTCCTTGGCCCAGCCCGGCAAAGGCCCCCTCCGTACTACCGTAAAACTGGAGCACGGCGTGGTCATCGTGGCCACCGGCGTCCGAGAGATCGCCACCGACGAATATCTCCGGGGCCAGGACGAACGCGTGCTTACCAATACTGAACTGGAGCAGGCCCTCGCCTCCGGCAGCTGGAACCCTCGGGCCAACAAAGAAGTAGTCTTCATCCAGTGTGTGGGTTCCCGGGAGCCCGGGCGCCTCTACTGCAGCCGGACCTGCTGTGCCCAGTCCCTGAAAAATGCCCTGCGCATCAAGGAGCTCAACCCCGAGGCCAAGGTTTATATCCTCTACCGGGATATCCGCACTTACGGTTTTATGGAGGATTACTACCGCCTGGCCCGGGAGAAGGGGATTCTCTTCATCCCCTTTGAACCGGAGCGGAAACCCGTGGTGCGCCGGAGGGATATAGGCCTGCTGGAAGTTGAGGTAACCGACCCCTCTTCGGGGAAAACCGTCCTGCTGTGGCCGGATCAGTTGGTACTGGCTACGGGGGCAGCGGCGCCGGAGGGCATCGAAGAGCTGGCTACCCTCCTCAAGGTGCCCCTTAACGAGGATAATTTCCTAGTGGAAACCCATGCTAAACTGTCGCCCATCGACTTCCCCTCGGCGGGCATATTCCTGTGCGGTGCCGCCCATTCTCCCAAATTCCTGGCCGAGGCCGTAGCCCAGGCCAAAGGCGCTGTAGCCCGGGCCTGCACCATACTATCCAAAGAGAACCTGATGGTCGGCGGAGTAGTGGCCGTAGTAGAGGAGGGCAAATGCGCCGCCTGCCTTACCTGCGTCCGGGTATGCCCCTACGGAGTACCCCGGATAAACGAGCGCAACGTGGCCGAGATCAGCGCCGTCCAGTGCCAGGGGTGCGGGACCTGCGCCGCCGAATGCCCGGCCAAGGCCATCCAGCTTCAGCACTATAAGGACCACCAGCTCCTGGCCAAGGTAGCAGGCCTCTTTGAGGAGGTGTCCTAGCTTTGGCGGAATTCGAGCCCAAAATAGTAGCCTTTTGCTGTTACTACTGCGCCTATTCGGCGGCCGACCTTGCCGGTTCCCTGCGCCTCCAGTACCCGGCCAACGTGCGCCTGATCGAGTTCCCCTGCACCGGAAAGGTAGACGTAAGAGTCCTCCTGGGGGCCTTCGAAGAAGGAGCCGACGGTGTATATGTGGCCGGCTGCCTCGAGGGGGACTGTCACTTCCTCAAGGGCAACATCCGGGCCAGAAAGCGGGTGGAATACACCAAAAAACTCCTTGACGAAATCGGCATCGGGGGCGAGCGCCTGGAAATGTACAACTTATCCAGCTCCATGGGGCCGCGCTTTGCCGAAATCGCCCGGGAATTCACCGAAAGAATTAAAAGCCTGGGGCCCAGTCCCCTGAACCGGGGTTATTTCCCCACAAAGGAAGAAAAGGCGGGTGAGCAAACGTGATTGTAGCGGAACCCAAGCCTCTAGCGGAGGTAGCAGACCTGATCGGGGAGGCCCGCAAGATTCTGGTAGTGGGCTGTGGGGGCTGTGTCACGGTTTGCCTGGCCGGGGGGGAAAAAGAGACCGGAATCCTGGCCGCCAGCCTGCGCATGCTGCGCAAGAAAGAAGGGAAGAGCCTGGAAACCGTAGAAGTAACCCTCACTCGCCAGTGCGACCCCGAATACGTGCAACTCCTGGATAAATACGTAACGGAAGATGTGGAATGTATCGTTTCCCTGGCCTGCGGGGTGGGCGTCCAGTTCCTGGCCGAGCGCTTTAACAAATGGGTGGTGCCGGCCCTCAATACCAAGTTCGCCGGGGGCGCCGTAGAACACGGGGTGTGGGAGGAGCGCTGCGGGCTATGCGGCGAATGCATCCTCCATAAGACAGGCGGTATCTGCCCCATAATCCGCTGCTCCAAAAGCCTGCTGAACGGCCCCTGCGGCGGTTCCCAGGGAGGCAAATGTGAAGTAAATCCTGACATTCCCTGTGCCTGGCAACTTATCTACGAGCGCCTGAGCGCCTTGGGCAAGCTTGACCTCCTCCTGGAGATTCAGCCGCCCAAGGACTGGTCTAAAGCCCGCGACGGCGGCCCGCGCAAAGTGGTACGAGAGGATGTGAGGATGTAATGGGCTTGAAAACGGAGAGCAGACTGGAGCGCCTCCTTTCCCAGGGCCATTTCGTGGTAAGCGGCGAGATCGGACCGCCCAAACACGCCTCGCCCGAAGGCATCCTGCACCATGCCGAGCTCCTCAAAGACTATGTGGATGCGGCCAACCTGACCGACAACCAGACGGCCATTGTACGCATGTCCAGTATGGCTGCCGCCGTACACGTGCTGCGGGCCGGAGTAGAGCCCATCATGCAGATGACCGTACGGGACCGCAACCGGATCGCCCTGCAGAGCGATCTCCTAGGGGCCTACAGCCTGGGCATCCGTAACGTCCTCTGCCTCACAGGGGACCACCAGTCCTTCGGCAACCACCCTACGGCGAAGAACGTCCATGATGTCGACTCCATCCAGCTCCTGAAGATCGTCAAGGATATGCGGGACGACCGAAAATTTGCCTGCGGGGAAGAAATCAAGGAGCATGAGCCACGCTTTTTCATCGGGGCCGCAGCCAATCCCTTTGCCGACCCCTTTGAATTCCGGGTCCTCCGCCTGGAGAAAAAGATCAAGGCCGGAGCCGACTTTATCCAGACCCAATGTATTTTCGATATGGAGCGCTTTGAACGCTTTATGGCCCTGGTCAGGGAGCGCGGCCTCCACAAGAAAGCTTATATCCTGGCCGGCGTCATGCCCCTCAAGTCGGCCAAGGCCGCCCGGTACATGCAAAAATCCGTGGCGGGCATGGTCGTCCCCGACGAGATCGTGGCCCGCATGGAAAAGGCCTCCGACCCCCGGACCGAGGGAGTGGCCATATGCGTTGAACAGATCAAGCACCTGCGAACTATCGAAGGAGTGGCCGGGGTCCACATCATGGCCGTCATGTGGGAAGACATCATTCCCATCATTGTGAAAGAGGCCGGTTTGTATCCACGGCCTTCAGCCCATTAAACCTTTGCCCCACCTCTTCCCGCCCGCCATGTGGAAGGTGTACTCTTTTACCCGTCCGGGCATATACTGATAGGGAGGAGTACCTCCACCGGGGAGGGGTTTTTGTGCGCAATTCCAGGCTGGAATCCCATATTTTGGCCTCCGTTGACGAGCTGGTCCAGTGCGCAATTGCCGTGGGCCTCAAAGAGGGCGAGGAAAGGGAAGAAGCTATAGCCCGGGGAGTGGAATTGGTCCGGCAGATGGGCGATCTCCTGGTGGAAGCCCTGGAAGGTCGCACCCAACATATGCGGGCTTTACTGGAACAACTGGTGGCCCAGCGGCTGCCCGACCGCAAGATCCTGCAGAGCTTCGGCACCTTTTCCCGTGACCTGGAGGAGATCATCGACCGGGGCATTGCCGCCTACAGGGCCGGCCTAACGGCCCCGCCACAGGCAAGCCCCCGGGAAGAGCCGGCGGGGGCTGGAGAGAGCGGTCCGGCAGAAGAGGGTGAGGCCGTAACGGGTGAAGGCGAGGACGGCGAAGATGAAACGTACGATCTCCTTGAATCCGCCCAAGAGGAGGTCGAGAAGGCGCCTGCGGCCGAAGAGGCAGGGCCTTCAGCCCCCTTGCCCTCCGCGGATGCGGAGCCTTCATCTCCTCCGGAGCCCGGATCCTGGCGCAACCTGCGCCTAGCCCTGGAAAGGGCCTATCCCGGCGAAGAAATAAAAGAAAATGTGGCGGTAAGGGGGGGCAAGCTGGCCTACTTTCTGCCCCGCCTGGGACTGGGATTTGAAATAGGCACCTGGCCCCCCGACTGGCGGAAGGACTTCTTTTTCCGCCAGGCCGGGATCGAGGTAGTAAAGGTGGCCGCCGAGGAGCTGCGGAATCCCTTTACCCTGGCCCATAAACTGCGGCGCATGAGACCGTTCCTGGCCCGCAACCGCTAAAGGCTCGTCTGGCTCCGGGGCATCACGGGCGTCCCCGGAGCCAGACGTCTCCCTTCCTTAAGGGGAGGCAGCCAGCGCCTGCTAGCGTAGACTTGGTGCAAAGCCTGAGGCATGGCTTAAAGCCCGGCTATAAAAAAGTCGCGCTCCCCGCTCCCAAAAGCTTTCTCCGCCCATCACCTCGCCCCAGTATTCTTTGCCTACCGACCGGTACGCCGGACAGCATAAGGACCCGGACTATGTCCACCGGCCGGCGGACTGGATCTGGCGGGAGTAGCAGGAATTCGCGCGGTACGAGAAGTACCGGCTGGCCCTGCTTCTCCTGGTGGCGGCGCGGTTCGGGTTTTACCGCCGGGCGGCGACCCTGGTAAGAAAATGATGCGGCGCGGTCTGCCCCTTCCCGGGGCGGTGGAGGGCATGAAAGCAAGGGCGTGAAACCCCCTGCCCGAAAGTACCACGCTGGGCCGTAATTCGCCTGGAACCGCAGAAGCGCGTGGTAGATACTACCACGAACGGCAATAGAGGGAGTAGTACACCTTTCGGGGGCCATTTTGCCCAGCTATTGTTACGATCTTGTATTTTTTCGTGTTCCTGATGGGTTCTGCCCTATCAATTACAGGTTTGCTTCTGTAAGATTATACCTCAGCCCCGGAAGGTATTGACACGTCTGCTTTCGTGATGCTAAAATAGCGCTACAAGCCTTTAAGTACCCTCAAAGGCCGTGAAGGGGAAAGTAGGCGGCCTGGCGGTTTTCAGCGAGCCGGGGACGGTGAGAGCCCGGCAACCGCGAGCCGACCGAAAGCCACCCCGGAGCTTCCTGCCGAACGGCTTCTCACACCCAGAAGCCCAGTAGGCCAGGACGGAGGAGCCCCGTTAAAGGCCAGGCGCCTTTTTGAGGCGCGCCGAGGTGGGCCGTCCAGGCCAAAAAGGGTGGTACCGCGGGAAAGCCTCCCGTCCCTTGGGGACTGGAGGCTTTAATATTTCTTACGCCCCGTAACAGGGAGGGAGGGGAAACATGCGGTCGAAAATACTCCGCCTTTTAGAGGGCAACAGCCGTCTTTCGGCCAAGGAAATAGCCGTCATGTTGGGGCTGCCCCCCGACCAGGTGGCCCAGGAGATTTCCCGTATGGAAGAGGAAAGGATTATCTTGGGCTATTCTACCCTTATCAACTGGGAGAAGGCGGGGGAGGAACAGGTAGCGGCCCTCATTGATGTAAAAGTAGCCCCCCAACAGGACGTCGGCTTCGACGAAGTAGCAGCCCGCATCTACCGCTATCCGGAAGTAAAGTCCGTTTTTCTAATGTCGGGCGGGTATGACCTGTCCGTCCTGGTTCAGGGCAAGAGTTTAAAGGAGGTGGCCGACTTCGTGGCCCGGAAGCTGGCTACCCTGGAGCATGTGCAGAGTACCGTCACCCATTTTATTTTAAAGCGCTATAAACAGGACGGCATCATCTTCGACGACCCGGAAGCCGATCGCAGGCAGGTGGTGCAGCCGTGACCGTAACCGGCCGTTTTGATCCTGAAAAATTTATCTCGCCCGTAGTCAAAGGCCTTCAGCCCTCCGGGATTCGGCGCTTTTTCGAGCTGGTGGCCAATACTCAAGGGGTCATCTCCTTGGGAGTGGGTGAGCCGGATTTCGTCACCCCCTGGCATATCCGAGCGGCCTGCGTAGAGTCCCTGGAGAGAGGTTACACCATGTACAGCTCCAATTACGGCACCCCCGAACTCCGGCGGGCCATTGCAGAGTATCTGGAAGAGCGCTTCGGCCTCTCCTATCACCCGGAAAAGGAGATCCTGGTGACCATAGGGGCGAGCGAAGCGGTGGACCTGGCCCTCCGTACCATCCTCTGCCCCGGCGACGAGGTGCTCATCCCCGAACCGTGTTACGTTTCTTATCAGCCCGTCACCCAGTTGTGTGGGGGCGTACCCGTGATGGTGCCGACGAGCCGCACCAGGGACTTCATCATCAGCGCTGGGGAATTGGAAAAGTACATTACTCCCAGGACCAAGGCCCTGGTCCTCTGCTACCCCAACAATCCGACGGGTGCGGTACTGGGGCGGGAGGATATGCTCGCCATTGCCCGCCTGGTAGAACAGTACAACCTTGTGGTGGTGGCGGACGAAATTTACGCCGAACTGCGCTACGACGGCCCGCCCGTATCCTTTGCTTCTCTGCCGGGCATGCAGGAGCGCACCCTTCTGATCAGCGGCTTTTCCAAAGCCTTTGCCATGACCGGCTGGCGCATAGGATACGTAGCGGCCCATCCCGAATTCCTGGCCGCCATGGTGAAGATTCACCAGTACACTATTCTCTGCGCCCCTATTATGAGCCAGATGGCGGCCCTGGAGGCCCTGCGCAACGGGCGGTCCGATGTGGACCGGATGGTGGAGCAGTACGACCAGCGGCGGCGATTGGTGGTAAGCCGCCTTAGGGAAATGGGGCTGGACTGCTTTGAGCCCCGCGGCGCCTTCTACGTCTTCCCCTCCATTACCGTAACCGGCCTGACGTCGGAAGAATTTGCCTCCCGGCTTTTACAGGAGGAGCGGGTAGCTGTGGTGCCGGGCGGCGCCTTCGGCCCCAGCGGGGAAGGCTTCATCCGCTGTTCCTACGCGGCCTCCTTGCAGGAACTTACCGAGGCCCTCAACAGGATGGAGCGCTTCGTAGCCCGCCAAATGAAATACCCCAAGGCGGCGGCCACCGGCTAAAACCGCCTAGCGGACCAGGTGTTTAACCGTAATATTTACGGCCTTCACCGGCAGGGAAGTCATCTCCTCGATCCCTGCCTTCACTTTTTTTTGGGCCGCCAGCAGGAAGGGCCTCCAGTCCATACCGTAACGTCCCGTCACTTCAATGTGGAGAATGAGACCGGCGGGAGTATTTTCTACATGGACCCGGGGGTCCGACAGGGCTTCGTTCTTCACCAGGTGGGCGGCCAGCTGTTCGATTACGCTGTTGGCCACGTAGAAATGTCCCCAGATATTAAAAGTGGGTCGCACTATAGTTTGCTCTACCCAGAGATTCTTGCTCTTGCCCGGCTGGGCGTGGCGCCGCCGCAGAAAGGTACGGAGGGGCTCGATGAAGGGCCCTTTGAACCTGGGCTTGACTTCTACCGTCGGGACCGGGATTACGTGCTTGCCCATGCGCTTGCGGATTTGCTGGGCCCGGGCAATCTCCCGCGGGGTAGCCACCTCGGTGATATCGATAAACAGGCCGGGCTCGGGCAATTCGAGATTCTCGGCAATGCGGCGGGCCATCTCCCGGGAGGTGCTGATGAGGAGAATCCGGGAGGGCGCCAGGGCGGCGATTTGCTTCTTAACTTCGGCCGCATGCTGGGGGTCGAGGAACAAGGCCGTCTTGATGGCTCCAACGCGGGTGGGTTGTTCCTTGGCCGACACCCCGGCGAGGATACGGCTTCCCCGTATTAAGAGCCCGTCGTCGATAATGAGGTCGGTCTGGTAATCATGGGCCACGGCCAGCGCCCGGTGACTTTTGCCGGTGCCGCTGGGACCGATAAAGGCGATAACTTCCATATAAAAAGAGCCTCCTCGCACCCGGGACCCATAACGGACCCCTAAAAAGGGCGGACGGCCACGGGCCTCTTCCGGCCGGGTAGGTGAGAAATATGCGGCGGGATCCACCGGGTGATGGTACCCGACGTATCCCCGGTTTTAAGACGGTGATTTAGCCCATGAACGAGCAACTTGAGCCGAGCGAAAGCTAAATCACCCCCGGCCAAGAGGTGGGGATTGCTCAGCTGATGGTCCCCCTTGGACCTGCCCCCCCTGGCCGTGCTATAATAAATCCCAGAGGAACCCTGTGCAGGGTAGGAGGGAACCAGGATGCCTGCATCCCGCCGGTGGCCGGCCGACCTTCTGGCCACCTTGTTTGAAGACGGCCTTGTGACCATTCCCAGCCCTTTACTTCAATATTATACCCGCCTCGGCCTCTTAGAGATAGAGGTTATGGTCATTATCCACCTGTTGCGGTGCCGGCAAATCGAGCACGACCGCTTTCCATCTCCGGAGAAGCTCAGCCAGTACCTATCTATAGATAGTGAAGAAGCCAAAAACGTCCTCGCCGGACTCATGGAGAAACAGCTCATTACCGTGGAGCCCTACTATAACCCGGACACCGGCCGCTGGTTCAATGCCTTCTCCTTACGCAACCTGTGGCACCGCCTGGTGGAGGTCATGGCTGTCGAGGGCGGGGGCCTTACCCCCAGGGAACCGAATTCCTTACCCCCCGAGGACCGCACCGCCATCTCCGAAACGGGCCTTGGCGAGATTTACCGGACCTTTGAAAAGGAGTTCGGGCGTCCCCTGTCGCCCTTCGAGAGCAGCCAGATTGCCGACTGGTATCAAAATCCTGATCTCAAACCCGAATTGATCATCGAGGCTTTAAAAAGGGCCGTTTTGCGCGGGGCCCTTAATTTTCGCTACATCGATTCCATCTTGAAGGATTGGCTGCGCCACAACATCCGCACGGTCCAGGAGGCCGTCGCCTATGACGAACGCCTGCTGAGGCAGAGGCCGGGTAAGAAAAGACGCGCGGAACTTCCCACCGAGGATAAATACCGCGAACTCTACCGCCTGGAACCGGGAAAATAAAGGGGAGGGACTGGCCCTGTGCAGAAACTGCGAATACCTGCCGAATTGTTACAACGACCGTCTACCGCCGCCGAAGCCGGACCTTCGGCTTCCCATGGATCCCCCCCTCCTTCCTGTTCGGAGTGCGGTGACAGGGGAATAGTCCTTCGCGACGGCCGCGCCTACCGCTGCAAGTGTATGCAGATCAAGGCCTGGCATAACCGGCTTCGTTCCGCTCACCTCACTCCTCACCTCAGCCGCCACACTTTCGCCAGCTTCGACCTGCGTTATTATTCCCGGCACCGTTACGACGAGCTGACAGGGACCACCTACTACGAAGCGGCCCGCCGCTGCTTGGAGGCCTGCAAGCAGTTCGTCAACCAATACGTCCAGGGAGAGGCGCCGCGGGGACTCTTCATCTTCGGGCCGGTGGGCAGCGGCAAGACCTTTCTGGCTGCAGCCGTGGCCAACGCCCTTACGGCCATGCACCAGGAAGTGCTCTTTGTGGTCGTGCCCGACCTCCTGGATGAGATCCGCGCCACCTACGACCGGCGCCCGGAAGTAGAAAGCCCCACCGAACAGGAGCTCCTCACCACGGCCCGGGACGCGCCGGTCTTAATCCTGGACGACCTGGGAGCCCATAACTATACCGAGTGGACGCGCAACAAAATATTCTCCCTAATCAACTACCGTTTAATCCACGACCTGCCTGCCATCATCACCAGCAACCTGGATTTGAAGCAGCTGGAAGAATATCTGGGCGAGCGTACCACGTCACGCTTGCTCCAGCTCTGCCGGTCCTATCACCTGCCGGTGGAGCAGGACATACGCTACATCCTAAGCAGAGAAGGGCGCCGCTAAAGGGCGCCCAATTTTTGCGTCAACTTATTGACAATGGTTTTCAATTACTCTATAATAGGAACAGGTCGATGAAAATATTTCTCATTTAGGCGGCGCAAGGAGGGAAAACCGTGACTCTGGACCAGGCAAAAAAGGGACATCTCTATCGCGTTACCCAGCTGCCCGGCAAGGAAATACGCAGCCAGGCCATACGGTTCGGTCTCTGGGAAGGTGCGGTGGTCACCTGCAAAGAGGTTATTCCCCGCGGGCCGGTTATCGTGGGGCGCAATCACCAGGAGATTGCCATCGGCCGGGGGCTGGCCCGGCGGATCCATATAGAGCCCGTAGTGGCATACCAGAAGGTGTCTTAAGGAAAGGAGGGAAAACTCGTGAGCTGCCATAGCCTTAAGCCGCCCCTCAATTTGCCGTCTGCAGGCCGTCGGATAGTTTTAGTGGGCAATCCCAACGTGGGCAAATCCGTTTTCTTTAATGCCTTGACCGGCCTGTACGCCGATGTTTCCAACTTTCCCGGCACCACCCTTGAGATCCATCACGGCCGGGTAGGCAACGACGTGATCATCGATACCCCCGGCATTTACGGGGTTTCTTCCTTCAATGACGAAGAAAGAGTCGCCCGGGATATTATTTTCGAGGCGGACGTGGTCATTAACGTGGTGGATGCCGTCCACCTGGACCGGGACCTGTTTCTTACCCAGCAGTTGATCGATATGGGCTTTCCAGTGGTAGTAGCCCTCAATATGGTCGATGAAGCCGCCAGGGAAGGCCTCAAGGTCGACCATGCTAAATTATCCGAAATGTTGGGGGTACCTGTGGTTCCCACCGTGGCCACTAAAAGGCAGGGTTTAGAGGAACTGAAAAAGGCGGTGGCTCGCGCCCAACTGGGTCGGGCCTTGCCCGGCCTGGAGGAAATGCTCCGGCCTATTTTGCCCAAAGTCCATAACAGGGCGGAAGCCTTGTTGATCCTAGAAGGCGATCCCTGGGTGGCCGCCCGCCACCGGGTAAAGCCCATGGACAAACGGGAGGAAGTGTACCTCCTGAGGCGGCAGCGGGTAGACGAGATAGTGGCGGCCGTAGTCCGGGAAGACATGTCCCGGGCCTCCTTTAAGACCCACCTGGGGCAATGGATGCTCCGTCCCCTCACGGGCGTTCCCCTGTTACTGCTCACCCTTTACCTCCTCTATCAGTTCATCGGCGTGTTTATCGCCCAGACCGTGGTAGCCATCACGGAAGAGGAGATCATGCAGGGTTATTACGAACCCTTCATACGGGGGCTGCTCGCACCCATCCTGGGAGACAGTGCCCTGGGTACCATCTTAATAGGGGAGTTCGGCCTTCTCACCATGACGGTCACCTACATCCTGGGCCTTCTGCTCCCCCTGGTAGTGGGTTTCTACCTATGCCTTTCCCTTCTGGAGGATTCGGGCTATCTGCCCCGCATTGCCGTCCTGGTCGATCGCGTACTGATGCACCTGGGCATGAACGGCCGGGGGATCATTCCCCTTATCCTGGGAGCGGGCTGCGTAACCGCGGCTACCATTACCACCCGCCTCCTGGGGAATCCCCGGGAAAAACTAATCGCCACCTTTCTTCTGGCTCTAACCATACCCTGTTCGGCCCAGTTGGCGGTAATTACCAGTATGCTGGTCCCCCTGGGGTCCAAATACGTCCTGGCCTATGTGCTCGTCCTTTTTAGCGTGCTGGGGGTTGCCGGTACCGTCCTTAACCGCGTCCTGCCGGGGCAGCCCAGCGATCTCTTCATCGACCTTCCCCCGCTGCGCTGGCCGCAGCCGGAAAACGTCTTGAAAAAGACCTATACCAAGACTTACGTGTTTCTCCGGGAGGCTACTCCCCTCTTTGCCGCCGGCGCCCTTCTCATAGGGATACTTCAGGTGAGCGGGCTCTTATCTCTCATCCAGACTTTCCTCGCTCCCCTGACGGTGAACTGGCTGCAGCTGCCCCGGGAAGCGGCCACGGCCTTTATAATGGGATTTATCCGCCGCGACTTCGGCGCCGCAGGCCTTTACTCTTTGCCCCTTACACCCCCGCAGACGCTGGTGGCCCTGGTGACCATCACCCTCTTTGTTCCCTGTATTGCCTCGGCCCTGGTCATCTTAAAGGAGAGGGGCCTGCGCCAGGCCGTCACCATCTGGAGCAGTGTTCTGGTCCTGGCCTTCCTCCTGGGAGGTATAATATCCCATATCCTCATATAGGAGGCGAGGGTAAATGTCCGTCTGTTATATCAAGTGCCCCCGCTGCGGATACCCCGTGGCCACGCCGGGGCTCGGGCGGTGCCCCCGCTGCCGCAGCACCCTTTACCCTACATGCGGCGGGAACTGCGGGGAATGCCTTAAGTCTAAGTTAAAGAAACCCTAACCTATCCAGTACAGATTAAATATTGGTAATTTTGTTAGAGAATTTAACTCCTCCCCCTTGCCTTGCAGCCCGAATGGTAATATAATGGGGGTGAACGGTAGAAAATGAGAGCCGAATGGTTGATTTAAAATGACGAACGGCAGACAAGGGGGAGGAGGCCCTGAATGGATAAAACCCTGTTAGAAGTGCCCGTAGGCGTTTCCGGCCGCCACGTGCATCTTACACCAGAACATTTCCGCATCCTCTTCGGACCCGAGGCAACCGTGACTAAAATTAAGGATCTGGTCCAGCCGGGAGAATTTGCCGCCCGCGAAACCGTAACCGTAGTGGGGCCCAAGGGTGTCCTGGAGAACGTGCGCATCATCGGCCCCCTCCGCCCGTACTCCCAAGTAGAGGTGTCTCGCACCGACTGTTTCAGGCTGGGAGTCAATCCCCCGGTTAGGGATTCGGGCCATCTGGAGGACAGCCCGGGGTGCGTCCTGGTAGGGCCGGCTGGAGTGGTCACCCTCGAACGGGGAGTTATCATAGCCCTGCGCCACATCCATATGCCCCCCGAGGAAGCCAAGAGGTGCGGCCTGAAGGACAAGGACACCGTGGACGTTGTCGTAGAAGGGGAGAGGGGCCTGATCTTTAAAAACGTGCTGGTGCGAGTCCACCCCAATTTCCGGCTGGAATTCCATATAGATACCGACGAAGCCAATGCCTGTCTCTTGGCCAACGGCAACAAGGTAAAAGCAGTGATGCCGGACGTGGCCAGGAGAACCGCCCGGGCCGTAGCCCTGGAGCTTACCGGATGACGCGGTCTGTCGGCAAGTAGGAATACCCCCTTATAGGACTCCCGGAAGGGAGTTTTTTTCTTGTGGCGGCGGCAAGAGGAACTTTACTGGTTTTGAGCGAATGTATATTTAATGAAACCTCTAGATATAGAGGAGGGCAAAACCGTGAAGATACCCGTCTGCGACCGCTGTAAAGCCCAGAAGGTAGAGGGCGTTATATGCCGTCACTGCGATACGGCCTATTGCTATGACTGCCTGGACGTAAATCCAGGCGACATGCGCATCTGTCCTGTTTGCGGCCAGTTCCTATGCGACGAATGCTATGAAGGCCTTGTGCAGTGCGACTTAAAAAAGAAGTCCTGAAGGCCCGCCAACGGCGGGCTTTTTGGGACGCTCATGTTTTCATATAGCGAAATAACCTTTCATTGACACCGGTTTGACGATTTTTTTAGAATAATTGCGGGGGTTAAGGCAGGGTTCTCCTGCAAGGAGAACCCAAAATTCTTAAGAGGGGGAACAGAAGGATGCGCAAATCTACATAAAATGCCGGGAACGACCTTTCCGCTGAAGGATAGTCCATGCTTTCAGACGGTGCCAGTGACCACCAGGAGCAAAAAGGTATTTAAGACACGCAAGATCAAACTACTGCGGGAGGAGATCTTATGGCATTAGAGGAAACCTCACCTAATCCTCTTCGGGCTGCTCAACAGGAAATACGTAAAGCAGTGCAGGCCTTGAACCTCGATCCTATCGTCGCCGACCTTTTGAGTGAGCCCCAGAGATTTGTGGAGGTTTCTTTTCCCGTGAAAATGGATGACGGGAGCACCAGGGTTTTTAAAGGTTATCGCTCGCAGCATAACAACGCCCTGGGGCCCTTCAAAGGTGGCATCAGGTTTCATCCTGAAGTGAATGCCGATGAAGTAAAGGCCCTGTCTATCTGGATGAGCTTAAAATGTGCTGTTCTCGGCCTCCCCCTGGGTGGGGGCAAAGGGGGCGTGAAATGCAATCCCAAAGAGCTGTCCCGCCGGGAGCTCGAGGAACTGAGCCGTGCCTATGTACGAAGCATAGCCCAGGTAATCGGGCCGGAGAAGGACGTTCCGGCCCCGGATGTCTACACCAACCCCCAGGTGATGGCCTGGATGGCCGATGAGTTCAGTAGCCTCAACGGCTACAACACCTTCGGGGTAATTACCGGGAAGCCCCTGGAAATCGGGGGCTCGGCCGGACGCAGCGAGGCCACCGGCCGCGGTTGTGTTTTTGCCATTCGTGAGGCCTGCGCCCGGTTAAGTATTCCCCTGCAGAATGCTACCGTCGCCGTCCAGGGCTTCGGTAACGCCGGTTCCGTGGTAGCCAGGCTCCTCCACGAAATGGGGGCCAGAATTATCGCCGTGACCGACTCTACCGGCGGTGCCTACCGTTCCGAAGGCATAGATCCCATAAGTTTGCTGGAATTTAAGCAACAAACCGGCAGCGTCAAGGGAGCGCCGGGAACGACCCCTTTGAGCAACGAACAATTGTTTGCCCTAGAATGTGACATAATTATCCCGGCCGCCCTGGAAAACGCAATTACGGCCGCCGTAGCCGAGGACATAAGAGCCCGGATAATTGCCGAAGCCGCCAACGGCCCGACGACCCCGGAAGCCGATAAAATACTGGAGGACAAGGGCGTCCTTGTAATACCGGACATCCTGGCCAATGCCGGCGGGGTAACGGTATCTTACTTCGAATGGGTACAAAACTTGACTAATTACTACTGGACGGAAGAAGAGGTAAACCGCCGCCTTGAAGAAATGATGGTCCGCGCCTTCCAAGACGTTTACCAGATGCATTTGGACAAGAAAGTCTCCATGCGGGATGCGGCCTATATGGTGGCGGTAAACAGGATTGCCGGGGCCATGAAAGTACGTGGATGGGTGTAGTGAGGCGAGGCCAGGATAACGCCGGCCCACCGGGCGGCCGTCGGTGCGGTCAAGACCCGACGGCCGCCGAAGGCCGCCTCAAATATCGTAAAGGAGAGAAAAGAGGGTGCCGCAGGAGCAGAAGGGACGGGAAGGGAAGAATTCTAAAGTCCAGGGCGTTCAGGCCGTGGACCGGGCCTTGTCCATCCTGGAGGCCTTGGCCCGCGCCGAGGGCCCGGTCATGCTCTCGGCTTTAAGCTCCGAGATGGGGCTGCATATCAGCACCGTGCACCGGCTCCTTAATACCCTGGCCCGCAGGGGGTTTGTGGAACAGGAACCCTACCAGGGCAGGTACCGCCTGGGCCTTAAGGTCTTTGAAATCGGAAATCGAGCCCTGTATTCCCTGGACATACGCGCCGTGGCCCGTCCTTACCTGCGGGAGCTGGTGGAGGAATTCAACGAAACGGCCAACCTGGCCGTGCTGGACGGTTTTGAAGTGGTGTATATCGATCAAGTAGAATCCAGAAACATCATTAAAATGCTGGCCCGCCCGGGCACCCGCACGCCTGCCTACTGCACAGGCACAGGCAAGGCACTGCTGGCATTCCTCAGTCCTTTCCAATGGGAAAGATTTCTGGCCACTACCCCTTTAAGGGCCTTCACCCGGGCCACCATTACCGATCCTGAAGAGCTGGAGCAGGAGCTGGAAAAAATCAGAGAACAGGGTTTCGCCGTAGACAAGGGCGAGCTCGAGGAAGGAGTGCGATGTGTCGCCGCCCCCATCAAAAACCACGAACAAAGGGTAGTGGCTGCCCTGAGCGTTTCCGGCCCCAGCAGCCGTATAACAGATGAGCTGTTACACGGTAAACTGGCGGAAAGGGTTAAAACCGCCGCGGTTAATATTTCCCAGATCCTGGGGTCCGGCGAGGCCCGGCTGTAACGGCCGGGCCTTTTATATTATAATAAGTGGCGGCAGGGACTCTGGAGGTCTTGAGGCGGTGATGTGCCTTTGGTGTCGGGTCGGGTAGACTTACTGGCCGAGGTCCTGGCCTCCTTGCGCCACGGTTTTATAATGGTAGACGGCGCGGGCCGGGTTACCCGGATAAATCCCCAAGCTTTATCCTTCCTGGGTCTTCCGGAACAGGAGGTGAGGGGAAGAAGGTTAACGGAAATATTCCCCTCCACGCGCCTGGCCGAGGTTTTCACCACCGGACGCCCCCTGGTGGGTACCACCTACCGCGGATTAAACCATACCCTGCGCATCAGCTATTTTCCCCTGGGGGTGAGTGACGGGGGAGCCGTCGTCGTTTTAGAACCGGTTGGTTCACCTTCACCCTATGAAGAGGAACTGCCGTCCCGGCAAAACCTTATCGACCTCTATGAGGCCCTTCTGGCCGAACTGCCCCTGTGCCTGGTAGTAGTGGACAAGGAGGCCCGGGTGGTCTACTGCAACGATAACTACCGGGCCCTCCTGAAGTTGGATGACCGGCGGGTCGAGAACCGCCCGGTAAGGGAGATCATCCCCTTTACGCGGTTGCCCGAAGTCCTCTCTACGGGTCGGCCCTACCTCGATCCCGGCCTGGAGTTCGAGGGTCAAAAGCTCCTCGTGGCCGAGGTTCCCCTGAAAAAAAGCGGCGAAATCCTGGGGGGCGTGGGCCGGGTCGTATCCCAGGACACCGTAGCTTTAGAAAGTATAAGGGACTTTCGCCGCCGCTTTGAGATCCTGGAAAATAAACTCCTTTTATACAAGCACGAGCTGGAGACGCTGCAACAGAACCGGTCACCCTTTGCCGAGATCATCGGTGTCAGCCCGGAGATGCAGCGTCTAAAAAGCCAGGCCGCCCGCATAGCCCGTGGGGAGGCCAACGTCTTGCTCCTGGGTGAGAGCGGCACCGGTAAAGAGCTCTTTGCGCGGGCCATTCACCTGGCGAGCCCCCGGGGTCGGGAACCCCTGGTCAAGATCAACTGTGCGGCCATTCCGGAAAACCTGCTGGAGGCCGAGCTTTTCGGATATGAGGAGGGAGCCTTCACCGGGGCCGTCCGGGGAGGTAAACCCGGTAAGTTCGAGCTGGCGGATGGAGGTACCATCTTCCTGGATGAGATCGGCGACCTCCCCCTGACTATGCAGCCCAAGCTGCTGCGCGTGCTCCAGGAACGCGCCTTTGAGCGGGTGGGCGGCAGGAAGACCATCAGGGTAAGCGTCCGGGTAATTGCCGCCACCAATAAGGACCTGCAGGCCCAGGTCAAAGAGGGCAAATTCCGCCTGGACCTCTATTACCGCCTGGCAGTCATAACCCTTCACATCCCGCCCCTGCGGGAGCGACCCGCCGATATCGAGCCTCTATGCGAAATGCTTATAGAGAGGTTTAACCGCCGCTACGGGCTAGCGGTCCGTTCCTTAAGCCCGGAGGTAAAGGAGTTCTTTAAAAAGTACTCCTGGCCGGGGAACGTGCGGGAACTGGAGAACGTCCTGGAATACGCCTTTAACTTCCTGGAGCCGGAGGAAGAAGTCATTCGGCTGCACCACCTACCCCCCGGCTTCGGAGGGGAAGGCGGTCCCCACGGCCTGCAGCTTAAGGAAGCGGTGGCCCGGGCCGAGCAGGCGGCCATTAAGAAGGCCCTGCGGGCAGCAGGGGGCAATAAGCAGGAAGCGGCACGCCTGCTGGGCATACACCCTTCCGGCCTATACCAGAAACTAAAAAAATATAACCTGGAATGATAAACTCCCCTTACCATTCCAGCAGAGCAAAGGGAAGAGAAACCATGTCCGTGGAACTGCGCCGTACTCTGGAGAACTTGTTGGACCCCCATCAGGAACCGGCCGACCGATGGGTTTACACCACCTGCGGGTACTGCGGAACCGGTTGCGGCCTCTACCTCGGGGCAAGAGGGGGCCGGGCCGTGGCCGTTAGGCCCAACCCCTCATCCCCGGTAAACCGGGGCCGCCTGTGCCTGAAGGGCACCTATGAGTGGAAAACCCTGGAACATCCCGAACGAGCCGTGGTGCCCCTCCTGAGGGAAGGCGGCCAGCTGAGGCCCGCCACCTGGGAGGAGACCCAGCAGGTCTTTGTGGCCCGGGTGCGAGATGCCCTGCAGCAGTACGGGCCGGAAGCCGTGGGTATCTACCACGGCGGCCAGCTGACTATGGAGGAATATTATGCCCTCCACAAACTAGCCAAGGGTTTCTGGGGTACTCCCAACATCGATGCCAACACCCGCCTCTGCATGGCTTCTACCGTATCCGGCTACATCCGATCCTTCGGCGTCGATGCTCCGCCGGGCTGTTATGAAGACCTCGACGTAGCCCGGGTTATTTTCATCTTCGGCGCCAACCCGGCCGAAATGCACCCCATGCTGTGGCAGCGGATCCTGCGCAACCGCCAGCATAGAGGCGCCAAAATCGTGGTAGCGGACCCGCGACGGACGCTGCCGGCGTCCGCGGCCGACCTGCACCTTCGGCTGCGCTGCGGCACCAACATCCCCCTGCTGTACGGAATCATACATGTTTTAATAAAAGAAGACTTAATCGACAAAGCCTTCATCGCCCGGTCCACCGCCGGATTCGACGAGCTGGCGGAAGCCGCCCGTCATTATCCCCCGGAGGTAGCTGGGGAGCTGACGGGCGTCCCGGCCGTGGACATCGTAACCGCAGCCCGCCTCTTCGGCCGGGCGGACACGGCGGTTACCGTCTTCTGCCAGGGTGTAAACCAGAGCGTGCAGCCGGTGGATACCGTTACCCTCATCAACTCCCTCCACCTCCTTACCGGCAAGATCGGCCGGCCGGGGTGTGCCCCCTTCTCCCTCACCGGCCAGGCCTCCGCCCTCAGTATGCGGGAAATAGGTGGAGCCGGCTGCCTGCCGGGCCTGCGCAACCCCCGCAATCCCCGGCACCGGCAGGAAGTGGCCCGCCACTGGGGTGTGGACGAAGGGATCTTGCCCGCGGTCACCCGCGACATTAATACCATGCTGGAACTCATTGATTCCGGCCGGCTGCAGTTCTTATGGGTCATCGGCACTAATCCCGCCGTCTCCCTGTCCCACCAGGCATACGTCCGCAAGCAGCTGGAGCGCGTCTTCTTGGTGGTCCAGGACATCTTTTATCCCATGGAAACAGCCTCCTTGGCCGATATCTTCTTCCCGGCCGCCCAGTGGGGGGAGAAAACGGGCACCATCACCAACTCCGAACGCAGGGTAAACCTGGTCCGCAAGGCGGTAAACCCTCCGGGGCAGGCCCAGGACGACCTAACCATTATATGCCAGATCGCCCGGCGGATGGGGGCGGGAGAACTATTCCCCTGGCAGCACCCGGAAGAGGCTTTCGCCGAACTGCGGGAGTTAACCAGAGGCCGGCCCAACGACATGACCGGCATTACCTATGACCTCCTCGAGGCCCGCGGCGGCATCCAGTGGCCTTGTCCCGAAGGCAGCCCCCAGGGCAGCCCGCGCCTTTATACCAATGGGGTTTTCCCCACCGCGGCCGAAGATTCCCAGGACTATGGACCTTTCAACGAAAGCCCCGGTCGCGCCCGCCTCTGGGCCGTGACCTACCGGCCGCCGGCCCCCTTGCCGGATGAGGATTATCCCTTCTGGCTCAACACCGGCAGGGTTATCGAACATTATCATACCCGCACCAAGACCAAACGCATTCCGGAGTTGAACGCCCTCGTGCCCTATGCCTTTGTGGAAATCAACCCGGAGGATGCCCGGGCTTTACGCCTCGGCGAGGGAGACTGGGTCAAAGTCGTTTCCCCCCACGGGTGGGTTAAGGTGCGCGCCCGTATTACCGATGTGGTGGCCCGGGGAGAGGTCTTTTTGCCCTTTCACTTCGGGGATTTAGACCCGGGAGAGGAAGCTCACCCCCAGGCGGCCAACCACCTTACAAGCCGGCTGACCGATCCCTGCTCACGCCAGCCCCTCACTAAAGTAGGGGCCTGCCGCCTGGAAAAGATCCCTCTCTAATAATCTAGAAAGGTTTCTACGATTTTCGATACCCCGGCAGGATAAATCGGCGCCCGGAGCCCTGGAATCCTTAGTTCCAGGGCTCTTGGTGTTTCAGGCATAAATATTGCTAGTACTTGCACAAGGGACCGGTCGCCGACGCGTGCAACAAAGGGTAAACACCACCCCGGGGAGGCACTAAGACTTTATCAGTCTTCGGCGGAGGTGAATTTATGGAAAGAGGGAAGTTTAAGCTCAACCGGAGGCAGTTCTTAAAGGCTTCGGCCGCCGCGGCGGCCCTCGTAGGATCTACAGGTCAATACTTTATACCCCAGGTGCGGGGGGAGAATGGGGGGCAAAGGACCGTTAAATACGTGCGTTCCGTATGCTCCCCCAACTGCACCGCTTCCTGCGGGATTAAGGCCATGGTGGTGGATGGCCAGATAAAGGCCCTGTTTCCCACCGATGACTATCCCGAACCCGAATATGGCCCCCGCGGCTGCTTGAGGGGCCTCAGCTACATCAATATGATCTACGGTCCGGAACGCCTGAAAAAACCCTTGATCAGGACGGGCGAGCGGGGCAAGGGAGAGTTCAAAGAAGTCACCTGGGAGGAAGCCCTGGACTTCGCCGCGGGCCGTCTCAAAGAGATTGCGGCCAAGTACGGTCCCGAATCCGTCTGCTTCAGCTTCCAGGTGGGGGGCACCGGCCACGTCCAAAAGGGAGCCTGGATCGCCCTCTCCACCCTGGCCGGCTGGAATCTCATCCACCCCTACGACAAAAACGGGGACCTGCCCATGTTCTGGCCCCAAACCTTCGGCGTGCAGTCGGAGGAACTCGAACCCCTGGAGTGGCTTAACTCAAGGTATATAGCCGTCTTCGGGTCCAACCTCATGGTTACCCGCCTTATGGATTCCGATCTATTAATCGAAGCCCGCAACAGGGGCGCCAAGCTGGTCGTTTTCGACCCCAATTATTCTCCCACGGCGGCCAAGGCCGACGAATGGATCCAGTTGAAGGCCAGCAGCGACGCTGCCCTGGCCCTCGGCATGGCCCGGGTGCTCCAAGAGGAGAAGCTGTATGACGAAGCCTTCATCAAGACCTTCACCGACCTGCCCCTCCTGGTACGCCTGGATAACATGAACCGCCTCCGGGCCGCCGAGGTCAGGGGACTGGACAGACCGGCGGACGTCCCCGCCTACCGGGAGGCCTTCGTAGCCTACAACGGACGGCCGTTGGTAGTACATCCCGAAAAAATGGAAATGCCTCCCGATGTCCTCCTGGAGGGGGAAATCGAAGTGGAATTGAAGAGCGGGGAAAGGGTGAAGGCCAAGCCGGTCTTCCAGCTGCTAAAGGAACACCTGCAAGCTTACACCCCGGACTATGTGGAACAAGAAACCGGCGTTAACGGCGACACCGTCGTCCGCCTGGCCCGGGAAATGGCCACCACGCGGCCCCTGCACGTGATCTATGGAGCCAGCAACTACCAGTGGTACCACGGGGACTTAAAGGGCAGGGCCCTGGCTCTCTTGCCCGTACTCACCGGCAACATCGGCCGTCCCGGCGCAGGGATTTCCACCTACGCTGGCCAGTACAAGATCCGCTTTGACGTCAAGGCCTGGTGGTTCCCCCGGCCGCCCCGGTGGCTCCCCTGGCTTTACATCCTCCACGGCCCCACGCCCGGCATGAAGGCGCCGTGGCCGTCCCAGGGCGTCAAGGCCCTCATCTTCGGCTGGGGAAATCCCTTCGACCAGCACAACATGGCCGGCCGCCTGCGCCAGATGGCCGAGAAGGGCGAACTGGAGTTTATCATGGGGATGGACAACCAGATGACCACCAGCTGTCTATACAGCGACGTGGTCCTGCCGGTGGCTAGCTGGTATGAAAAGGTCGAGCTCACCACCACCCCCCTCCATCCCTATATGCAGCTCCAGCAGCCGGCCATTGCGCCCCTCTACGAGTCCAGGTCGGAGCTCTGGATCGCCCGGGAGATAGCCCGGAGGCTCAATCCCGAATTCGAAAAGCACTTCTTCCCCGGCTTGGACGAAAACGCCGCAGCCGAAAAGGCCATTGAGCTGCTCCTGGAAACGGGCGGTCCGCCGGTGGCCGGCATAACCCTGGAACAACTGAAGCAGGGTCCCGTCCGCCTTAAATCCGAAGTCCCGGGGGACCGGCAGATACCTTTCTATGAACAGGTCCACTTTAAGAGGCCTTTCCCGCCCCGGAGCCGTCCAGCGGCCCTGGAAGCCACGGCCCAGTTTGTTAAAAGCGGCAGGATAGAGTTTTACAAAGAAGAGGACACCTTTAAAACCCTGGGCGAAACCCTGCCGGTTCACAAACCGCCCTTTGAAGAGAGCGAGTACGCCCTGAATCCGGCGGTTAAGGATAAATACACCTTTGTTTTCCTTACCCGCAACTCCCTCTACCGCGTTCACGCCAATTTTTCCAACAACGTGTGGCTGAACGAACTCCAGGACAACCGGCCCAAGATCTTCCTGAACCCCGAAGACGCCGCGGCCAAGGGGATCGAACAAGGGGATCTCGTGGAAGCCTACAACGACCGGGGCAGGGTGAGAGGATACGCCGTTCTGGACCCCGGTATGGCCCGCAATATAGTAATCTTCGAGCAGGGCTGGTGGAGCCGTTATCTGGCCGGGGACTCCTATAACTCCCTGACCTATCCCTTCATTAAGCCCACCCACGAGGTCTACTTCGTACCGGGAATCTGGGCCCCCAACACCGCCTGGAACGAAGCCCTTTGCGATGTCCGAAAGGTGGGTGAATCCTAATGAAACTGGGAATGGTGGTGGACCTCGACCGCTGCATCGGCTGCCGTACCTGTATGGTGGTCTGCAAAGAACATAATGCCCAGCCGCCGGGCACCTGGTGGAACCGGGTCTTCACCCCCGGCAGTCCCGAGCACCAGGTTGCGGCCGGGAAAAACGGGCGAATTCAGATGTACTTCTTGCCCGTCTCCTGCCAGCACTGCGAAAACCCTCCCTGCGAAAAGGTGTGCCCGGTAGGGGCCACCTACACCGACGAGCGGGGACTGGTACTCGTAGACTATCGGCGTTGTATAGGCTGCCGGTACTGTATGGCCGCCTGCCCCTACGGTGTCCGGCAGTTTAACTGGGAAGACCCCCGAGAAGCGAAGACCAGGGCAGGATACAGTCCCGGCTACAGTTACGGCTACCCCTTTGACCACTACGACAAAACCGGACGCCTGGTTTACACCCCCGACCGCCCCAGGGGCATCACAGAAAAATGTACCTTTTGTATCCAGTACGTGGATCAGGGGGAGAACCCCATCTGCGTCCAGGCCTGCCCGGCAAGGGCCCGTACCTTCGGAGACCTGGAGGACCCCAACTCGGAAATAAGCCGCCTGGTAAGGGAGCGACCCGCGTTGCGGCTCCGGGAAGAACTGGGCACTTCGCCCAAGGTCTACTACCTGCTGCCCGCCGGGTCGCGGCAATAGGAGGGGAGAAATATGAGAAGGGAAAACAGCGTCCTTATCGCGGCCATCTTCCTTTTGGTAGTTAGCCTGGGAGCCTGGGGTTATCAGCTTGCCCGGGGGTTAATCGTTACCCATATGCGCAATCCCTTTAGCTGGGGCCTCTATATAGCCACCTTTGCCTTCTTCGTAGGCATTGCCGCCGGCGGCATGATCATTTCCTCCTCGGTCTACCTCTTCAATGTCCGGCACCTAAAGCCCTTTTGCCGCATATCCTCTTTATGCGCCTTTGCCAGTATTCTGGCCGCCGGAGCCATCATCCTCCCCGACCTGGGACGGGTGGAGCGGATCTATAACCTGCTCCTGCACCCCAACTTCCGCTCTCCGTTGATATGGGACTTAATAGTAGTCGGCACTTATTTACTGCTGACCTTCCTGAGCATCTATTTCCAGCTCCTGCCCGATTGGAAAAAAGAAGGACACGGCCTTCTAGTCGCCTGGACCCAGAGGTTATCCCTTGATCAAGTAGAAGAGATTTCCCGGAAATGGTCTCGGAGGATATCCCTGGTGGGTCTTCCGGTGGCCGTCCTCATTCATACGGTGACCGCCTGGATTTTTGCCACCCAGGCCTCCCGCAACTGGTGGAACTCGGCCCTGCTGGCGCCGGATTTCATAGCCAAGGCCGTGGCCTCGGGAACAGGCCTGGTGCTGGTGGTTTCCCTCCTGGTGGTAGGGAGGGAGGGCTTCGACCGGCACCGGGCAGCCTTTCACAGCCTGGCCCACATCACGGCCGGCGCCCTGATGGTCCATTTCTTCTTTACGGCCAACGAACTGCTGGTGCGCTGGTGGTGGGGTTCACCCGAGGAGCTAAGTCCCCTTCACCTCCTTTTCGGCCGGTACGGGTGGCTGTATTTCCTGGAACTGGCCCTTCCGGCCTTCACCATGGTATATTTCCTCACGGCCCGCGGGAAGGCAACCCGGACCTCCCTTCTCCTGGGGAGCCTCGTGGTCTTCCCCGGCATCTTAGCCAACCGCCTTCTGTTAATGCCCGCCGCCTACAACCTCTTCCCCCTGCACCTATCCCTGCCGGGAGTGGAGGTGGAAGGGTGGAACTACCCCATCGCCCTGGGAGAATTCAGGCCGGACGGGACCATATTTGTCGACTTCTGGTCGTACGTCCCTTCTGCCGTGGAAGTGGCCGTTACCCTTTTACCCTTCGGCCTGGTCCTGCTGACCATCTCCCTCATGCTGCGGTGGGGCAACTTCTGGCCCGAAGGCAAAGCCTCAACCTAACCGCCTGTCGACCTTAAGCTCCGGCCGGGCTGCGCCTTCTTCGGGCCGCCCGGCCTTTTGTAAGAATGCGAATTCGCCGCCCACCAGATCCGCTAATAAGCTTTTCTTCCAATTTGCTTTTGTTCTAGGGGGGGTAAAACCCCCTTTTGTCGTTTATAAAACAACAATACGGGGGTCCTGGAAGGAAACGCCCAAGATTTGTCTAACCTGCATTTATAATATAGATGTACCGATTCTTTTTGGACCTAAACCCCGAGGAGGAGCCGGCGTGAAAAGGGGCATTCTTTGCTACCTGGCCCAGGAAGAAAAGGATGAGGAGATTTCTTACAACCTGGCGGAGCTGACGGAACTTGCCCGAAACATAGATATAGAAATTAGAGGCTGTTTGCTTCAACACCGACGCCCGGACCCCAATTACCTTTTGGGAGAGGGCAAAGTTCAGGAACTGAAGGAAAGGGTGGAAGAAGAAAACATAGAAGCTGTCATTTTCAACCTGGAACTTTCTCCCCGCCAGATCTTAAGGCTTGAAGAGAAGCTAGACAAAGCAGAGATATGGGACCGTACCCAGGTAATCCTGGAAATCTTCCGCCGGCGGGCCCATTCCCGGGAGGGGAAGATCCAAGTAGAGCTTGCCCGCCTTACTTATCTTTATCCACGTATGCTGGGCCTGGGAGAAGTCCTTTCCCGCCTGGGAGGAGGCATCGGAACCCGGGGCCCCGGAGAAACTAAACTTGAAGTGCTCCGCCGTTCCGTCCGCCGGCGTATATATCACCTAAGCCGGGAACTGGAAGAAATACGCCGCAACCGCGAGGCCTTGCGCCGGCGCCGGGTTAAAAACGCCGTCCCCGTAGTGGCTCTAGTAGGTTATACCAATGCGGGGAAGTCCACCCTCCTCAACGCCCTCTCTTTAAGCGGAAATAAGGTCCTGGCCGAAGACCGCCTCTTCGCCACCCTCGACCCCGTTAGCAGGCGCATCCGGCTACCTTCCGGACGCCAGGTATTACTTACCGATACCGTTGGTTTCATCCAGCACATGCCGGCCAGGCTAAAAGAAGCTTTTAAAGCCACCTTAGAAGAACTAGCCTCTGCCGATCTCCTGCTCCATGTTATTGATCTGACCAGCCCTTACATGGAACGCCAGGTGGCGGCGGTAGAGGGCATATTACAGGAACTGGACCTGGCCCATCGTCCCCTCCTTAAAGTTTACAACAAAGCAGATAAGTTCACGGGTATGCTCCCCCTGGATGGCCTGGCCATCTCGGCCCTCCACGGCACCAACCTTCCGGTCCTTTTGAGGCGCCTGGAAGAAGAACTCTTCCCTCTAAAGGAAGCCACCCTCTGGGTACCCTTTACCCACCTCGCGGAACTGGCCAGGGCCAGGGATAGGGTAGAAGTGGTGAAGGAAAGATATATGCCCCAAGGAGTAGAGGTCCTCTTGCGGGGCCGCCCGCAAGACCTAGAAGTTTTACAGGCCCGTGTTAAGGGTGAGGGAGAAAAACGCAATAGCTAAGAAATGCCGCCCTTTAGCGACCGCATCAAAGTCGGGCGCAGGAGGTTCGAAGTGGGTTCGATAACCGCAAACACAACACCTTTCGGCGGAACTGAAAATAAACTGGCGGAGGTTCGAGTTATCCGCACTTTTTGCGGGGAAGGCCTGCCTTGGCTCGAAAGTGGGGGCGCGCTAGGAGGAGGTTTAATTGAGAGCCTCTCCGGTGTATGATATATTGGTCGTGAACCTTTCTAAGCACGTGGCGGAGAAAGCCACTGGGCGCTTGCAGGTAGTATAACCCGGAAGGGAGGGGCCACAGGATGAAACTACCCGTAATCTTAACCAAGGGCGAGGACGGCTTTATCATAGCCGAATGCCCGGTACTGCCTGGGTGTTTATCCCAGGGGAAGACGCGAGAAGAGGCCCTGGCAAACATTCGGGAGGCGATTGAGCTGTATCTTGAAACCGGAGAGGCACCACAGCTTCCCCCAGCCTTTGAGGTTGCCGAAGTGGAGGTCGCTATATAAGGCCTAAGCTCCCGGTGTGCTCGGGGGGGAAGAGGCCGTCAGGGCCTTTGAGAAGGCCGGATGGCGTGTAGCAAGGCAAAAGGGAAGCCACGTGAGCATGGTCCAGCGGGGCACGCCCGTAATATTGACCATACCCCTCCATAGGGAGTTGGACCGGGGCCTCTTGCGGGCGCTGATACGCAAAGCCGGCCTCACTGTAGAGGAATTTACTGCGCTCCTGGGGTAGCCAGGAAAAAAGCGGCACAAATCCCTGGCTAGACCACACCTTTGCCGCGTGGCTTTTGGAGATGAGGGAGCACCCCGGGGTGGTTTAGGAACGTCTGGGGACAGCCAAATAAGCGTGGTTATGGATACTCACAGCCACGTCCTCCCCTGTCTCACAGAGGAAGCCGTAGCCAGGAACAAAAACCTGACGCGTGGAGAGATAAACAAAAAAACCTCCGACAGCCCGCACTCCTGCAGTAAATTCTATAAGGTGCGAGGCTTGGAGGCCTTGATTTTGTTGGTGCGCCAGGTAGGATTTGAACCCACGACCCGCTGATTAAGAGTCAGCTGCTCTACCAGCTGAGCTACTGGCGCATGGATTGTTGGCGCGCCCGGCAGGATTCGAACCTGCGACCTCCGGACTCGGATTCCGTTACTCTGTCCACCTGAGCTACGGGCGCTCCCTCAATGCAATAAACATTATAGCCAAAGAAATTCTCAAAGTCAAGCTTGAAATAGGGCGCCTGGAATGCTATGCTATAGATAAGAATAATGTATACAAGGTACAGGGGGCGAGGCCGTGGAGTATCTCCTGACGTGGATTGAGGGGGAGGAAGTGGACTACCGCATCCTGACCGAGGAAGAGCTGCAGGCCTTTCTCGAGGAAGAAAAGGAGAAAAACTGCATCACCGCTCCTTTAGCTTAAGACTAACGGGCCGGCCTGACGGGCTGGCTTTTTTATTTATCCTTGTCTTTAGGGGGAAACAAAGGGTCATGGACAGAATGCCCTACAATTTAAACGTCACCCTGGAACTGGCCCGGGAGCGGCTCCGGGACCTTTCGCCCGAAGAAATAGCGGCCAGAAAAAACGTACGCTGGCAGGAGGACACCGGCGAAATACACTGTCCCTCCCTGGAATCCGTCTACCGCGTCCGGTACCCCGGCGGGCAGGTCTACGGAGAGGGAGGCGGGGAGGTAGACACCCGCTGCCAGGTTCTGATCCTCCACTATCTTGCCAGCAGCGGAACCTCCCTCCAGGGCCGGTGGATTTCCTTCAAGGAGCTTCCCGGCGGCTCCCTGTACCAGCAGCCCTTCTATTCCCGGTCCGTACTGCCCTTGGTGAAAACCTTCGGCTTCGACCTAGAGAAGTTCCTCGCCGCCGGCCGGGCCCTGGGGGGAGAAAGAGCTACCGTAGGGCACGCGGGGATGATTCTTTACCCCTTTCCCCTGGTACCGGTATGTATCTCCCTGTGGGCCGGCGACGAAGAAGTGCCTCCCAACGGGACCATCCTTTTCGACGGTTCGGCGGCCGAGCACCTGGCCACCGAAGATTACGCCGTCCTCGCCGAGCTCCTGGTGCGCCGCTTGAAAGCTGCGGCGGCGGGATAACATGCTCCGGGTGGTAAGCGTCAGCCTGGGCACTCCCCGGCGAAATTACCGCTACCGGCTGGACCTCCGGGGCACTCCCGTTCTGGTGGAGCGCCTGGGCTGCGGAGGCGACCTCAACGAAGCCGGCCGGCTCCTGGAATCCCTGGAAGGGAAGGCGGCCGCCCTGGGGCTGGGGGGCGCCAACTTCTTCTACCAGGTGAGAGAATACCGCGTGCCGTGCCCGGCGGGCCAGTACTTAAAGCAGCGGGTTAAAGGCACGCCCCTGGTGGACGGTTCCGGCTGGAAGGAAGCCGTGGATCCCTGGAGCGTAGCGGCCCTGCAGGAAGAAGGAATAAAGCTGGCCGGCCGGACGGCCCTGGTGGTTTCGGTTTTAGACCGCAGCTGGCTCGCCTATGCCCTGGCCGAGGCCGGGTGCCGCGTGCTGGCCGGCGACCCGGCCTTCGCCTTAAAGCTGCCCGTAAGCCTGTCCCTGCCTTCCTTTGCGGCCATAGCCCGCTGCACTCTACCCCTGCTGGCCCGCATCCCCCTTAAATACCTCTATCCCCTGGGCTCCCGTCAGGAGGCCCCCGGTCGGGGCCGGGCCTTCCTTTACCGGGAGGCGGACATCATTGCCGGCAACTGGCATTTCATCCGCAGCCACCTGCCTCCCACTTTAAAGGGGAAAATCGTCATCGCCGCCGGCACCACCGCCGAAGACCGCCGGCTCCTGCAGCAGCTGGGAGCCCGCTACCTGGTAACCACCTCACCCCTGTGGGGGGAGACGGCCCCCTCAGCCAACATGCTGGAAGCCGTGCTGGTGGCCCTGGGGGCGACGAGGAAGGACGCCTACGCCGCCCTGGCACGCGAGCTGGGCTGGAGGCCCCGGGTCCTCAAGTTGAATTGAGCATCATTTTCCTCCCGCCGCGGCCGTAAATATATAGGAAGAGCGGGGGAGGGAGATTGGGTGAGGGTAAAGATCGGGGACTTCTTCTTCGAGCGGAGCTACTTGGAAGACGGCTCCCGCTTTCTGGAATACTTAGGACGGGTGCGGAAAAACCCGCGGGACCTCGAAGCCCACCTGGCTTTGGGAGTGATCCACGATTATCACGGCCGGCCTGCCCAGGCGATAGGCCACTATTGGTCCGCCCTCCAGCTGGATCCCACCGACCCCTTTGCCCGGGAGCGCCTCAAAGACCTGCTGGCCCACCTCCAAAACCTGATCAGTATGGCAGTCCGGTGACTGGTCGGAAGAGAACACCTTGCGCCGGCCCTTTTCTTATGGCAATATAGGAGGGGAAGTCTGCCAAAAGGAAAGGGCGTTATCGTTGCGCCTCAAAGACCTGGGCGAATTCGGCCTCATCCAACGCATCCAAGAAGGCTGCCTCGTAAAGCCGGAGCGCGTCCTGCAGGGCATCGGCGACGACGCCGCCGTTCTCCACGCCGGGGGAGACCATCTCCTCCTGGCCTCCACCGATATGCTGGTAGAGGGCATCCACTTCACCCTGGAAACCGCCACCCCCTTCGAAATCGGCTATAAAGCGGTGGCGGTGAACATCAGCGACATCGCCGCCATGGGGGGCATTCCCCTGGAAATCTTAATATCGGTGGGATTGTACCCCGACCAGGAAGTGGAATTCGTCGACGAACTGTACCGGGGTATGAAGACTTGCTGCCGCCTCTACGGCGTCAACATCATCGGCGGGGACACCGTTGCCTCTCCCCGCGCCGTAATCGTCAACGTAGCCATTCTAGGCCGGGTGGAAGCCGGGGCCGTCCTGTACCGGTCCACCGCCCGTCCCGGAGACGTGATCCTGGTTACCGGCGACCTGGGAGCCTCGGCCGCGGGCCTCGACATCCTCCTGAACCCCAAACCCGTGGACGCGGAAGTGGCCGCCCGCCTGCGGAAGCGCCATTTCCGGCCCACCCCCCGCGTGGAAGAAACCCGGGCCGCGGTGGAGGCCGGGGGACTGACGGCCGCCGACGACATCAGCGACGGCCTGGCCAGGGAAATAAAGGAGATCGCCTCGGCCTCCGGCGTGGGCGCCCTCCTGTACGGCGAACAGATCCCCATATCCCCGGACGTGCGGGAAGCGGCGGCCGCCTACGGGAAGGACCCATTGGACTACGCCCTCTTCGGCGGCGAGGATTTCGAGCTACTCTGGACCTGCCGGCCGGAAGCCGTGGAGGAAATCCGCCGGGCCGTAGCCGCCCGCTGCGGCACTCCGGTCACCGTAATAGGAGAAATCGTCCCGGCGGCGGAGGGTGTAAACCTCCGGTATCAGGGCTGCCGCCGTCCTCTTCTGAAGGGGGGCTACACCCACTTCGCCCAGCCTTAAAAGGCCGGGCCGGGAACGGATGACCCCTTTGCCTCGACCCGGAAGGGGTCGGTGCGGACGGGATGAACTGCAGAGGTGGAGGCCTTAAATGATAGCCCCCAGCTACGTAGTGTTGGACTTGGAGACCACCGGTCTGGATCCCGACCGGGACCGCATACTGGAGATCGCCGCCCTGCGCTTTGAAGGAGGGGTGCTGGTGGAGGAATTCAGCACCCTGGTCAACCCCGGCATCCCCGTTCCGCCCCCCATCCGGCGTCTGACCGGCATCGACGACGACATGGTTACCGCCGCCCCCTCCTTAGACGAGGTCCTGCCCGGTTTGCTCTCCCTCCTCCGGGGCGCCGCCGTCTTCGCCCACAACAGCTCCTTTGACCTGGCCTTCCTGGAGCGGGCCGTGGGCCTTCCCTGGCCGGAGCCCGCCCTGGACACCCTGGAGCTCAGCCGCATCCTATTTCCCTGCCTGCCCTCCCACAAGCTGGGCTTCCTGGCCGGCCATTTCGGCCTCCACGTGGAGCCCTGCCACCGGGCCCTGGCCGACGCCCGTGCGGCGGCCGGACTCCTGGAGATCCTGTGGGAGGAAACCCTGCGGCTGCCCCCGCACCTTCTGCACCGCCTGCAGTTCCTGGCCCCGCCGCCCCTCAGCCTTTGGTTCAAGGCGGCCGGCGAGCGGCAGGCCCACCGCGCCCCGGCGGAAGAGGCCGCCGCGGCCCACCAGGGTCTTTTCGCCCCGCCCGGAGGGGCCAGTGCTCCCGTACCCTTTTCCCCGGACCTCCTGGCGGAGCACCTGGCTCCCGGCGGCACCTTGTCGTCCCGCCTGCCCGGGTACGAGTACAGGCCGGAGCAGGAAAAAGTACTGCGTACGGTTGCCTCGGCCCTGGCCGAAAGCCGGCATGCCGTAGTGGAAGCGGGTACCGGCACCGGCAAATCCCTGGCCTACCTAATCCCGGCCGTCTACTGGGCCCGCCACAACCAATGCCGCGTGGCCGTAGCCACCCACACCATCAGCCTGCAGGAACAACTATGGCACAAGGACATACCCCTCCTGCAGGAAGTCCTACCCGTGCCATTCAGGGCGGCTCTCCTCAAGGGCCGCAACAACTACCTCTGCCGGCGGCGCCTGCGCGAGCTGGAAGAAAACCTGGCCACCGGGGGCCCTGCCGAAAGGCTCTTCCTCATGCGCCTCCTGCGGTGGCTGCACCTTACCTCCACCGGGGACTGGGGCGAATTGAAAATAACGCCCGAAGAAGAAGCCTGGAGGAACATGCTATCCTCGGACAACGAAACCTGCCTGGGCTCCTCATGCCCCTTTGCCTCCGGCGCCTGCTTCGTCACCGCAGCCCGGCGCCGGGCCGAAGAGGCCGATATCCTCATCCTCAACCACTCCCTGCTACTGAGCGACCTTTGCATGGACAACCAGGTGCTGCCCTCCTTCGCCCACGTTATCATCGACGAGGCCCACCACCTGGAAGAAACCGCCACCGACCACCTGGCCACCAGCTGCAGCCAGGCCGGCCTCCTTTCCTTTTTCCGCCGCCTGGAGGGGAGCGATCGCTTTCCAGGCTTCCTCCACCAGCTTGCCCTGCTGGCCGCAAAGCTCCCGCCCGAAAGGCGGGACGACCTGGGCCGCCGGGTGGAACGGGCCCTGTCCGCCGCCTCCGCGGCCCGGGAGGCCGTCGGGGCGTTTTTCGACGCCCTCCGCTCCTGGTGGGAGGGACTTAGAATTCCCGCCCAGGAACCCCAGCTACGCCTTACCGCCAGGGTAAAGGAACACCCCCTGTGGGAAAACGTGCTGGCCGCGGCGGATGTGGTGGACGAAACCTGGGCCCGTCTGGGGCAGAGCCTGGAAAAGCTGGCTCCCCTCCTGGACGGGATCGGGGCCGCGGAAAAGGCCCGGGAGGCCGAAAAACTGGCCGCCGCCCTCAAAAAACAGTGGCAGGCCTTAAGCCTCATCCTCGACGAAGAGGGCCGGGGCAGCGTAGCCTGGATCGAAAAAAGCACCGGCGGCTCCCTGACCCTGTACAGCGCACCCGTGGAAGTGGGGCCCATCCTCCAGGAAATTCTGTTTAAGCCCTTAAAGAGCGTCATCCTGACTTCGGCCACCCTCCGGGTGGACGGCAGCTTCGACTTCTACTGCCGGCGCACCGGCCTGGACCTCCTGCCGCCGGAAAAACTCTGCACCTCGGCCTTCGAATCTCCCTTCAACTACAGGAACCAGGCTTTAATCTGCGCCGCCACCGACCTGCCCAATCCCGGTAAACTCACCGACGAGGAATACGCCGAAGCCACGGCCCAGGCCATAGCCGAAGTCTCCCTGGCGGCCGGGGGCCGCACCCTCATCCTCTGCAGCTCCCACCGCTTCCTGAGGGCGGCCTATGAAGCCGTGGGCCGGGCCCTCGCCGGCACTCCCTTTGTCATCCTGGGCCAGGGCCTGGACGGCAACCGCTTCCAGCTCCTGGAGGAATTCGCCCGCTACCCCCAGGTCGTACTCCTGGGGGCCAGTAGCTTCTGGGAAGGGATCGACCTGCCGGGCGAGCTACTCCGCTGCGTCGTCATCCCCCGCCTGCCCTTCCCGGCGCCCAACGTGCCCGTGCTGGCCGCCCGCCTGGAAAACCTGGCGGCCGAAGGTCTCAATCCCTTCACCGCCCTGAGCCTCCCCCTGGCCGTCATCCGCTTCCGCCAGGGTTTTGGCCGCCTCATACGCAGATCTTCTGACCGGGGAGCCGTCGTCGTCCTCGATCCCCGGTTGGCGGGCCAACCGTACGGCGCCTCTTTCCTCAAGTCCCTGCCTCCGGTCCGGGTCCAGCAGGGGCCCATGGCCCACCTCCTCCGATATCTCTCCGCCTTCTTCAACTTTTAATCACTTTCCCCCGCCGGGGTTAATAGTATATAAGGGAGGAAGCCGGGACGGCCATTAACCCTCCGGGAGGTGAAAGGAGCCATGCGCGTTTACTTCATACCCCTGCCGGGCTTCCTGAAACGGCTTTTGAAGAAACTGCTCCACCAGGAATGAGGTGAAAACCCCTCTTTTTTAGCATAAACCCTTCCCTCGACTCCTAGAATTAAATAGAAGGGGGGAAGGGTCGGTGCGGGCTGCCGTCGTCAAATTCGTGGGGTTGGGCTTTATACTGGGGCTGCTCTTCGGCTATACATTATGGGGATGGGGAAACGGGGGGAGGGAGGAGGAAGCGACACCGGACCGGCCGGTCATGTCCTCCATCACGGCCTCCTCTCCTTCTCCCTTTGACGTAATCTACCTCTTCTACAAAGCCGTAGAAGAAGGAAACGGGGAGAAAGTGCGCGAGCTGGTAACGCCCGAATTATGGACCAAACTGCAGCAGGAAGGATTCCTGGAGGAATGGCGGGCGCGGAAAAACCTGGAGCCAGAACTCCGCTTTGTCCTGTTCCTGGTGTCCGATCAGAGCGTCGACGAGGATAGCGGCCGGGCCTGGGCCCGGGGCCGGGCCGAATGGGAATCGCCGCGGCGGGGCCTCATAAGCACCGAAGAAACCGTCCACCTGGTGCGCAGGGGCGAGACCTGGCTAATAGAGTCCATCGAAAGAAACTCTCCCCTCCAGGCCGCCAACGAAATGTACCATGCCATAGAACAGGCCGACTGGAGCCGCCTGCGGGCCGTCCTGGAACCCAGCTACTGGAGAAAGCTCAACGCCGCTGGCATCATTTCCGCCCTAAAAAAAGACCGCCGGAGTTCCACCTCCGGCGTCTACGTCATCTTTTATATTAACGATTATGCCGTCTCCGGGAACAAGGCGTGGGTAAAGGGTGACGCCATCTGGCATCCCTTAAGCCCAGGAACCTACGAAACCCCGGTAACCCTATCCCTCCAGAAGGTGGGTCGTCGGTGGCTGATAACCTCCATCCAGGGCCACTGGGAAATCACTAAATAACCTACTCCTCTACCGTCCCGCTACCCCGGCAATGCCCCCCAGGGCGCCGGCCAGGAGGGAGAGGCCCAGCTTCTCGCCCCAGGCCGCCAACCCGGGGGGAGCGCCTGTCCAGCTCAAAAGGAGCACCACCAGGGAAAAAAGCATTCCCACCCCCAATCCATGCCAGAGACCGGCGCTGCCGACCATGTGCGAAGCCTTAAGAGCTCCCCAAAACACGGCCAGGGCCCCGCCCACCGCCGCCAGCAGCGGCAGCCTGACCTCGGAAAGGGGAGTAGCGTAAAGGACAACTCCCAGGACCAGTGCTATCCCCAGAGCCGCCCCTAAAGCGTGCAACAGGCCGACCATGAGGTGACGCAATGCCCTCGCCTCCCTTGACAGCTCTTCCACTTAAACCTTATGCGGCTCCTTCCCGGAAAATAACCGGCGTTCCGCGGGGAGGTTTTTTCCCACTCGCGTCGAATTTAGGGAGTAGGCAAGGGGTCCCATCAAAAATAAGGGAGTGAGCCTCTTTTGCGGGAAAGCATCTTTTCCTTCTGGCAGGATCCGGACTTCAACGCCCTGGCGGATAAGCCCCCGGCCGCGGGCGAAGACGGCCTCCGTCCGGATCCCGGGAGGGCGGGGGAGGAGAGCTGGGTCTTCGAAGCCTTTACCGCCCGTCCCTACCACCTGCGGGTTTCCTTCACCCTGAGCACCTCCGCCGCCGGAACCGCGTCCCTCCTCCGGATCTGCTGGTACGGCGACGGGGGCACGGTGCACGAAACCTGGCCCGGACCAGAGGCCGCGCCGTCGGCGGGAGCCGGGAACGGCGGACTTTCCGCCGGTCCCAACAGGGTCCGCTTCGAGTCCGGGAAATACCTCCTCCGTCTGGAAACCGATAACATAGCCGGGGAACTGGAATGGGAGCCCCTGGTTCCCGGGTGGCAGCCGGGCGCCGGGCGCCTGGCCTTCGGCGACCAGGGCCGCCTGCAGCTCTTCTGGCGGGTGCCGGTTCCGCGGGCGGCGGTCAGGGGCCGCATAACCATCGACGGGAAGGACTACGCCCTGGAGGGCCTGGGATACCACGACTACCGCCGGTACAATTTCCCCCTGGGCCAGGCCCTGGCCGGGATCTGCCTGGGCCGCTTCTACCACGACCAATACACCCTTTTATTTGCCGATTTTGGGGGAAACCTACTATACAGCGGCAAACACGTCGCCGCCCTGTACCTGGTGGGGGAGAACGGCACCCTTATCAGCACCCCCCATGTAGAAACAAACCCGGCCGGCCAGAGCTCCTCGCCCCCCAAGGAGGTCCGGGCCGCCGCCCACCCGCCGGTGTACCTCGTCCTCGACCCACCCCTGAACTTATGGCAGGAGGAGTTAAAGGGGGGACTGGCCGCCGGCTCCTTAAGGATGTGGCTCGCCTCCGGCCGGCTCCGCCTGGCTACCGATCCGGAGAGGGAGGTAAGGGTCTGGGGACGGGTTGAAAACTTAACGGTGACAGGGTGAAGGGAACCGTGGAAGAACATCTCCAGGAGATCTACAAAAAGCTCCACGACAAGGATTACAAAATAACCCCCCAGAGGCGCGTGATCCTCAAGGCCTTCTTAAACAACGCCCGGGAGCACCTGAGCGCCGAAGAGGTCTACAACATTGTCAAGGGACAGTATCCCGACATAGGCCTGGCCACCGTATACCGCACTCTGGATCTCCTGGTGGACCTGGACATCCTGCAGCGCATAAACTTCGGCGACGGCCGGGCGCGGTATGAATTCAGCCACCGGGACGAACACCATCACCACCATTTGATCTGCGTCAACTGCGGCCGGGTGGAAGAATTCGATCACGACCTTCTGGAATTCCTGGAAGCCCTTGTCACCGAGAAGACCGGCTTTCGGATCACCGACCACCAGCTAAAGTTCTACGGCTACTGCCGGGAATGTCGAGGAGAGGCGGATAAGGGCAAGTAATTCGGGGAAGACCGCGGTTTTTTGCTATAAATTTTATGGTATTTCTGGTAGGAATTAGCATACCTGGGGGCGAAAAAGTAGAGGCAGGAACAAGAAAAAAGGGAGAGATGAAGGTTGCCCGTTCCTGCCTTGCATCCTTTTGCCTCCAAGTATCCCCGCAAGGGAGCCCTCCGTTCCCTTAAAGAGGGGGCCGAGGGCCTGCTGGAGAAAGGCCTCTACCGGCAGGCGGCCGAGGCCTACCGCCGCTATCTGGAGCGGCGGCCGCGGGACGCCTCCGCCTGGCACAACCTCGGCTACTGCTACCTGCAGATGGGCCGCAACGACCTCGCGCTGGAGGCCTGCCAGCAGGCGGCCCAACTGGCCCCACGGGACCCAGCGGCGGCCTTCAACGCCGGCATCGCCGCCCAGCGCCTCGGGAAGTGGCCCGAGGCCCACCGCTTCTTCACCCGGGCTCTCCGGTACAACAAAGAGGATCCTGCGGCCTGGAACAATGCAGGGGTATGCCTCTTCCACCTGGGCAGGCCGGAAGAAGCCCTGGCCTGCTACCGGCGGGCTCTGGCCCTGGACCCCTCAGCCGGGGAGTTCTGGCTGAACCTGGGCCAGGCCCTGGCGGCTCTGGGCCGGTGGACCGAGGCCGTGGACTGCTGCGAGCAGGCCCTAAAGGTCTGCCCGTCCGACGCCAGCGTATACGTGGAAATCGGAGATCTGCTGGTCCGCCTGGGAAAGGAAGCCCTGGCCCTGACTTACTACCGCCGGGCCCTAACCCTGGACCCCGGCAGCGAAAGGGCCGGCCTCGGCTACGCCGAGACTTTGGACCGGCTGGGCCATTGCCGGGAAGCCCTGGATTTCCTGGACGAGCTCCTTAAGCAGTTTCCCCGGAGCATCCCGGCCTGGGAGTTAAAGGGCCGCCTTTACACTCAACTAGACCTGGAAGAAGAGGCGGTATATTGCTATAATAAGGCCTTGGGTTTAATCCGTGAAACCGAGGCCGTCTAGCGGGGGGATCGAGAATATGCGGCTCCTGGCCTCCAAGGCCGTTCCCTCTCACGAAAGCCTTTACCAGATCGTCGATTTTCTCAACAAGAACCTCAAGGAATACCGCCTGATGTTCGGCCTCGCCAAGGACAGGGAGAACGGCGAGGTCATGATCATCTCCGTCTACGAGGTGTAAGTCTTTGTTCATCCTTCTCACCAACGACGACGGCATTGCCGCAGAAGGACTCAAAGTTCTGGCCCAGCACCTCTCGGCCGTGGCCACCGTGTTCATCGTGGCCCCGGAGAAGGAAAGGAGCGCCATCGGCCACGGCATCACCATGCATAAGCCCCTGCGGGTCACCGAAACCGCAGTGGGGGAGAACCTGACCGGTTTGGCGGTCAACGGGACGCCCGCCGACTGTGTCAAACTAGCCCTGGACGCCCTGGTACCCCGTCCGCCCGACATCGTTATTTCCGGCATCAACCGGGGGGAAAACGTGGGCACCGACGTCCTTTATTCCGGCACCGTTTCGGGCGCCATTGAAGGGTGCATCAACGGCATCCCCTCCCTGGCCGTGTCCCTCGCCGGGGAGGACGAGCCGGACTTCCGCCCGGCCGCTTCCTTCGTCGTTTCCCTGTGCCGGGAGCTCCCCAACCTGGGCCTGCCCCCCGGCACCCTCTTAAACATCAACATCCCCAACCTGCCCCCGGAAAGGATTGCCGGCGTGGCCTTCACCCGCCTCGGCCGGCGGCGGTACGTCAACAGCGTGGAAAGGCGTTACGATCCCCGCGGCCGGGTATACTTCTGGCTCGGCGGAGAAGCCCAGGACCTGGATCCCGAGCCGGAAACCGACATCGGAGCCGTCCAGGCCGGCTACATCTCCATCACCCCCATACACCTCGACCTAACCGACCACACGTTCCTGGAGCAGCTTCGCCGCCGGGGGTTTTCCTTCGCCTTCCCTCAGATCCATTTCCAGAACGATAAGTAACGGCCGGACACCGCCCGGGTGAGGAGGAGGGCCGCCAGATAAATCACCCCGCCCCCCATCAGCGCCCCCGACAGCCGCCAGGGGCCGGGCCACAGGCCCAGGACGTCCCAGGCGGTCTTCAATCCCAGCCCCAGCACGCCCGTTGCCAGGAGGGGACGCCAGACTACAGAACCGAGGTCCGGGCGCCAGCCGGTGAGCCGGGCTATGGCCGCCAGGTTCAGCAGGGTGCTCACCCCGCAGCCCAGGTTCACCCCCCAGGCCGCACCGGCGATGCCCCACAGGGGAACCAGGAAATACACAGCCAGGATATCCACCACCCCGTCAACGAGGGTAGTGAAGAGGGCCGTCTTCACGGCGCCCAGCCCGTTTAGAATCCCGTTGGTGGTCTGCTGCAGGTAGAGGAAAACGCAGCCCCAGGCCAGGGCCCTCAAGGGCATGGCGGCCGCCGGGGTATTGAACACGGCCTTGGAGATTTCCGCCCCCAGGAAATAAAACACAACGGCGAAGGGCAGGCCCGTCAGTATGGTGATGCGCAGGGCCTGGTCGCAGCGCCGGTGGAGGAGGGTGTAATTCTTCAGGGCCTGGGCTTCGGACATGGCCGGCACCATCACCATGGCCACGGCCACCGTGACGATCATGGGCAGGTAAACCAGGGTCATGGCAATGCCCGAATACTCCCCGTACAGGGTAGTGGCCTCCCGCATGGAAGCCCCCCAGGCCTGGAGCTGGCGGGGTATCAGCAAGGCCTCCAGGGTGAGCATAATCCCGCCGGCCCCCCGGGCCAGGGTCACGGGCACAGCCAACCTGAGGAGGGGTAGGAGATCCCCCCCTACCGGGGCCCGGCCGCCGTCCAGTTCATAATAGGGCCGGGCGAGCCGGAAAATGAGGAGGTTGGTGAGGAGGCCCACCGCCTCGCCCAGGACCATGCCCCAAGCCAGCCCGGCCGCCGCCCACTCAATCCCCCGGGGCAGCAGGAGCAGGGCCAGCCACAGCCCGCTCGTCACCCGCACCACCTGTTCCGCCACCTGGGCCAGGGCCAGGGGCTGCATAAACTGCAGGCCTTGAAAATATCCCCGGAAGGCCGAGGCGGTGCACACCAGGGGCAGGGCAAACAGCATGGCCGTAAAGGCGTGAAACACCCGGTGGTCGGCAAAAACCCGCTGGGAAAGGTAGGGGGCCCCCCCATAGAGGATCGCGGTGAAGAGGAGCCCGCTTAAGGTCAGAAACCAGAAAGACAGGCGGAAGACCCCCCGCACCCGGCTCCATTCCCCCCGGGCCGCCCTCTCGGCCACCATCTTGGCCAGGGCCACCGGAACCCCCGCCGTGGCCACCAACAGGACCAGGGTATAAAAGGGAAACACCATTTCATAAAGGCCCATACTCTCCGCACCGATGAGCCGGATCACCAGAATGCGGTAGGCAAAACTCAGCAGGCGGTTAAACAGGTTGGCCATCACCAGCACGATAGCGCCCTGCCAGATGACCCTTGCGGCCACGGCCCTTCCCCCCTCGCCTAAAATCCTTATGCTCGTCCCCGCGGGTTTAGAAGAATGAAATTGGGGAAAAGTAGAAAAGGGGAAAGGGCAGGTGAAAAAATATTGCAGGAAAAAAGGATTTTTCTTAAGCAAGAGCCAATTATATTCATAAACCAGTAGAGAAGCGAGGAGGTCTTATCTTAATGAAGGTGTACCCCACAGAAAGCATCCGCAACGTCGCCATTGTGGCCCACGGCGGGGCAGGGAAGACCAGCCTTACCGAGGCGCTCCTGTACAACGCGGGCGCCACCAAGCGCCTGGGCAGGGTAGAAGAGGGCAACACGGTGACCGATTTCCACCCTGAAGAGGTCAAGCGCAAGGTAACCATCAACACTTCCCTGGCTTTTTGCGAGTGGAAGGATAACAAAATAAATCTCCTGGACACCCCGGGTTACGCCGATTTCTTCGGCGACGTCCTGGCCGCCCTCCGGGTGGCAGACGGCCTGGTGGTGGTCTTAAGCGCCGTGGCCGGCGTGGAAGTTCAGACCGAGATCGTCTGGGAGCATGCCGACGCCCACGGCCTACCGCGGCTGGCCTACATCAACAAGATGGACCGGGAGAATGCCAACTTCCACAAAGCCCTGGAAAGCATGAAAGAACGTCTGAGCGGCAATATAGTTCCGGTCCAGCTCCCCATAGGAGCGGCGGAAACCTTCACCGGCATCGTCGACATCCTGAACTTAAAGGCCTACTCCTACCAGAACGGAAAAGCCCAGGAAATCCCCATACCGCCCGAGTACGAAGACGAAGTAAATACCATAAGGGAATCCCTAATTGAAGCGGCGGCCGAAGGCGACGACGAGCTCTTGATGAAATACCTGGAAGGGGAAGAGCTTACGGAAGAAGAGATACGCCGGGGCCTGAAAGAGGCGGTGGCCGGCGGCAAGGTCATCCCCGTGCTCTGCGGTTCGGCCGTCAAGAATATAGCCGTGGAACCCCTCCTCGACTTCATCGTGGATTACCTGCCTTCCCCGGCGGCCAGGGCGGGCAAATCGAGCGAAGAACTGGAGAAGGAGCCCCTGGCGGCCCTCATCTTCAAAACCCTGGCCGACCCCTACGTCGGGAAGCTCAGCATGTTCCGCGTCTACGGCGGCACCTTCCGGCCCGATACCACCGTCTACAACGCCAACAAAGAAACCGAAGAAAAAATCGGGTCCGTCTTCGCCCTCCAGGGCAAAAACCAGGTAGCCGTAACCGAGCTCAAACCCGGAGACATAGGAGCGGTAACGAAGCTCTCCGTTTCGGCCACCTGCGACACCTTGACCACTAAGGCCCATCCCGCGCGCCTGGAGGGCATAGAGTTCCCCGAACCCACCCTCCCCGTGGCCATCCGGCCCAAGAGCAAGGGAGATGAAGATAAGCTCAGCAACGGCCTGGCCCGCCTCCTGGAAGAGGATCCCACCCTGCGCATCGAGAAGAACAACGAAACCCGCGAAACTATCCTCACCGGCATGGGCGAGCTCCACCTGGACATCACCGTGGAGCGCCTCCAGTCCAAATTCGGCGTGGCCGTGGAAATGTCCACCCCCAAAGTGCCCTACCGCGAAACCATCAAAGGCTCTGTTACCCGCATCGAGGGTAAGTACAAGAAGCAGACGGGCGGCCGCGGCCAGTACGGCCACGTCTTCCTCGACATGTCGCCCCTGCCGGACCAGGAATTCGAGTTTACGGAAACCATCTTCGGCGGGGTGGTGCCGCGCCAGTACATCCCCGCCGTGGAAAAGGGCGTGAGGGAGGCCATGCAGGAAGGCATCCTGGCAGGCTACCCGGTGACCAACATCAAGATAAACCTGGCGGACGGTTCCTACCACCCCGTGGACTCTTCGGAGATGGCCTTCAAGATCGCGGCGAGCATGGCCTTCAAGAAAGCCATGGAGCAGGCCAAGCCGGTCCTGCTGGAGCCCATCATGAACGTGGAGATCACCGTGCCCGAGCAGTTCATGGGCGACATCATCGGCGACCTCAACGGCCGCCGCGGCCGCGTCTTCGGCATGGAGCCCCGAGGCAAGTACCAGGTCATCCGCGCCCAGGTGCCCCTGGCCGAGATGTACCGCTACGCCATCGACCTGAAGTCCCTCACCCAGGGCCGGGGCCGCTTCCACATGGAGTTCGACCACTACGAGGAAGTGCCGGCCGGCATTGCCGACAAGGTCATCCAGGCGGCCAGGGCGGCCCGGGAGAAGGAAGAATAAGGAAAGACCTGTTAAGGGGAGCGGCGAAGGCCCGTGCCACCCGGGCCGGGAGCCGGGCAACCTATGGCAGGCTTCTTATGGAGCAGGGTGTCGGCATGTTAGCGGGCCTGCCTTGGCTCACGCTCGCTCCGGTGAACTTCGCGGGCCAAACTAGCCCCCGGCTGAGGGCTCCGGCAGGCTTCCCGGCAAATTCGCCATCCTGTCTCAGTTGCCGGCCTCGGCCATCCATGGCCTCGGGCCGGCCTCCGCCCTCCGCCGGAGCGCAAGTTTAGCTAGCCGCTCAGTTCAAGTCGCTCGCTTTGGAGCCAAGGCAGGCCCGCCTTCTTAGGCCCTTCCTGCCTCCCCACGCGAGGGCCCGGCCGCCGCTCCCACCTTGGAGAGACCTGCATGAGCCTTCACTTCATCCTCGGCCGCGCCGGCACCGGAAAAACCCGCTACTGCCTCGAAGCCATCCGCCGGGAACTCCTGGCCGCCCCAGACGGCCCGGCCCTCATCCTGTTGGTTCCCGAACAGGCCACCTTCCAGATGGAAAAGGCCCTGGTCACCGCCCCGGGCCTCAAGGGCTCCATCCGCGCCCAGGTCCTGAGTTTCCGCCGGCTGGCCTGGCGGGTTGCCCAGGAAGTAGGAGGTGCCGTTCGCCCCTACATCGGAGACCTGGCCAGGCACATGCTCCTGCGGCGCCTCCTGGAACACCACGCCGGGCAACTCCAGATCCTCGGCCGCGCCGCCTGGCGGCAGCCCGGCTTCCTGGCCGAAGTGGCCTCCACCCTGCGGGAGTTCAAGCACTACCGCCTCACCCCCGGACTAGTGCGCCAGGCCGCCGCCCAGGTTGCCTCCTCCGATCCTTCCGGCACCCTGGCGGCCAAGCTCCGGGACCTGGCCCTCCTGTGGGAGGAAATGGAGAAGGCCCTGGCCCCCAAATTCCAGGACCCCGAGGACACCCTGGAGCACCTGGCCGCCAACCTCCTGCGGAGCAGGGAACTCCGAGAAGCCGAGATCTGGGTGGACGGCTTCACCGGCTTCACCCCCCAGGAATACGCCGTGCTGGAGGGCCTCCTCAAGATCGGCCGCCGCGTCCACGTCACCCTGTGCCTGGACCGCCCGGGCCCGGCGCCCGCCTCCCCGGGAGTCGACCCCTTTTATCCCGCCCGGGAAACCCGGGACAAACTTAAAGACCTTGCCCGCCGGTTGGGTATGACCGTAGAGCCGCCCACAGTGCTGGACGGGGAGCCTCCCCCTCGCTTCTCCGCGGCCCCGGCCCTGGCCTACATAGAACGCAACTTCTTCCGGCCCGGCGCCCCGGCCTTCGCCGGGGAAACGGCCTCCGTCCGCCTCCTCGCCGCCTCCGACCGTAGGGCTGAGGTGGAGGGAGTGGCCCGGGAGATCGTCCACCTCTGCCGCACCCGGGGCTACCGCTGGCGGGACGTAGCCGTAATGGTGCGCGACCTGGACCTCTACCGGGACCTCCTGGTCAATGTCTTCACCGACTACGGCATCCCCTTCTTCCTGGACGCCAAGCGGCCCCTTTTGCATCATCCCGCGGTAGAGCTCCTGCGGGCCGCGGTGGAAACCGTGGACCGGGACTGGGCCTACGAGCCCCTTTTCCGGCTCCTAAAAACCGACCTCGCGCCTTTAAGCCGGGAGGAAGTGGACGTCCTGGAAAACTACGTCCTGGCCCACGGCATCCGCGGCGAGCGCTGGATCGACGGCCGTCCGTGGACCTACCGCCTCCGCTACACCCTGGACGAAGACTGGGAGCCCGGCCCCGGCGACGAAGAAGACCTGGAGCGCATTAACCATCTCAGGGAACGGGTGGTGGCCTTCCTCGGCCCCTTCCACCGGGCCCTCCGCAGCTCCCGGAACGTGCGGGAAACCACCCTGGCCCTCTACAACCTCCTCCTCCGGCTGGACGTCCCCGGCCGCCTCGAGGCCTGGCGCACCCGGGCCATGGAAGAAGGCCGCCTGGACGAGGCCCAGGAGCACGCCCAGATCTGGGAGGCCGTGGTGGAGGTCCTGGAGCAGCTGGTGGAGATCCTGGGAGATGAAACCCTCACCTTGAGGGAGTACGCCCAGATCCTCGCCGCGGGCCTGGAGGGCTGGCGCCTGAGCCTGGTGCCCCAGGGGCTGGACCAGGTCCTCATAGCCTCCCTGGACCGCTCCCGCCACCCGGAAGTGCGGGCCGCCTTCCTCGTAGGGGTCAACGAGGGCGTCTTCCCCGCCCGGCCCCCCGCCGGCGGCTTCCTCAAGGACGCCGAGAGGGAGCGCCTCAAAGAGAAGGGCATCGACCTCGCCCCCTACGGCGAAAGGCTGCTGCTGGAGGAGCAGCACCTCATCTACCTGGCCCTCACGCGCTCCCGGGAACTCCTCACCCTGAGCTATGCCCAGGCCGACGAAGAGGGCAGGGCTCTGCGGCCCTCCCAGGTTATAAACCGCCTAAAGGCCTTGCTGCCTGGCGTGGAGGAGACAACCCTGGGCCCGGAGCCGTCCCCGGCCGGGGATTCCCTCTCCTACATAGCCCGCCCCGGCCCCGTCCTGTCCTTCCTCGCCGGCCAGCTCCGCCGCTTCAAGGACGGTGAAGAAATAGACCCGGCGTGGTTTGACGTGTATAATTGGGCCCGGGAGCACCCGGAGTACCGCCCCCGGCTGGCCAAAATCCTTGACGGCCTGTTCTACACCAACCGGGAAGAGCCCCTGAGCCCGGAGATAAGCCGGGCCCTGTACGGCGACACCGTAAAGAGCAGCGTCTCCCGCCTGGAGAGCTTCCAGGCCTGTCCCTTTTCCCACTTCCTGGGCCACGGTCTGAAGCTCAAGGAGCGGCGCCGCTATAAACTCGTGGCGCCGGACCTGGGCCGGTTTTTCCACGCCGCCCTCAAAAAACTGGCCGCCGCGGTAATGGAAGGGGAGGTGGACTGGGGGACTCTGGACCCCGATTACTGCCGGGACCTCGGCCGCCGCATCGCCGAGGAACTGGCCCCCCAGCTCCAAAACGAGATCCTCCTCAGCACGGCCCGCTACCGCTACCTCACCCGCAAACTCCGGCAGACGGTGGAGCAGGCCGCCGGCGTCCTCACCGAGCAGGCCCGGCACAGCGCCTTCCGGCCCGCCGGGTTGGAGCTGGCCTTCGGCCGGGGGGAAAGCCTGCCGCCCCTGGAAATCCCCCTGGCCGGGGGAAGGGTGCTGGAGATCTCCGGACGCATCGACCGGGTGGACGTGGCCCCCGGCCCCGAAGGGCTCTGGGTGCGGGTGGTGGACTACAAATCCGGCCCCGCCGACCTCAAGCTCCCGGATCTCTACTGGGGCCTGAAGCTCCAGCTCTTCACCTACTTGGAAGTGCTCCTCACCTTCGGTCCCGGCCTCTTCGGCCGGCCGTGCCTCCCGGCAGGGGTCCTGTACTTCCCGGTCGTCAACCCCCTGGTCAGGACCCCGGGCCCGGCCGCCGGGGCGCCCGAAGAGGAGCTCCTGAAAAAATTCCGGATGAAGGGCTTCGTGGTGGCCCACCTGCCGGCCCTGAAGCTCATGGACGACCACCTGCCGGAGCCGTCGCCCTTCCTGCCCGTAAGCGTCAGGAGGGACGGCACCCTGGACGCCCGGTCCGCCGCCCTCACGGCGGACCAGATCCAGTCCCTCAGGCGGCACCTCCGCCGCCTCCTGCAGGAAATAGGCGAGCGCATCGCCCGGGGCGAGGTGGACATCGCCCCCTACCGCCGGCGGGGAACCTCGCCGTGCCGTTACTGCCCCTACCGGCCCGTCTGCGGCTTCGATCCGCTGCTGCCTGGCGGCGGCTACCGCTTCCTGCCCGACCCGGACGCCCGGGAGATCTGGAAGCGGCTGCTACAAGAGTGACCGGCGCCACCCGGGCAGGCCCTCGTGTACCGCCCGTCTTGATGAGGGTGATTTAGCTCGCAAGCGAGCGACTTGAGCCGAGCGGAACACCAAACTTAGCGAAATCGAGGCCGGAGGCGGACCCGAGGCCATGGATGGCCGAGGCCGGCAACTGAGACAGGATGTCGAATTTGCCGGGAAGTCCGCCGAAGCTTGAGGCCTTTGTGCTAGTTTGGCCCGCGAGGGTTTCCGGAGCGAGCGAAAGCCAGGCAGGCCTAGGCTCGAAAGTGGGGATAACGCAAGGCCAAGCCCGGCGCGGGAGGAGAATATTTTAAGGTAGAATAAGGCAGAGTAGGGGAGAGGGAGAAACCGGATGCCGACAACCTGGACGCCCGAACAGAGGGAAGCCATCGAAACGAGGGACGCCCACCTCCTCATCTCGGCCTCCGCCGGGGCGGGGAAGACCGCCGTCCTCGTGCAGCGGGTAATCGAGCGCCTCACCGATCCCAGGTGCCCCGCGGACATCGACCGCCTCCTGGTGGTCACCTTCACCCAGGCGGCGGCCGCCGAAATGCGCGAGCGCATCGGGCTGGCCCTGGCCCAGGCCCTGGCCCGGGAGCCCCATGCGGCCCACCTTCGGCGTCAGCTCCTCCTCCTGGAGCAGGCCAGCATCACCACCCTCCACTCCTTCTGCCTGGACCTCATGCGCCGGTACTTCTACCTCCTCCAGCTCCCGCCCTCCTTCCGGGTCATGGGGGAGACAGAATCCTCCCTCCTCCGCCAGGAAATCCTGGAAGAAGTGCTGGAGGACCGCTACGCCCGGGCCCTGGAGGCCGCGTCCCCCTTCGGCCGCCTGGTGGACTCCTTCGGCGGCCAGAGGGACGACCGCCTCCTCCAGGACCTCATCCTCCGCCTCTACACCTTCTCCCGCACCCATCCCTGGCCCCGCTGGTGGCTGGAAAGGCTCCCGGAGGCCTACCGGAACGATGCCGCGGCCTCCCCGGACGACCTCCCCTGGGTGCGAGCCTTGAGGGAGGGCCTCGCCCGGGAAATAAAGGATCTCGTGGCCAAGGCCAGGGAGGCCCTGGCCCTGGCCCAGAGCCCCGGAGGCCCGGCGCCCTATGCCGACGCCCTCAGGGCCGACCTGGCCCAGATGGAAGACCTTTACCAAGCGGCCCGCAGGTCCTGGGACGACCTCTGCCGCGCCGCCCGGAACATGGAGTTCCCCGCCTTAAGGCGCTGTCCCGCCGGGGTGGACCCCGAACTCAAAGACCGGGTCCAGGCCCTGCGGCAGGACTATAAAGACCGCCTGCGCTCCTGGCAGCAGACCTACTTCACCCACACCTCCGCCGCCGTCCTCTCCGCCCTGCGGGACCTGGCGCCCCTGGTGGAAGAGCTGGTCCAGGCAGTGCTGGACTTCGGTCGGGCCTACCAGGAGGCCAAGGAACAGCAGGGCCTGGTGGACTTCAGCGACCTCGAGCACTACTGCCTGCGCCTCCTCCTAGACCCCGAGGCCACCCCCGGGGACCCCCGCCCGTCAGACCTCGCCCGGGAGCTCCGGGAACACTTTGTAGAGGTCCTGGTGGACGAATACCAGGACATAAACGCCCTCCAGGAACTCATCCTCCACCTCGTCTCCCGGCCGGAGGGGGAGGGGCCCAACCTGGTCCTCATAGGGGACGTGAAGCAGAGCATCTACCGCTTCCGCTGGGCCGAGCCGGGCCTCTTCCTGGAAAAATACCTCACCTACGGCCGGAGTCCCGGCAGCCGGCGGCGCCGCGTGGACCTCACCGTCAACTTCCGCAGCCGCCCCGAGATCCTCCACGCCGTGAACTTCATCTTCCGCCAGATCATGACCCCGGAGGTGGGGGAACTGGACTACGACGAAGCCGCCGAGCTGCGCCCCGGCGCCTCCTACCCGGCGGGGGAAGGGGGCGGCCAGGTGGAGGTGCACCTCCTGGAGCTGGCCGGCCGGGACGAGCCCGCCCCGCCCGCCGGGCCCGAAGGCGAGGAACCTGACGAAGAAGAGCCGGAGGCCGTCCAGGCCGAGGCCCGCCTGGTGGCCCGCCGCATCCGGGAGCTCCTGGAGGACACCCGCGTATGGGACCCGGCCACCGGCTCCTGCCGGCCCCTGGCCTACCGCGACATAGCCGTGCTCCTGCGCTCCACCCGGGGAAGGGCCGGGATTTTCCTAGAAGAGTTGGCCCGGGCGGGGATTCCGGCCTACGCCGACACCGGGGAGGGCTACTTCGCCTCCCCTGAGGTGGCCACGGTGGTGTCCCTCCTCCAGGTCATCGACAACCCCTACCAGGACATCCCCCTGGCCGCCGTCCTCCGCTCGCCCCTGGTGGGCCTCAAGGCCGCCGACCTGGCCCGGATCCGCGCCGCCCACCCCGGGGAGGAATTCGCCGCCGCCGTCCTGGCGGAGGCCCGGTCCGGGCGGGGTCCCCTGGCCGCCCGGCTGGCCGCCTTCTGGCAAAAACTCGAATCCTGGCGCACCCTGGCCCGCCGGGGTAAGCCCTCGGACCTCATCTGGACCATCTTCCGCGAAACCGGCTACTACGACTGGGCCGGGGGACTGCCAGGCGGCCGCTACCGCCAGGCCAACCTGCGGGCCCTCATCGACCGGGCCCGCCAGTACGAACAAACCTCCTTGCGCGGCCTTTTCGGTTTCCTGCGCTTCATCGACCGGCTCATGGAGAGGGGAGAAGACCTGGCCGAGGCCCAGCCCCTGGGGGAGAAGGAAGACGTGGTGAGGGTCATAAGCGTCCACAAGAGCAAGGGCCTCGAGTTCCCCGTAGTTATCGTGGCCGGCCTGGGCACCCGGTTCAACTTCCAGGACCTCTACCGGAACAGTCTCATCCACCGGGAACTCGGCCTCGGCCTGGAGTGGGTGGACCCCGAAAGGAGGCTCGCCTATCCCACCCTCCTGCACCTCGCCGTGCGGGACCGCCTGAAAAAGGAGACCCTGGCCGAGGAAATGCGCATCCTCTACGTGGCCCTCACCCGCGCCCGGGAAAAGCTCATCCTGGTGGGCAGCTTCAGGGGAGGGGAGAAGGGCCTGCCGGGCCTCAACCCTGCGGCGGCTGCGGCCAGTGCTAAGCTGCCGGCATCCTCCCTGGCCCGGGCCCGCTCCTTTCTCGACTGGCTCCTGCCCGCCCTGGCCCGCCACCCCGACGGGGAGGAAATCCGCCGCCGGGCGGGCTCGTCCCAGGCTCCGCCACGGCTCCTCCAGGACCCCTCCTCCTGGGAAATACGCTTCTTCACCCTGCGGGACCTGGCCGGTGCGGCAGAGCCCGGCGCTGAAGAGGAACTCGGCGCCCTGGCCGCCCTGCGGGCCCTGGAGCCCGTGCCCGCCGGGCCCCGCCGGGAGGAGATAGTGTCCGTCCTGGAGTGGGAATACCCTTACCACGCCTGGGCCTCTGTCCCCGCCAAGGTATCCGTCAGCGACCTGACCACGCGGGAGGACCACCTCTTCCTCCAGGACGACGTGGCCGTGCGTCCCTACCTTCCCCGCGTGGCCCGGCAGCCGCGCTTCGCCACGCAAGCGGCCGGGCTTTCCGCCGCCGAGGTGGGCAGCGCATACCACCTGGTCATGCAGCACCTCAACCTCAAGGCGGACCTCGACGCGGCCGGCATCGCCCGCCAGATACAGGACCTCGTGGACCGGGAAATCCTCACCGCCGAACAGGCCGCCGCCGTGTCCTGCGCGGACATCGCTGCCTTGTTTGCCACGGATCTCGGCCGCCGCCTGCTGGCCGCCCGGACCGTGCGGCGGGAAGTTCCCTTCACCCTGTCCCTGCCCGCGTGCCGCCTGTACCCGGAGCTGGAAGGGGAGGGGGCCGGGGAAAGCGTGGTAGTACAGGGCATCATCGACTGCCTGGCCGATGAAGGCGACGGCTGGCTCCTCATCGACTACAAGACGGACCGGGTAGACCCCGGCAACCTGCAGGAAGTGGTACGGCACTACACACCGCAGTTAAACATATACGGCCTAGCCGTAGAAACCATCTACGGCCGGCCCGTCAAAGAAAAATACCTCTACTTCTTCACACCCGGCATCCCCGTAAGCTGCCCCTAGAAGGCCCGCGTGTCACCGTAATGTCCGGTCCCTCTCGCCTCCTTCACGCAACCCGCCGCACATATACCCGCATTAGGCCCGGCGCCATGTACCCTTCGTCCCATGCCGGGCACCTTTCGCCATTCACTACCGGCACGGCCCGGCGCCCGCAAGGCGGCATGCAAAATTTGTTTGCCTGTTCAGAATCGTATTGACAACAAAAATGTCGTCTGATAGACTGTTATCAGGAAAAACATACCACTTACACCAATAGGAGGTGAAACCGGTGCAGGCTTACTGCAGAATAGCCGTGCACGGGGGCAAACTGGTCCTCAAGGGCGAAGCGGAGTTCGTCAAGGAAGTTTTGCGCGAGCATCTATCAGAACTTTTACATGAGTGGGGCAAAGAAAGCGATAGGGTAGAAGTAGCAGTGGAGCCCGTTCCCGCGGTGGAGGAAGCCGCCCCCGCGCCGCCCCCGGCGTCGCCCACCATGGCCGAACTGCGCTCCAGGGCCAGGGTGGAGAACAACAAGGAACTGGTCACCCTCGCCGTGTACTACTGCGAGCACTGCCGCCACGAGCAGCCCACCAACGAAGACCTCCGCCGCATCCTCAAAGACGAGCTCCGCGAAAAAACAAGCACCATCAACAGCCTCACCACCTACCTCCAGCGGGCAAAGAAGGAAGGCTGGCTCGGCCAGGAGGGTAAACGTTGGCGCCTCACTTCTACCGGACTGGAAAAGGTGCAGGAACTGCTGGAAGAACGCTGATAATTCACACCAAACTGTATCCGCCGCTGCTTAGATCTGCGTAATACGCTGGGATACGACCTTCAACCTTTCGTCCGCACTGCAAATACTTAAACCTTTCTTCGCTTCCCCGAACTTTCGTAGTTTGATCTTCCCCGGCTGCATGGGGGACAATACAATCAACTTCTAACATCTTCGTTTGGGAGGTGTCTGACGGTGAAAGCCACGCAATATTCGTGGCTGCGGGAGAGCGAGCTTGCGCGTTTGGTATGCCTCGTACCCGTCTACGGTCCCGACGGGGGCAATTACACAGAGGTGTGGTTCGATAACGGGGACAAGGTTACGGTGAGGTACCGCGTGCCAACCGTCGCCAAGAACACAGCGGCCTTCCTAGGCGTAAGCCGCCACCAGAGCTCGGCGGCCTGGCACCGCGGTAAGCGCCGGCACGGGCCTCCCATAGTATTGCCCCCCGGCATCACCCTCGTGGCCCTGCCCGTCCGCCGGCCCCTGTACCGGGACCACGGCGGCATAGGCTATGTTGTACTGCAGAAAATAGACTCGTGGGAGCGCATAGAAGAAGGGGAATTCCGCACCCGGCTTCACCTGGCCGGCGGCCACCGCTTAAACTGCCTCCTCAAAATAGAAACCCTGGAACTCCGGCTCCTGGATGCGGCCAAAGTGTCCCACCGCAGCCGCGAGCTCTTCGAAAAGCTCTCCAAGCACCAGAGTACCCGCATCCCCATTCCCTTCTGTCTCAGTGAGATAAAGGAATTAACAGACCCGGGCGGGGTGTGTAAGTGTGCAAATTCTTCTAGAGGAGGTAACGTCCAATGAAGTCCTACACCAAATACCTCTGGTTTAACACCGAACGCCGCCGCGAGTACATCAACATAACGGGCGAAGTGGAAAAGGCCGTGGAAGAGAGCGGCATCCAGGAAGGTATGGTCCTGGTGTCGGCCATGCACATCACGGCCGGCGTGTACGTCAACGACGCCGAGCCGGGCATCATCCAGGACATAGACGAAATGCTGGAGAAGCTGGCCCCCTACGGCCGGCCCTACAGGCACCACCGGACGGGGGAGGATAACGGCGACGCCCACCTCAAAAGCATCCTCGTCCACCACCAGGTGGTGGTGCCGGTAACCGGGGGAAAGCTCGATCTGGGCCCGTGGCAGCAGATCTACTACGCCGAATTCGACGGGCAGAGGAGAAAAAGGGTGGTCATCAAAGTCATGGGCGAATGAGGAGGAATAGATGGCAGGATTTTTCCTCTTCTTGTCGAAAAGGACTCCCCAACAGTCCCCTAGAACTTCGGGTACCGGAAAGGAAAATGACCTTGACCGACGCGCAGCGACTCTTCAAAAAAGGCCAGAAACTGCTGGAGAAAGGCGAATTCAACAAGGCCGCCTGGGCCTTCGCCGCCGCCCTGGAAGAAGAGGACGCGGTGCCCACCCGCAACAACCTGGCCGTGGCCCTCTTCATGGCCGGAAAACCCGGGGAGGCCCTGGAAGCCCTGGCCCCCGCCCTGGAGGGCGGCGAAGCCGGGGCCCGGGCCCACCCCTTCACCTACGCCCTGGCCTCCCGCCTCTGCACCGCCTTAAACCGGGAAGAAGAGGCCAGGGCCTGGCTTGACCGGTCCGTAGAGGTCTTCGAGGGGCTCGTGGCAGAAATGCTGAGCACCCGCGGAGAGGTCCCCCCGGGCCTGGCGGACTGCACCACCCCCATCCTCCAGGCCGCGGCGGCTCTCAAAGACTACCCCCTGGTCCTGGAGCTCTACCGCCGCTGGAAGCCCTACCACTCCTCCCCGGAAAACACCTTCCTGGCCGGCGCCGCCTGCTTCAACCTGGGCCGGTACAACCTAGCCGCCGCCCTGTGGTCCTCCATAGCCGGGGTCCATCCTTATTCATCGGGCCTCCAGCAGGTAGCCTTCCTGGTGCAGAGGGGAGTAATCCCTCCCTTTCAAATGAACTTCGATACCTTCTACGGGAGGCCGGCCCCGGAAAAACCCCTCGAGCCCACCTCCCTGGAGGAAGGCCTGGAGCGCGCCTTCCAGGACGGCTACATCCGCATGTCCTCCCTGGTCCTCATCCTCCAGCGCGGTGAGCACCACGATGCGGCGAAGGCCGCCCACGCCCTCGTCCTCTACGGCGGCGAGTGGGGCCGGAAGCTGGGCTTAAGCATCCTCGATTCCCCCCTCTTCGGCCGGGCGGTAAAAATGGGGGCCGCCCGGGCCCTGGTGGAAGCCGGGGTCCTCCCCGAAGGCGAACCCTTTTCCATGGTCCTCGACGGCCAAAAGCGCAAGGTGGAGCTCAAAAAAGTCCCCATCGTCACGGAACCCAATCCCGAAGTGGACGCCGTAGTCAAGAAGGCCCTGGAACTGCGGGGCAAGGGCAAGGTGGATGAGGCCCTGAAGCTCCTCTGGAACCTTTACGAAAAAGGGCCCTATTCCCCCCAGGCCGTCCTCACCCTGGCAGACCTCCTGCGGGAAAAGGGAGAAGTGGAGCAGGCCCTTATCCTGGTGCAGGAGCTGGAAGAACTGGCCCCCGGGGACCCGACCGTGCTCTTCTATTCCGCCGCCTTAATGTTCCTCCTGGACAGGCTCGAGGAGGCCCGGCAGCGGCTCGGGAATATAAACCGGGCCGCCGTACCGGCGGAGCTCCGGCGCAAAATCGAGTTCCTGGATCAGGAGATACAACTGCAGGAACTCCTGGCGGATCTCCCCCAAGGCCTGGCGGAGATGTTCGAAGAGGAGGAGCGCAAGAAAATAGAAGAGAAGCCCCTACCCGTAGACCCCACCCTGGCCCGCGGCCTCAAAAATATGCCCGCCGGGTGGCTCGACGCCGCCTGCCTAAGGTACGGCCTGGAACCCGCCCGGTTGCGCCGCGACCGGGAAAAGCAGCTCATAGAGTTCCTCACCTGCCGCGAAAACCTGGAGAGGATCCTGCAGGAGGATATAGAAGGAGAGGACCGGGTGCTCCTCAAATATCTCCTGCGCAAGGGCGGGTGGAGCAGGCTAAACGCCGTAACCCGCAAGTTCGGCTCCATGGAAGGCGACGGCTTCTTCTGGGAGGAGAAAGACCCCAACTCCTGCCTGGGCTTCCTCTGGTCCCGGGCCCTGGTCATGGTCGGCAGGGCCGTGATAGACGGCCGCCGCACCAAAATCGCCACCATACCCGTAGAACTCCGCCGGCCCCTGCAGGAAATACTCCTGGGCAAGCCCTAACCCAAACCCGCCCATCCTGCAACTGCCGCCTACAACCCAGGACGCCGCCGCCTGCGGCACCAACCCTCACCGCGGCGGCAGGAAACCACAGGCAAAAACCCACCGGCCCGGGCACCGACCTCCCCGGGCCTTTATAATCTTACGCCCTCTTTTAAACCCACCTCGCTACCGCAGGCGCCCACCGCGCCGGACTATACCACACCTCGCGTACCTTTCTTTGCCTGTGCCCCCTTTCCGCCGTACCCTAAGGATTACCAGGAAGGAATTAGGCGTTTTATGGCGAATAACGTAACCTTATGAGGATAGATCTGGTAGGCACCGCCTCCCGTTAAAATTATCGCGGGAAATTTAAAGACACTCAATTTGGTAGTAACTGTTATTATAGAAACACGCATCGATGAAAGATTTCCTAATCGATGAAAGATTTCCTTTCAAAGACAACATTTGACGCATTAAAAGCAAAGTTAATCTTACGTGGAGTCTCTTGAGCGACAGCGTAAGACATCCACAGAATTGGGAAACGCACTGTAGGTGAATGCTAAAATGGAAATTAAAGGAACCTTACTCGCCCGCAACACCTTATTCAATTTTTTGGGCCAGGTGTTGCCTTTACTGGTTGGAGTAGTTACTATCCCCTTCATTGTTCGTGGATTAGGTACAGAGCGATTTGGGTTGCTCTCGCTGGCATGGGTAATCCTGGGTTACTTTTCCGTTTTCGACCTGGGGCTGGGACGGGCCACTACAAAGTACGTGGCTGAGGCCTTGGGTAAAGGTGAAACGGACCGGGTGCCAGGACTCCTCTGGACCACCGTGACAACCCAGGCAGTTTTCGGTGTGGCGGGTGGGCTTACTCTAGCTCTCATAACTCCTTTATTAGTCGAACGGATATTGAATGTTCCCCCAGGTTTAGTGGAAGAAGCCAGAACTGCTTTTTACGTGCTTGCCCTTGGTGTTCCAGTAGCTTTAATTTCTGGTTCCTTTGCGGGGGCTTTAGGAGCTGCTCAGAGATTCGACCTGGTAAATGCCGTTAAGGTTCCTGCTAGTTGCTTGACCTTTATTCTTCCTCTGGTGGGGTTAGCCTTAGGGTTTCATTTTCCAGGTATTGTGGGTTTAATTCTCGGGGCGCGGTTAGTTGCCATGATTGCCTTTCTCCTTCTAACTCTTCGCGTCCTTCCAGGATTGAACCACTGGGTGGCGAGTTTTTCCCTTTTCCTGCAACTTTTGTCGTTTGGGGCATGGGTTACCATTTCTAGCGTAATAAGCCCTATTCTGGTCTATCTCGATCGACTGCTGGTCGGTTCGTTTTTGACTATGTCCGATGTTGCTTATTACACTGCACCTTATGAAGTTGTGACCCGTTTGCTCATAATTCCAGGAAGCCTTGCTACGACTCTGTTTCCGGCGTTTAGCGCCATCCAGGGGATTGAGGATAGGACGAGACTCAATTTTTTTTTGGGCGGTCGATAAAGTACATCCTGCTCGGAGTGGGGCCTATAGTTTTGGTGTTGGGTGTATTTGCCCATGACGCTCTCGGGCTGTGGTTAGGATCTGACTTTGCTACAGAGAGCAGTAGAGTGCTGCAAATTCTTGGAATAGGTGTCTTGTTCAATTCACTTGCTCAGATCCCTTACACACTGCTCCAAGGAGTGGGGCGGCCTGACGTTCCGGCGAAATTTCACCTGCTAGAGCTGCCCCTTTACGTTGGGATTGCATGGTTTTTGATTAATCGGTGGGGTATAACCGGGGCAGCAGCTTCATGGGCGCTAAGGGTAACTTTAGATGCAGCCCTGCTGTTCGGTGCCGCTTTTCAGATTTGCCGGTTATCAAAAAGTCTGCTGAGAGCAAATAGCGTGATGGTTACTTTTCTTGCTGTCGTTGTGCTTGGGGCAGGGATTTATACCGTAAGGAGATTGCTTATATGTTCACCGTTGGTAATTCAGGTACTTATAGTTCTGGGTTTTCTTGCCTGTTTTGCTTGGTTTTGCTGGTGTCGCATTTTAGAACAATCGGAACGCGAGGGAATTTTGAAGGGTATCAAGCCTTAGGAGGTTCCCATGCGTATTCTGATTCTTGGTGCTGCCGGTCAACTGGGTTCGGAGCTGTGCGCGCTTCTTGCGCCGGAGCACAAGTTGACTACTGCGACGCGGACTGAGGCCGATGTCACTGACCTTGAGCAGCTTTTGGCGCTGGCGAAGCGGACAAGCCCCCACGTGATTATCAATGCTGCGGCCTACACCGATGTGGACCGGGCGGAGAGGGAGCGGGACCGTGCTTTTCTCGTTAACGCCCTGGGAGCGCGGAACGCCGCCATCGCCGCCCGTGAGGTGGGGGCGAAGCTGGCGCACGTGAGCACCGATTACGTTTTCGACGGGGGGAAAGAGGGCCCTTACTTGGAGTTCGATCCCCCCAACCCCATCAACACCTACGGAGCTTCCAAGCTTGTGGGCGAAAATCTGGTAAAGGAGCAGTGGTTCAGGTTCTTCATCGTGCGTACGGCCTGGCTCTACGGACGGACCGGCAAGAATTTCGTCAAGACCATCCTGCGCCTGGCGAGGGAGCAGAAGGAGCTCCGGGTGGTGAACGACCAGCGGGGGACTCCGACTTGGGCAGCGGACCTTGCCCACCAGCTCGCGAGGCTCATCGAAACCGACAGTTACGGCACCTACCACTGCACCGCCCAGGGGAGCTGCACGTGGTTTGAATTCGCCCTGGAGATCCTCAAGGGTGTAGGTTACGAAGCTAGGGAAGAACTGGACGGGGCGGTCCAACTAATACCCCCCGCGGGGCTTCCGGGACCCGTGACTGTGAGGCCAGTGGCAACGGAAGAATTCCCCCGGCCGGCGCGGCGGCCTAAAAACTCTGTCTTGGAAAATTACATGCTCAAATTGCAGGGGCTCGACGTTATGCCTCCTTGGGAGGAGGCCCTGGCAAAGTTTTTGGGCGAAATCAAGGAAGAAGGGGAGAAGCTGTGAAGGGTTTGGTTTTAGCTGGTGGCAGGGGCACGCGGCTGCGTCCTTTGACCTACACCATGGCCAAGCAGCTCGTCCCGGTGGCCAACCGGCCGATCATCCACTACGTGATGGATCAGATTGCTGCGGTAGGAATCAGAGAGGTGGGGGTGGTGATTGCCCCCGAAACGGGCGACCAGATCCAAGCGGCGCTGGCGGAAAACCCCTGGGGCCTTTCCTTTACCTTCATCGTTCAGGACGAGCCCAAAGGTCTGGCGCACGCCGTGATGGTGGCCCGGGACTACCTGGGTGACGAACCCTTTCTCATGTATTTGGGCGACAACCTCATCGGACAGAGCATCGAAAGCCTCGTCGAGGAGTTCCGAAATTCGCGCCCTGAGGCTTTGATCCTCCTGAAACCCGTTGAGGACCCCCGCATGTTCGGTGTGGCTGCAGTCGACGGAAAGGGCAACGTCCTGCGGTTGGTGGAGAAGCCCAAGGACCCGCCCTCCAACCTCGCCCTGGTGGGTATCTACCTCTTCTCGCCGGCGATCCACGAGGCTATCGGCAGGATCAAGCCTTCCTTCCGGGGGGAGCTGGAGATAACTGACGCCATCCAGGAGCTCCTTGATGCTGGCAAGAGGGTGCGGAGCCACGTCCTTGAGGGCTGGTGGCTTGACACAGGGAAAAAAGACGACCTTTTAGAGGCCAACCGTGTAGTCCTCGACGAGCTCATCAACAGGGAGCTTAGCGGCGAGGTGGATGGGGAAAGCAGGATCGTGGGGAGGGTGAAGGTGGAGGTAGGAGCCCGGATCGAGCGGAGCACGGTACGGGGGCCGGTGGTCATCGGCGCAGGAAGTGTCGTCCGCGATGCCTTCATCGGGCCTTACACCAGCGTGGGGCGCAACTGCCACATTGAAGGGACGGCCCTGGAGCACTCTGTGGTCCTGGACGGGGCGCGGCTGGTGAACATCGAGCGGCTGGAGGACAGCATCATTGGCAGAAACGCCGTGGTCGCCGGAGGGAAGCAGAACAGCAAAGCACTGCGCCTGATGATCGGAGATGACGCGGAGGTGAACATCTAGCCCATGCCCTTCCGGTTTACGCGCCTGGAGATACCCGAAGTTGTTCTCATCGAGCCGGTGGTCTTCCCCGATGAGAGGGGCTTTTTCCTGGAAGCCTACAAGTATTCGGAATTCGCCGCCTTTGGCATCACCGAGCGCTTTCTTCAGGACAACCACTCCCGTTCGAGAAAAGGAGTGTTGAGAGGGCTGCACTATCAGAACCCTCCCAAGGCTCAGGGGAAGCTCATCCGGGTGGTTGTCGGCGAGATTTTCGACGTGGCCGTTGATATCCGGAAAGGTTCCCCGACCTACGGCAGGTGGGTTGGTGTCAGGCTTTCTTCCGAGAACAAGCGGATGCTCTACATTCCACCGGGGTTTGCCCACGGGTTTTGCGTGCTGAGCGAGGCGGCCGAGGTCCTCTACAAGACTACGGAGGAGTATGCTCCGGAGTGCGAGGCCGGCATCATCTGGAACGACCCCGACATCAGGATCAGCTGGCCGGTGGAGAACCCCGTCCTCTCTCCCAAAGACGCCAGGTGGCCGCCGCTCAAGGACGCCGTGAACGGTTTTACTTACCAGGGAGGAGGGTCTTCGTGAAACTTCTGGTGACCGGAGGTTGCGGCTTCATCGGCAGCAACTTTGTCCGCTACGTGCTGAAGGAGCGCCCGGAATGGGAAGTGGTCAATTTAGATAAGCTCACCTACGCGGGCAACCTGGCTAATCTCAGGGATGTTGAAATACACCCCCGCTACAAGTTCGTCCAGGGAGACATTGCTGATGCTGGCCTGGTGGAAGAGCTTTTCGCCCAGGAGCAGCCTGATGTGGTGGTCAACTTTGCCGCTGAATCCCACGTGGACCGTAGCATCCTCGACTCCACCCCCTTTATCGAAACCAACGTCAAGGGGGTACAGGTGCTCCTCGAGGCGGCAAGGAAATACAGAGTGGAGCGGTTTCTTCAGATATCTACCGATGAAGTCTACGGCAGCCTCGGGGAGGAGGGCTACTTCAGTGAGGAAGCGCCCCTGCGCCCGAACTCCCCTTACGCCGCGAGCAAGGCGGCAGCGGACCTCCTCTGCCGGGCTTACTACAAGGCCTACGGCGTCCCTGTGGTGATTACCCGAAGTTCGAACAACTACGGGCCTTACCAGTTTCCTGAAAAGCTCATTCCCCTGATGATCCGCAACGCCTTGCTGGGCAAGGAGCTCCCGGTTTACGGCGAAGGGAAGCAGGTGCGCGACTGGCTCTTTGTCGAGGACAACTGCCGGGCCATCGCCCTGGTCCTGGAGAAGGGCCGGACCGGCGAGATCTACAACATTGGAGGAGGCTGCGAGAAGAGAAACCTAGAAGTAGTCCACAGCATCTGCCGGATTGTTGCTGATGTGGTTCGGAAACCAGTGGAGGTTATCTTAAGCCTGGTGAAGTTTATCCCAGATCCCCGGGGTAGTGCGCATGATTTTCGGTATGCTTTGGACTGTTCAAAAATTAAGTACGAGTTGGGATGGCAGCCGTCGGTTGATTTTGAAAAGGGGTTGCGGTCTACAGTTGACTGGTATCTTCGCAACCAGGAATGGGTGGAAAGCATAATTACAGGGGAGTACTACGAATTCTATCGAAAAGTATATGGAACAAGTGTTTCACATTAAGCAGACAGAAGATGCTGCCAATAGTGATATAGTTTTAGAATGAAGTAAAGAGGGAGTAAGAGAAAAATCATTTTAGTGATGTAGTTTCCGAAAGCGATATTGAAGCTAGAACGTTGGATTTAGAGTTATCTTGCTAACATGCGTGATTATTGTCACATGTATAAAAGGGGAAGGAGATTATTAGGTTAAAATGCGTATAGGATTTGCATGCGCTTGGGATGACCCTCCAGAGCGAACCTGGTCGTATACTCCTTGGAATCTTTTCAATGCCATGAAAAATAAAATAGAAGTTGTTGATTTTGGTCCGAAGATTGGGCGAGTGCAACGTTTGGCACTAAAGGCTTTGTATACGAAAAGGAGAAATAATCGGTGGGTTAGTACGTGGAACAGGTCTTCTCTTTGGGATTTTGTCTGTACTCGATACATAATTAATAAATTGAAGGAGCATGATGTAGCAGCTGTACTCGAGATTGGAGATTTAGCTCAATTGCCTGTTCCGTTTTATCTTTATCAAGACCTGAGTTATGATGTTTTGGAGCGTTACTATGATAAATCACACGGGGTTCCGGGTTTTCCTGGTCTTAGTATTGAGATTATTCGGAAGCGGCGAGATAGGCAACGAAAAATCTACGAGCAAGCAGCTGGTGTCTTTGCTATGAGTGCGTGGTTTGCCTCTACTTTGATTAAGTGGACTGGACTTCCCCCGAAGAAAGTTCATGTGGTCCACGCAGGAATTAATGCCGCAGTAGAGCCAAAGCTTGTACTGCAAGCGAAACAGAGGATGGGAACACGTAGGGGACGTCTACTTTTTGTTGGGAGGGATTTTTGGCGTAAGGGTGGCGATCTATGCGTGAGAGCGCTTGAGCTTTTGCGGAGGGAGTATAGTCATCATGTGACTCTCACAATAGCTGGTCCACCGAACTGGCCTATGCCTGGCCCGGTTCCAGAAGGGATCAGCTTTCTCGGGCAAGTACCAATAGATCAAGTTGGCCAACTTTTTGAGGATCATGATTTGTTTGTTATGCCTTCACGCTTTGAACCATTTGGTATTGTTTTTGCGGAAGCTATTGCTCACGGACTTCCCTGCATAGGAAGGAATGCATTCGCAATGCCTGAGATTATTACGCCTGGGCATAATGGAGAGCTTCTCGAAGACGATAACATATATGACCTCGCAGAGCTGATAGTAAAGATCCTTGAGAATGATAAATACTATACTGCGGCTCAGGCTGAAAGTTATCGCGCAGCTGCGTATTTTTCCTGGAATAGAGTAGCCGACGACATGATTCGAGTTATGGCAGGACCATAGAGGGCGATAAAGTTTATGGTGTGTGGTTACGATTGTCATTGGACTGTGAAGCTAAAGTTTACTTTGAAGCTAAAGATCACTTCGGAGGATATGCTTTTATTAAGTTGTTGCAAACTATTTCCGTTGCAAAGGATGAAGTCAATTAGAGTATAATTTGAGGAAAAAAGAAAGTTTAAAGGGTTCATGGGGAAGTGATTCAATGTCCGAAATTATTCTCACCTTTTTTGCAGCAGTTATGATAGTTTCTTCGTGGATTGCTACAAATCATTTTTTTAATCCCCTCGGAATATACACATTTGTGTGGTACATTGGACTGCTCGCTGCAACGCTGAATTGGGTCGGTTTTAAGGAAATAGATCCTTATGGGTGGATAATGATCGCAATATCATATTTTGCTTTTGCATTAGGTTTTTTTACAATTGTGCTAGCTCACAAAGTAATAAATTCAAAATATAGCAATAAGACTGCATATGCTTTTTATAACGCTAGAAGTGAGATAAATAAAATAAGAAAATTAACTTTTCTGTTTTGTATGGCGGCAGCAATTGGAATTTGTTATGAGTGGCTTGGTATTCTTAGTACCTATGGCGGTTTTTCAGGCTTTATCAAAAATGCTAATTTGATATACTCTGAGCGAATTGAAGGTCGTTATGCTTTTTCAATTCCATATTTAAGTTCTTTCGCTCTCGCTGCTTCTGCATTGGCAGGGGTACAAATCGCTTTGACGCGGCAATTTACTTTTTTGAACATTTTTCCATTAATTTTAGTGTTTTTATCAAACCTAGCTTCTATGAGTCGAGCAGGTATATTTATGGCACTAGGGTTGTATATCACTCCTTATTTAATTCTTGCCAATGTTAAACTAGGAAAAAAGAAAAACAAGTTGGTTATTAAAAAGACTTCTAAATTGGTTATTGTTGTTCTACTGATAAGTTTGGTCGTCTTTATGGGGACAAATTTTATTCGGGACATACGGGGTGGCATCGAGAGTTACTCAGTGCCACAATCTGATCTGTTAAATTTCTTACAAAAAACTGGGCTTTTCAGGCCTTCACTTTATGTATACGTTGGTGGACCGCCGATAGCGTTTGCTGAAAGCCTTAAGATGGATCGTGATGTTCTTGGTAGGGGCGAAATTCCGGGAACCCAGACATTTGCGCCTTTTTTTAGGCTTTTGTCGAAGTTTGGTTTATCAACATATGTTTCTTATTACGAAGAGTTCGTTGATATTGGAATTCGAGAAATGAACACTGGGACATATTTAAAAGATGTTTATATTGATTTTGGAATTCCTGGAGTAGTTATATTTCCTTACCTACTTGGGCTTTTTGTAACGTTTCTCTATCAACATATAAGGCGAAAACCTAATATCCTTTGTTTGACTGCTGTATCATTTCTTTATCTTTATATCGAAATGTCAGCAATAATGAACATTTTCAGACTGGGTTATTACGTAATTTCTTTTGCGGTTGCCCTTGCAGGGATTATTCTTATAAAGCCAAAGGAAAGTAAAAAGTTCAGCATGGGAAGTGAGCATGTTGAATTTTCCGCTCGTTAGTATAATCATCATTTCACATAATTGCAGAAATTATACCTTTCAGTGTCTTAATTCGCTGTTATTTTATAGTGGTCTGATTGGCGAAATCATTGTAGTGGACAACTGCTCTACAGATGGCACAGTTGAGATGATCAGAGAAAAATTCGAGTCAGTTAAGATTATAGCAAACGACGAAAACAAGGGTTATGCATATGCCGTAAATGTAGGTGTCACCAATGCCCAAGGGAATTTTGTTATCATTACTAATGCAGATGTAGTAATAGACCAAAAAGCAATTGATTTGCTAATTGAGGCATCTGCGTTGTGGCCGATTTTTTAGAAGGCCTTGACATAATCTTACAGAAGCAACCCTATAATTAATAGGGTAGGCGCCTCAGGAATATAAAAAGCCTTAAGGAGATGGCAAGCGTTGGTAAAATAACCCCAAAAAGGGTATATTACTTCTTCTACCACCCTTTATGGTAGTATCTACCACTTAATTTAGGCTGCCTTTACTAAACTGCGTAGGTTTTCTCCTTTCTTTTCTCGTATCCTCCCTAGCGCCATGGCCAGCATCACCGCTAACGCTAGAGCGCATGTTAAACTCATCTTCTTTAATCCTCGAATAAAGTGTTGCTCAAAACCAAAACTCTGGTCTAATCGGCTGTTTACTCGCTCCACCGCTGTACGCTTCTTGTAAAGTTCCTCCCAGCGGTAGCTGGAACGTGCTAGCGGCGTGAACACCCTCCGGTCTTCCTTAAGGGGTATCCGAATACTGCTCTTAACCGGACATTTATCTATTCCCTTGCATCTTAACCCATAATGCCTGGCCGGACAGCGGTATTTTAATGTTTCCCGGTCCTTCTCAAATCCTCCATAGGCCATCTCCCTCTTTATCCCCGTCTCCGGACAGTAACAGTATACTTTCCCCTTATAGTCGTATACTACGCTCTCCTGCCCCGCTATTAGTTTAGTTTCTTCCCCGTCTTTCCATTGGTTCCTTATGTCTATGACCGGCTTTATTTGATACTCTTCCCATAGCTCGATGATTAGTTCTGTGGAGTCGTAGGCCTTGTCTGCTGTAAGATATTTAATCCTTTCAAAGGTCCCCGGTGCCTTCTCTTTTACCCTCTCCAGAAGCTTGGGCGCCTCTTTTACTTCGCTCGCCGACGCCTTGGTAACTTTAAACCCTAGAGGCAGTTCGTATAGGGCATCTACTATTAGGTGCAGCCGAAATCCAAACCATTTCACTACTTTTTCCCACTGGCTGCCGTCTTCCCTCTTACCCCGGTAAACCTTACACCCCCAGTCTGCATCTTGTTCCCGCCGACCGTCAGGTCTAAGCTCCCCCACTTTTTCCTTCTTCCTCCCACGACTTAAGCTCGCCAAGGCTTTGCCGTCTATGGCCGCTACTTCTCCAAAACCCGGTAGTTCCTCCCTTAGCTCCTCTACCAGCCGGTAAAATATTTCTTCGACCTTCTCTTCTTTCTTAAGCAGTTTCCCCAAAAACCGGCTGTATACCCATGACGGCGGTACGGCTTTTTCTCCCTTCGTTAGGTCAAATCCGCATAGCTCTCGTAATTGGGCATTACGCCAAAGTTCCCGCCTTAAACTTTCTATCGAAGGATGTTGGTATACTATCCCTGCCAGTACAGAGTTCCATACGGCCCTTATGGGATAGTCATCCCGCCCATTCGCCCGTTCCTTCTCCAGTTCCACCATCAATTCTTCGTCCGGCATGTATTCAAGTACTAGCCTAAGTCGTTCGAGCTCCCCTAAATTTTCGATTTCCCTCCACCCAAAAAGCCTCTGTTGTGGTATAATAGCCATGGATGACCCTCCTTTGTTTGGTTGGTTTGGTCTTACTTAACAGATTCGCTCTGAAGGAGGGTCATCCTCTTTTTTGGGGTCAATTTTTTAATTCCTTAAACCCAATCCCCCTCAACCCCAACCAAATTCATGCCTTTCCCGGGGTAAAATTTTTTCCCCCAATCCCTTCATACCTTCACCTTTCTTATTTCCGCGTCAGCGCAGATGGCTCTAATTAATTGCCTCAAAAAAAATCCAAAGGTTGGAACAGTGGGTCCTCAGCAAGTGTTCCCCGATGGCAAGTGGCAAAGGAGCTACGGAGATATACCAGGGCCTTTGAGTAGCATTAAAAACATTTTAGGCATCACCAGCAGCAAGCACCTGCTGAAGGCACTAACATGGCCTTGGTTTCGCTGGGATAGAAAACCCCGGGAAGTGGGATATATCGATGGTGCAGTGATGGCTATTCGACGGGAAGCTTTCGAAGCTGTAGGGGGCTTTGATGAGGATTTCTTCTTTTACGGTGAAGATGTGGATTTTTGTATGCGACTTCGCAAGGCAGGTTGGAAGGTTGTTTTTCTTCCCGAAGCAAAGGTAATCCATGTGCGCGGGGGAAGCTCTACTAAAGTCTGTCCTGACGATAGATTTTTAAAACTTCAGGTTCAGAGCAACATGCTGTTTTTGAGAAAGCATTACCCAGAGTGGAAGATACACCTTACTTTGATATTGCAGCTGATTTACTGCAAATTGCGGAAATTTACAAGTTACCTGTTGTCCTTTCTTCCTTCTAAAAAGGCGCACGAGTTTTTCAAGGTAAGAGAAAGAGTGTTTGAGACTCTCTCTATTTTGTGGGCAGAACAGTTAAGGCAATTCAAATCTACGATTTAAAGTGGTGGGGAAAATGAGTAAAAAATTGAGTGTCCTTCTGCTAGATGGCCTGTGTATGAGTCCTTGGTATGATTTTTACCTTTACAAGGCCCTGTGTGCATATGCTAATGTAATTTTGGGGTGTATCACATTCCATCTTGATAAGGATTTTTTTAAAAAGAACAATGTCAAAAACTACCCTGGCCCTCTTGATATTGTGGCTCGCTTGGGGATCCGGGGTAAATTGACGCGTCAGCTTTTAAAAGCCTTTGAGTACTATTTTAACTTAATTTTTTGGGTAATTCGATTTTGTTTGCGCCCCATGGATATTGTTCATATCCAGTGGTTGCCTCTTATCACTGTTTTACCTTTCGAGTTGTGGTTTATAAAAGTACTTAAAAAAAGGGGAATCAAAATAGTTTATACGGTGCATAATGTCCTTCCCCACGATACGAGCTTGAAGTACCGAGAAGTTTTCAAACGGGTCTACCATGAGGTTGATGCACTGATATGCCATACAGAGCAGGCAAGGAAGGAATTAATAAGTGGTTTTAATGTTCCGGAACAGAAAATTTGGGTGATTCCACATGGTCCCTTGTTCCATGATCGCCCTAAAATAGAGCAAGAAGAGGCTAAAGCCCGCTTGAACCTAGCAGGTAAAAACGTGGTTCTGCATTTTGGAAGTCTCAGGCCCTACAAGGGCACGGAGTTCCTACTTCAAGCTTGGGAGTGGGTCGCGAAGGCTCATCCTAAAGCCATACTGCTTCTAGCTGGGCATGGCGAACCGTCGTATCTTGAAGAGATTCGACGTTTAATTGCAAGGCTGGAAATTCAAAAGCAGGTGAGGTGTGACTTTAGGTATATACCAGATGAGGAATTGCCTGTATATTACCAGGCCGCGGATATTGTTGTTTACCCCTATAGGGATATTACCCAAAGCGGTGCCCTTCTTACGGGGATGGCCTTCGGAAAGGCAATTGTCGCCACAGCGGTTGGAGGATTTAAAGAGACAATCATTTCTGGGAAAACAGGACTGCTTGTTTCCTATGGAGATGTTAGAGGGCTGGCCAATGCACTTAATGAGTTAATAGATAACCCAGTAAAGCGAGAACAATTAGGAAGAGAAGTAAGCTTTTACCTAAAGCAACATTATTCGTGGGAGGCAATCGCTAAGAAAACTCTCGATTGTTATGAATGTATTTTGCGAGAGAAAACTTGATGACATTTTGGTGACATTCTTTGTAAAAAGCTACAAATCTGCGTGTCTTAGAAGCTATGGTATGCCCATCTCCTATCCGAGGTTAGGGGATATCCCTAAAAATAGTGTACGGTGGAAAAAGTTTTCTTGTAGAACAGGCGAACCATAGAGCATTGGCAAAAGCCTATATGTGTGACTGTTAGCGACAGCCTTACTGGAAATTATTACCGCTCCTTCCATAAAGGTGAAAACGGCTTAAAAAACGCGAAAGAGGACTCTACTGAAATTCCATGACGTCTAGGACATGCTCCCTAAGGACTATAAAGACTAAAGGGGAAAATCTCTGTGCACAAAGCCTCAGCAGTGATCATGGCCGGTGGCCGGGGGGAGAGGTTCTGGCCTTACAGCCGTACTGACTATCCCAAGCAGTTCCTGCAAGTAGTCGGGGAAGGTACCCTCCTGCAGCAAGCAGTACGACGGGCACTAAGGCTGGTACCTTTGGAAGAGCTATACATAGTCACCAGCCAAGAGCTGGTAGATGCCGTAAGGCAGCAGGTACCAGAGATAAATTCCAGAAACATTATCCTAGAGCCCGTAGGCCGGGATACGGCACCTTGCATTGGCCTAGCGGCCCTCTACCTTGCCCGCCAGGACCCAGAGCAGGTCATGATAGTGCTGCCGGCAGACCACTTTATACCCGATGAAGCTCGCTTCGCCGATACCCTGCACATGGCTAAAGAACTAGCTGGTAGCACTGATTGTCTAGTCACCATAGGTATCTGCCCCACCCGGCCGGAGACAGGTTACGGCTATATCCGCCTGGGCGAGTCCTACCCAGGGGAATGGGGAAAGCCCGTGTTCTGGGTGAAGGAATTTACCGAGAAGCCAGATCTCGAAAAAGCCCTTACCTTTTTGAGTACTAACCAGTACCTCTGGAACAGCGGCATGTTTATCTGGAAGGTAAGGGTGATACTTAAAGCCATCGAGCGTTACTTACCCGAACTCTTCCAGGGGTTAAAGCGTATAGAAGCTCACCTGGGAAGCGAGAGGGAAGCCCAAATACTGGCCCAAGAATTCCCTAGGCTTCCCCGCATATCCATCGATTACGGCGTGATGGAGAAGGCAGATAAAGTTTTGGTGATCCCCGGGGACTTTGCCTGGGACGACCTGGGGACCTGGACGGCCCTGGAAAGAGTATGCGAGCTTGACGGGCAGGGCAACCTCTTGCAAGCCCAAGCTGTGCTTATGGACACCGAAGGTAGCGTCATACGAGCCCAGAAAGAAGACAAACTAGTCGTCGCCTTCGGGGTAAAGAACGCCCTCATCATTGACACCGAAGATGTGCTGCTGGTAGCCGATAAATCCCGCGCCCCCCAGCTAAAAGAGGTCATCCTGGAGCTTAAACGCCGTGGCTTAGAACAGTATTTAACCTCCAAAACCACAAGCAGCGGGGAAAGGGCCAGGCCCCAGGATTTGGGGCTGGCCTTCCTAGAGAACGGAACCTTTCCCCATTGCCCTGTACAAGAAAAGCCCTGGGGGCGGGAGGTATGGTGGAGCGTGACTGAAAAATATGTGGGCAAGGTGATATACGTCCGGGGAGGGCATTCTTTAAGCCGCCAGTACCACCGCCTAAAGCAAGAGACCATGATGTTCCTCTCTGGAGAAGGGATCTTAGAGCTAGGGGAAGAGAAGATCTCCATTTACCCCGGATTAATTGTAGATATTTTACCAGGCACTATACATAGAGTTTCGGCCACTACCGATATTACTTTCCTAGAGGTATCCACACCCGAACTAGATGACGTAGTGCGGCTGCAAGACGAATACGGAAGGGTAGGGTAGAAGAGAATGAATCCCATAGTTTTCCGCGCTTATGATATAAGGGGCAAGGCTGAGGTAGACTTTCCCCCAGAGGAAGTAAAACTTTTGGGCCGGGCGCTGGCCACTTACTTTAAAAGCCGGGGAGAAAAGGAGGTAATAGTAGCCCGGGACAACCGGAAGCACTCCCCCCTTCTCCGCCAGAGGCTAATAGAGGGTCTTATAGCCGGTGGCTGCCGGGTGGTGGATATAGGGGAGAACCCTACGCCCGTCTTTTATTTCTCCCATCATTATTACGGCTTGACAGCGGGGGTCATGATCACGGCCAGTCATAACCCTCCGGAAGATAACGGGTTTAAAATATCCTCCGGGGGAACCACCATATATGGAGAGGAAATCCAAAAAATACGCCGCCTCCTGGAACAAAAAGAACTTGTGGAGGGAGAAGGCTATCTGGAGGAGAAAGACCCCAGGGGAGCGTACATAAGCTGCATAAAAGAAAGAATAAGGCTGGAAAGACCCCTTAAGGTAGCAGTGGATGCAGGAAATGGAGTAGCCGGGCCCCTGGCGGTAGAGCTCCTTAAAGCCCTGGGCTGCGACGTGATACCTTTATACTGTGAGCCGGACAGCACCTATCCCCACCACCATCCTGACCCCACCGTCCCCGCCAACCTAAAAGATTTAAAAAAGGTGGTCCTTGTCGAGAGGGCCGATGTGGGCCTGGCCCTGGACGGGGACGGCGACCGCCTGGGGGTAATAGATGAAAAAGGGAACATCCTCTGGGGAGATATGCTGCAGATCCTCTTCTGGCGGGAGATACTGCCCCGTCATCCTGAAGCTCCGGCTATTGTAGAAGTCAAATGCTCGCAAGCTCTGGTAGAAGAGATAGAAAAGCTAGGAGGCCGTCCCTTTTTCTATAAAACCGGTCACTCCTTGATCAAAGCCAAAATGCGGGAAATAGGCGCCCTCTTTACTGGTGAAATGTCTGGCCATTTCTTTTTTGCTGATGAGTATTACGGGTACGATGACGCCCTATATGCGGCAGCAAGGCTCCTTCGGCTTCTATCCCGGCAAGAAAAGCCCTTGTCTTGCCTCCTGGAAGATGTTCCTAAGTATTATGCTACGCCCGAGACCCGCATTCCCTGCCCGGATGAGCAAAAAGCGCTGGTAGTGGCAGGGATAGTTAAGCATTTTAAGGAGAGGAGATATGAGGTTATAGAGGTGGATGGCGCAAGGGTTATCTTCCCCGGGGGCTGGGGCCTGGTGCGGGCTTCCAATACCCAGCCGGTCCTGGTAGCAAGATGCGAGGCTAAGACAAAAGAGAGGCTAAAGGAGATTTGCGCAATTATGAAGGAGGCGCTTGGAGAGTTCCTTGAGGTTGATGAGTTTGAGTGGGGTATTTAAAGATCACTGGGCTGACAAAACCATCTGTAAGGAACTAGGAGGCAATGAGTGTGGAAACGGGTACGTATCAGGGATCCCATTCCATAGAATGCTCATTCAAGGACGAAAGGTGGAATGGGGCCTTAAGCGTATTTAAGCGCGGAGAGGACGCTATGAGCAGGACTAAAGAGGTCTCTTAGCTCTTTCAGTTGCCATAGGCTTAGGTGTCTTTAAGGCCATGATGGAAGCCAAAGTTTAATAAGATAGCAGGCCCTAAAGGCAAGTACATTCTGGGACGTAGAGCCAGGCGTCATGAGATTGAGAAGGAAAGCAGGCTAAGATTGTAAAATTGTAAAACCGGTGAATGGTATGCTACTGGGGCGGAAAACACCGATGATCCCTTAAGGCTTTGGGCTACTGTCGGGGGTCTCTGCGAGGTGGGGAAAGAAATCCCGGTAGTCTTCCCTGTTCATCCCAGCACCCGCAAGGCCATGGAGAGTTAGAGGCTCCTTGAGAAAGCTGCGGCTCACCTGCGCCTCATCGAGCCGGTGGGATACTCGATATGATCATGCTGGAGCAGAACGTCTGCCTCATCGCCACTGCTTCCGGAGGGGTGCAGAAGGCGGCCTTTTTCTACCGTGTTCCCTGTGTAACGCTACTTGAGGAGACCGAGTAGGTGGAACTGGTAGAGCTTGGGGGGAACAAACTTTGTCCACCATATCGTGTCGCACATATAATAGAGAGTATTGAGTCGTTGATTTGGTTCTCGGGGCAGGGAAGCAGAGCTATATGGAAATGGTCATGCTGCCAGTAAAATAGTAGCTAGATTGGTGGGAGATTAACTTACTTCGATGTAATTTTCTGAGAAAGAGGTGTGTTGCAGAACGTGAAGATTGTCGTAGTTGGCATGGGGTATGTCGGCCTAGTAGCTGCCTGCTGCCTGGCTCGTTCAGGCCATCAGGTGATCGGTGTCGAAAGCGCTCCGGAAAAACTCAGCAAACTCAGAAGCGGCATTTTGCCCCTTTACGAAGAAGGTTTGGAGGAGGTCTACCGAAAGACTGTTGAATCTCAGCACCTCTCTTTTACCGACGATCTACGGGAGGCAATTGAGGTTGCAGACATTATCATGATCGCCGTAGGAACACCATCCCTCCCAGACGGCAGAGTGGATCTGTCACAAGTATACGAAGTGTCAGGGACGATTTGTGAGGCTGCGGATCATCCCTTCATCGTCGTGATGAAAAGCACGGTTCCCCCGGGAACGGGTAAATACCTCATCGAAAGGTTTTTCAGTAAAGCAAGGGTGCCTATATCCTATGTGTCTAATCCTGAGTTTCTCCGGGAAGGGATAGCTGTATGGGATTGGTACCATCCGGACCGGATTGTTGTAGGTTGCGATGACGCCCGCACTGCTGAGAAGGTATTAGAGCTCTACAGCGATATCGAGGCCCCTAAGGTTACCATGGATATTACCAGCGCCGAGATGGTGAAGTATGCCTCCAATGCGTTTTTGGCCACCAAGATATCCTTCATTAACGAGATTGCCAATTTGTGCGAATTGGTAGGAGCAGATATTAAGGCCGTGGCGCCTGCCGTCGGGATGGACAAGCGGATAGGTCCCCATTTTTTGCAAGCGGGGTTGGGCTATGGTGGTTCGTGCTTCCCCAAAGACACCAAGGGGTTGGATTTTGTCTCCACCTTTAACGGCTATAGTTTCAATCTCTTGAAGGCCGTAATCGAGGTCAACGCGAAGCAACGTATTCTTGCCGTAAGGAAGTTACATAAGCTTTTGGGAGGGTTGGTCGGAAGAAGGATCGCTGTGTTGGGTTTGGCCTTTAAGCCTAACACAGACGACATCCGGGAAGCTCCCGCCATTGACATTATTCGGTATTTGGTGGACGAAGGGGCGGAGGTAGCTGCCGCTGATCCCCTCGCTATTCGGAACGCAGCTTCCCAGTTGCCTCCGTGTGTGAAGCTTTCCCCAGACCCGTATGAGGTTTTGCATGGGGCGCAGGCTGTTCTCCTTGCGACAGAGTGGCCCCAGTTCATTGTGCTGGACTGGGGGAAGGTGAAAGGTTTGATGCGTGAGCCTTTCGTTATCGTGGATGGAAGAAATGCTCTGGATCCCGAAAAACTTACGGAATTGGGATTTATTTATTGCGGTTTCGGGGTTTTACCTAAGTTCCGCGGCTGAGGTAGGAGGGTTGTTTACTTGCTTGGCTCTCTGTGGATTTTGAATCATTACGCCATCAGTCCCGATATGCCCGGCGGCACCAGGCATTACGACCTGGGGCGGGAACTGGTCAAGCGGGGGTACGAAGTCGTCATTTTTGCTTCAGGCTTTGACCACAGCACCCGCAGGTATGCCAAGGTAAAACCTGGTGAAAAGATGAGGGTAGAACAATACGACGGTGTGACATTTGTCTGGATCAATACCGTACCTTATGCCGGTAATGATTGGCGTCGTGTGTTGAATATGTTGTCCTACGGCTGGAGGGTTCTTGGATGCAGTCGGGGGTTTGCTACCCCGGATGTTGTCATCGGGTCTTCGATGCATCCCTTTGCAGCTTTGGCAGGTTGGCGGCTGGCGCAAAAGCATCGCGCTAAGTTTATCTTCGAAGTTAGGGATCTGTGGCCTCAGGTATTAGTTGATATGGGAAGGATGAGGGAGGCTCATCCCGTCGTCAAGCTGCTTCGGGCGCTGGAGCTTTTTTTGTACCGGAAATCAGACCGCATCGTTATTTTGGGGAATCAGATGAAGGACTACATTACAAGTAGGTACAACATCAGTGAAGAGAAAATTGTCTGGATTCCCAACGGTGTAGACCTTACTCGATTTAGCAGCATTACACCTCCGAAGGGGAGCAATCCAGACTTCCTTGTAATGTATCTTGGGGCGCATAGCGCAACTAATGCTCTCCACGTGCTGGTGGAAGCTGCTAAGATAGTCCAGGAGCGGGGATACGAAAGGATCCGTTTTTCCTTAGTGGGTGATGGTCCCGAAAAGCAGAATCTTATGCGGCTGGCCAGGGAAATGGGGCTTACAAATATTGAGTTCTTACCGCCAGTGCCAAAAGATGAGGTCCCTATCGTTCTGGCCAAAGCAGATGCTCTTGTGCTGACGAAAGATCCGACTTTCGGTGCCTATAGTGGCAGTGTTCTCAAAATGTTTGATTATATGGCTTCGTATAGACCGGTAATTTTTTCTGGTGACCTTGCTTATAATCCCGTAAAAGAGAGCGGCTGCGGGTATACCGTTCCTCCGGGAGACAGCAAAGCCCTGGCAGAAGCCGTAATCGCTCTGTACGAAATGCCGGAAAGCGAACGTTTAACTTTAGGTCTTCGAGGCCGCCAATATGTAGAAAAACACCACAGCATCGAGGTTCTGGGAGAAAAGCTTTTCCAGGTGATCACCGAAGTGCTGCAAAATTAAGGGCGGTTTAAGGTGGGGTTTTATTACCTTGAATTAGGGGGTTAACATCTTGGATTTTACGCTTAAGGCTTACCAAAGCTTTTTGCGTGTTATTGTCGAAAGTGGCTACAGAGTAATTACTGTGAGAGATTATCTCGCCAGTGAGCAACTCTCTCCTTTTGTAATTTTACGCCATGATGTGGAGTGGAACCCCCGCCGGGCGCAGCACATTGCTGATGCGGAACTTAGGCTCGGTTTAAGATCCACATTTTATTTTCGTGCTAATACCAGGGCCTATGATATTCCTTTAATGTTACAGTTGCAGAACGAGGGTTTTGAGATTGGGTATCACTACGACACTTTAGACCGTTGCAATGGAGACTTTGATAAGGCTATTGCTTTGTTCGAGGAAGAACTATCCCGCTTCCGGCGTGCTGGGGTCAATGTCCAGACGGTTTGTTCCCATGGGAATCCAAGAGTTAGAAAACGCGGTTATCAGGCAAACTATGATATTTTTTTAAAGGACGAAGGTCTTAAGCGTAGGGCTGATATCCTGGGAGAAGCCTATCTTGATTTGGATTTCTCAGCTGTAAAATACCTCAGTGATGCTGGCATTCGATGGAATGTAGGGCTCACGACAAGGCAGATCGAAGCTTTGATTCGAACAAAAGAACAACCTGCATTTTACATCTTAGTCCATCCCGATTACTGGTCGAGAACGTGGATACGGGCGCTGGCGCTGAAGTGCGCGGCGCGTGGTATAAAGATTTTCCGCATAAATAATATCATTGCCGCAATAAGAGAATATAGTAGCATCCTATCGAGAACACGATAGGTAAGCAGGGGACTGATGGCCCTTGACTGGGTTTTGCCTGGAGGAAGAGATTTTGGGGGGCGGGTTATAGTGCAGCAGCTTGCAAAAACGAAGCAGCTTCTTGCTTTCCTTCAAAACTTCGCCACCCTGAGGCGGAAGCGGGTTACGGCCTACGGAAGCGGGGATAAGGTTCTTTGGCTAGCCGATCTCCCCCGTGACCTGCCTTCCGGTTGGAAGGACGCCTGCAGGTCGGCCTTTAGCACGGAGAAGCCCGATGAAATTCCCGAACTGTGGCTGGAGGTCCGCAAGAAGCGCAGGCCGGAGCCGCCACCGATCCCGGAAGAAATAAAACCTTGGCTTCCAGATGAGTTTTTGGATAAACCGGAAGAATATGCCTTAAAAAACACGGAGGACCTCTTCGACCTGGTGCAGGGGAAGACCAATTCAGCTACCAAAAGAAATGCTCCGAAATCTCAACCGAATCGTCGGGATTGGTCGGCGACTGAAAAGTTGGAACAGTTGTGGCTTGAGTATCTGGTGAACCAGTGGGAACCCTGGGCAAAGGAATTTCGCATTTGGCGGGAAGTGCAACAACTCTATGAGGACGTAGACTTTATACGCCGTCGCCTCGAGGAAGCTGAGGAACGTTATGAGCTCGTCCTCGCTGTAGGGCTGCTCCAGTGGCGCGATCCTGCTGGGGTTACTATTAAACGCCATCTTCTTACGGCTTCGGCGGAGATCTCTCAAGATGCCGTCCGCGGCGTGCTGACCGTGACCCCTGCTGCCTCCTTCGACGGGTTCCGGATCGAGTTGGATATGCTGGAATTTCAACACCGGCCTGATTTGGGCCCGGTAAAAGACGAGCTTGAAGATCTTCTGGAGGAACTAGACGTTAGGGCATGGGACAAGGCCAGGATGGGAAAAATTTTGCGGCTTATTGCCAACCGTGCCACACCAGATGCCCAGGTGGATGAAAACGGCTGGAGGCCCCTCGAGAGAGCAGATAAAACATTTCGCATTGTCCTGGCCCCAGCTTTAGTTCTACGCGAACGCCGGCCCACAACCTATGATGAGCTGATCACCCGCTTCCTGGAAGCTGCAGAAAATGACCCCCGGTTCTCTACCACAATCCCTTGGGAGCACTTCGTTGCCGAAGGCGAAGCTCTGAGTGATTCATCCGAAACAGTGCCTGAAGACGGTGGTCTATCCGGCAATGTAGGTGACAGGCTGTATTTTCCCCTCCCTATGAACGACGAACAAAGGAAGATCGCAGAACAGCTCAGGAAGCGTCCCTATGTCCTGGTCAAGGGGCCTCCGGGAACGGGGAAGAGCCACACCATAGCCAACCGGAAATTATCAGCGCCACTCGTGCCCTGGGTGGGGCCTCTGAGCCATCTGCGCTGACCGGGGAATAAGATAAGGTGAAGGTATGAAGGGATTGGGGGGAAATATTTTACCCCAGGAAAGGCATGAATTTTGTTGGGGTTGAGGGGAATTGGGTTTAAGGGATTAAAAAATTGACCCCCAAAAGAGGATGACCCTCCTTAAGAAGCGAATCTGTTAAGTAACGACAAACCAACCAAACAAAGGAGGGTCATCCATGGCTATTATACCACAACAGGCGCTTTTTGGATGGAGGAAAATCCAAAATTTAGGGGAGCTCGAACGACTTAGGCTAGTGCTTGAATACATGCCGGACGAAGAATTGATGGTAGAACTGGAGAGGGAACGGGCTAATGGGCGGGATGACTATCCCATAAGGGCCGTATGGAACTCTGTACCGGCAGGGATAGTATACCAACATCCTTCGATAGAGAGTTTAAGGCGGGAGCTAAAACGAAACGCTCAATTAAGGGAGCCATGTGGATTTGACCTTGTTAAGGGAGAAAAAGCTGTACCGCCGTCATGGGTATACAGCCGGTTTTTGCGGAAACTGCTTAAGAAAGAAGAAAAGGTCGAAGAAATATTTTACCGGCTGGTAGAGGAGATAAGGGAGGAACTACCGCGTTTTGGAGAAGTAGCGGCCATAGACGGCAAAGCCTTGGCGAGCTTAAGTCGTGGGAGGAAGAAGGAAAAAGTGGGGGAGCTTAGACCTGATGGTCGGCGGGAACGAGATGCAGACTGGGGGTGTAAGATTTACCGGGGTAAAAGGGAAGACGGCAGCCAGTGGGAAAAAGTAGTGAAATAGTTTGGATTTCGCCTGCACCTAATAGTAGATGCCCTATAAGAACTACCCATAGGGTTCAAAGTGACCAAGGCGTCGGCGAGCGAAGTAAAAGAGGCGCCTAGGCTTTTGGAGAAGCTAAAAGAGAAGGCACCGGGGACCTTTGAAAGGATTAAATATCTTGCAGCAGACAAGGCCTACGATTCCACAGAACTGAACATTAAGCTATGGGAAGAGTATCAAATAAAGCCGGTCATAGACATAAGGAACCAATGGAAAGACGGGGAAGAAACTAAACTAATAGCGGGGCAGGAGAACGTAGTATACGACTATAAGGGCAAAGTTAGCTGTTACTGTCCGGATACGGGGATAAAGAGGGAGATGGCCTATGGAGGATTTGAGAGAGACCGGGAAGCATTAAAATACCGCTGTCCGGCCAGGCATTATGGGTTAAGATGCAAGGGTATAGATAAATGTCCGGTCAAGAGCAGTATTCGGATACCCCTTAAAGAAGACCGGAGGGTGTTTACACCATTGGCTCGTTCCAGCTACCGTTGGCAGGAACTTTACAAGAAGCGTACAGCGGTGGAGCGAGTAAACAGCCGATTAGACCAGAGTTTTGGTTTTGAGCAACACCTTATCCGGGGATTACAGAAGATGAGTTTAAGATGCGCTCTAGCGTTAGCGGTGATGCTGGCCATGGCGCTAGGGAGGATACGAGAAAAGAAAGGAGAAAACCTACGTAGTAGTTTAGTAAAGGCAGCCTAAGGCTAAGGGTTGCTTTTGTAAGATTATGGCAAAACCCTCTAAAAAATCGGCCACAACGCAGATGCCTCTTTATTGGAAAGGGGTTGACGCCTTTTGAAAATCGCTACTATCCTCGACCAGATCGATTTGGGAAGCATGGCCCTGCCCGAGTTTCAACGGGGGTATGTATGGAACCGCGACCAGGTGCGCGGCCTGATGCAGTCCCTTTACCGCCGCTATCCCATCGGAAGCCTCCTGGTGTGGGTCACACGTTCGGAGGGCGCCGCTTCTAGAGGTGACCAAGCCCCGGCCCCGGGAGTGGTAAAACTTTTGCTCGACGGCCAGCAGCGGATAACCACCCTTTACGGGATCATCAGGGGCAGGCCGCCCCGGTTTTTCGACGGCAACGCCCAGGCCTTCACCGGCCTTTATTTTCACCTGGAGGATGAAGTCTTCGAGTTCTATATGCCTACTAAAATGAAAGACAACCCCCTCTGGGTGAATATCACCGAGCTCATGCAGGCCGGGGTGGGCAAGTTCATCGGCCGGCTGTACGCTGTGCCGGAGCTGGCGAACCGGATGGAGGTCTATATCCAGCGCCTGACTGCTATTGATGGGATCAAGAATATAGACCTGCATGTGGAAGAGGTGACCGGCGAGGACAAGACCATTGACGTGGTGGTGGACATCTTTAATCGGGTCAACAGCGGCGGCACCAAGCTTTCCCAGGGCGACCTGGCCCTGGCCAAGATCTGCGCCGCATGGCCGGAAGCCAGGCAGGCCATGAAGGAGGTGCTTGTCGGCTGGGAAAAGGCCGGTTTCCACTTCAACCTCGACTGGCTGCTGCGTAATATCACCACCATCCTCACCGGGGAGGCTTCTTTTTCCGCTTTAAAAGATGTAAATGCGCCGCAGTTTCAAAAGGGTCTTGTCCTGGCCCAGGATGCCTGCAACTACCTGTTGAATATGATTTCCGGCCGCCTGGGCCTCGACCATGACCGGGTTCTGGGCGGGCGCTATGCCTTTCCGGTGATGACCAGGTATCTTGTCCTGCGGGGCGGCAAGCTGAAGGATGCCAGGGAGCGCGACCGCCTTCTGTACTGGTACGTTCACAGCTTCCTCTGGGGCCGCTTTGCCGGCTCCACGGAAACTGTTTTGAATCAGGACCTAAAAGTCCTGGAGCCGGTGGACGGTGCCCTGGACCGGCTGATCGAGCAGCTCCGCCTCTCCCGGGGCAGCCTCACCATCCGGCCGGAAGACTTTGCCGGGTGGAGCCTGGGTGCCAGGTTTTATCCCATGCTTTATCTTTTGACCAGGGTTTACGGCGCCCGGGACTGGTGCAGCGGCGTGCCCCTTTCGGCGAATCTGCTGGGCAAACTCAATGCCCTGCAGGTGCACCACATCTTTCCCAAGGCCCTTCTTTATGAACATGGTTACCAGAAGGCGGAGGTCAACGCCATTGCCAACCTCTGCTTTCTCACCCAGGGAGCCAACCTGGCCATTAGCGACAGGAGGCCTGAGGTTTATTTAGAGGAAGTGGAAAAGAGGTTCCCGGGGGCCCTGGCCTCTCAGTGGGTGCCCCTGGACCGGGAGCTCTGGCGGGTGGAAAACTACAGGGAGTTTCTCGCTGAGCGGCGGCGCCTTTTGGCTGCAGCGGCCAATCGTTTCGTGGAGGAGCTGCTTAACGGTTCGCCTGCCGCCCCGGCCGCGGTCAGCTATTCGACAACTTTAGAGGCGGCCCCGGCGCCCATGGCGGCGGATGACGAAGAAATCGGCGCCCTGCTGGAATGGCTGCAGGCAAACAAACTTCCCAGGCCGGAGCTTGATTTTGAAATATGCGGCCCTGCCGGGGAGGTGCTGACTGTTGTGGACCTGGCCTGGCCTAACGGGGTGCAGGAGGGCTACAGCCAGCCGGTAGCCCTGGTCCTGCAGGAGGATAGGGAGCAGAATAGGATTCTAAATCAGTTGGGCTATCGCTATTTTAACAGCGCAAAAGACTTGCGGGCTTATTTGGAAAAGCTGGTAGGAATCGCCGGTGAAGAGGAAGAGGTGGGGCATTAAGGTTATCTTTACATATAAATCGATCTTCTTTACAATAAAATTAGAGTAAAGGTAATTGAAGTGGTTATTATGCCTATCGCTAAGATATCATCGAAAGGCCAGGTAACCATCCCGGCAGAAATACGCAAGTTTTTAGGCGTCGCACCGGGCTCACATCTTCGCTTTATAATAAAGGAAGGTACCGTACAGATTGAAAAAGGTAGTCATGACATAGCCGCCCTGAAAGGCAGCGTACCGGTAGAGGGGGAACAGGATTTTTTGAAGGCACGTCATCAGGCCATGGAAGAGGTTGCCATAGAGATTGCAAGGGAAGGCAAGAGTGATTGACGCCAACATCATCCTACGTTTTCTTGTGAATGACGATCAGTTAAAAGCTGAACGATGTTCTGCCCTTTTACAAAGGGTTGAAGACGGGGTAGAGGAAGTTTTTTGTTTTCTCTTCGTGGCATGCGTCTTTCCAGCAAGTCGGTGGCCAGGAAAGCTCCCGAGTGGTATGTAGAAAAGAATGTTGATTGGACGGATGCCTTCGTTGCTGCTAAAATGGCAGCGGGAAAGAAGCCGGAGATATATTCTTACGATCGTCATTTTGATAAGTTTCCGGAAATTAAAAGAATTGAGCCCTGACATACTACGGCTAAACCGGATAAGGCGACCGTTAGAGCGCGTATCGTGGGATAGAACATTTTTTGCCGGAGGGTTTTTATGGGCACGTGCATTTACTGCGGAAAGCCGGCCGGATTTCTTCGTAAAAAGCACCGGGAGTGCGCGGAGAAGCGCGACCGGGGCTGGGCCGAAATGGTCAACCTGGCCAAAGACGCTGCCCTGGGAGAAAGTCCCGAAGGCACGCTGGAAACCCTTGCCGGCCGGCTGGAAGAAGTGGCCCGGGAGAGTTTTATCCCGCCGGAACAGGTGCGGGATGCATTAATTGCCGGGTGGGAGAAGGCGGTAAACCACTTTCTGGAGGACGGCAACCTGGATGCCCAGGAAGAAAACAGGCTGGCCCAGTTCGCCAGGCATTTTGACTTCACCCAGGAAGACCTGGACAGAAACGGCTTCTATACCCGGTTCGTCAAGGGCGCAGTGCTAAGGGAGCTTATGGAAGGCAAGGTTCCTTCCCGCTTCCACCCGGTAGGGGAGTTGCCCTTTAACTTTCAAAAGAGCGAGGCCCTCATCTGGGCCTTTAACGATGTGGCCTACTATGAAGAAAAAACCCGGCGGGGATATGTGGGCGGGAGCCACGGGGTAAGTTTTAGGATTGCCAAGGGGGTATATTACCGGGTCGGCTCTTTCCGGGGCCGGCCGGTGGAAATAACGGAAAAGGTGTTGGTAGACAGGGGGATCCTCGCGGTGACTACCAAACACCTCTATTTCCAAGGGGCCAAGAAGGCTTTTCGCGTGCGGTGGGACAAAGTGGTTTCCTTTATGCCGTACTCGGATGGTATTGGGATCCAGAGGGATGCGACCACGGCCAAACCCCAGTTCTTTGTTACCGGTGACGGCTGGTTTACTTACAACCTGCTAGCTAATATCGCCAACTTGGGCTAGCTTCCATTGGTAAACACCTTAGCCAAATAGAAACTTTCCAGGGCCGTACGACGGGTTCGGGCGGCCTTTTCTATATCCTTATGCCCGCAGGATGTTTGCCGCGTGATGTATTTTAGGAGCTGCTGGCCTAGTTTTTATACCCTTGTGCCCGGTAGAGGCCCTGGCTATAGTTCACCGTTACCTCCAGCCGCCTAAGAAGGAATATTTACCACTGTTGTCGAAACTTGATAGAAGTATCCTGGTGGTAACGTTGTAAAGCAAGGGGTTGCGGGTTATGCCGGGAAGAGGGCGCATGCTTTTGATTTATTTGGATAATAGGGCGGGCTGGCGGCAAGCCTGCTGGGTAAAAAGAAGGAATATTTTTTTCTAGTGTAGAAATTTACGTCACGTATATAGGGTCCACCGTGGGGGAGGGTTGCAGGCCTTGCGCTGGACGAAGCTGGTCAAGATCCTGGGGGACCTCTTTATTATTAACTTTAGCTTTTATTTGGCTTTTTTAATACGTTTTGAGGGCCGGATTCCCACTGTTAACTGGCAGGCCTACTGGACGTCGGCCATCTGGATTACCTTGGTGGCCTTCATTCTTTTTTACAGCTACGGTCTTTATGTCGGCGGCCGCCACCAGTGGATAGAGATTTTCGCGGCTCTGGTATGGGTTGTTGTCTTAACCTCCCTTTTCGGCATTGCCCTATCTTACATGCTGCAGAAATATACCTTTCCCCGCTCGGTTTTCATTTTAACGGCGCCGCTGCAACTTTTGCTTTTAAGTGCCTGGCGGTATGGCCTATGGCGCTATAGCATCTGGCGCCAAGGAGTCTTAACCCTGGTAGTTGTGGGGCCACACGAAGCAGCTTCTGCTCGGGCTCGCCAGCTTCACAGCGATGGGGGGCGCCTCTACCGGGTTGTCGGGCTGGTAGTTGAGCCCGGAGCCGCGCCCGCCCCTGGCGACTTGGAGGTTCCGGTACGCGGTACATATGAGGAGCTAGGAAAAATTCTGGATGAAAGCAGGCCCAGGGCGGTTATGCTCTGCGACGGCCTCCCCTTGGAGCAGCGAGAGAGGATGCTGCGGGAAGTCACCGCCCGCAATTTGGCCGTCTTTATCGTTCCCGACATCTATGAAATACTCCTCTCCCAGTCACGGATGGGACACCTCGACGGTATACCTATTCTAAGGGTGGACGGTTTTACATATGCACCTTCGGGTGCCTGGAAGCGCATTTTTGATATAGCTTTGTCTTTATTCCTGGGCGTAGTTGCCGTACCTCTGATTTTGCTGGCCGCCGTTGCCATAAAAATAGAATCCCCCGGAGGCCCGGTATTTTACCGCCAATGGCGGGTGGGACAGGGAGGCCGGGTGTTCCGGCTGATCAAGCTGCGGACCATGGTCCCCGACGCGGAAAAGTTAACAGGTCCGGTCCTCGCTACGGCAGAAGACCCTCGCGTAACCCGAGTGGGCAGGGTTTTAAGGGCTACCCGCATTGACGAGTTGCCGCAGCTCTGGAACGTTCTAAAAGGGGAAATGAGCTTTATTGGCCCCAGGCCGGAGCGGCCGGTTTTTGTGGAGCAGTTTAAAAAAGAAGTGCCGGGTTACGACTGGCGGCACCGGCTGCCGGTGGGCATCACAGGGCTGGCCCAAATTTTAGGACGCTACAGCACCACCCCGGCGGACAAGCTTCGTTATGATCTACTCTACGCTAAAACCCTTTCACCGCTGAATGATGTCCAGATTTTGTTACATACCTTGAAAGTTATGCTCATTCGCGACAAGGCTTCGTAAATTCCGTTCGACCCCGTGGGGCTTGAGCGCTTCCTGGCCCTTATTTCCCTGCCCAGCTGGCGGGCGGACATGGTCGGGGTGGAGGAGCTCTTACGCCTGGTGCTGCCGGGTTTCCGGAGGGAGTAAACTTGTCCTTGAAGAGGTAGAGAAGCAGTAACAGCAAGTGGTGAAGGTTAGAATGGCTGAGAGTAAATTATTCCGAGACCCTGTACATGGGTATATCGTTGTACCAAAGGAATTTATGGCACTAGTTACGACAAAGGAGTTTCAGCGGTTAAGGCGGATCCGCTAGCTTGGCCTCTCCTTTCTTACATATTACGGTGCCGAACATTCTCGTTTTGCCATTCCCTTGGCGTCTTTCACCTATTTGTAAGATTGGAGACCGAGCTCGAACACAAAGGATTCCAGTTTTCTGAGGAAGAAAAGCTACTAGGTCGTTGTCTCGGGCTCCTGCACGATATAGGGCATGGCCCGCTGTCACATGTCCTAGAAGGTATAATGACTCCAGATAAAAGGCATGAAACCTGGGCTATAGAAATTATCACGGCTCCCACAGAAATCCGGTGCGTTCTAGAAAGCATGGACTCGGGGGGTTGCCCAAAAAGATATGTCAAGTATTCCAAGGTGATCCTCAATGGCAGCTGGTAAAAAATATCATTTCCTCGCAACTTGATATAGACCGTATGGACTACCTTTTGCGTGATGCCTTGATGACGGGGGCTAGTTACGGGCATTTTGACTTGAGTAGGCTATTGGCAGCTCTCGAGTTAAACGATAGACAAACCAACTTGATGGTAAGTCATAAGGGGTTCATGGCCGCAGAGCAATTCGTTTTTGCCCGCTATTATGCCTACTGGCAAATATACTTTCACAAGACCACGAGGTCCATGATGGCTACCAGGTACATCCAGCCCCGGACTAGCCTGATGTAGGTGATGTCTATACCCCAGACCTGGTTGGGGTAAGCAATAGAAAGGCCTCGCAACAAGTAGGGATATACTCTATGCTCATGGTTTCTTTTGCCCTGTCAGGGTTGCTGTTGTAGGCGGCAAATGTTATAATGATGCTATCAAAATGATAGCAAGGGGGTGCCGGCTTTGCCCGACGTCCTTATCCGCAATGTGTCCAGGGAGGTTTTAGCTACTTTAAAGCAGCGGGCTGCCGCTAAAGGCAGGTCTTTACAGGCGGAACTGCATAAGATTTTGGAAGAAGCCGCGGGTGAAAAAGGCCTGGACGGCACCAAGCTGGCTGCCGAGATAAGGAAGCAGCTGCAGGCAAAAGGGAAAGGCTACAGCGACAGCGTCGATTTAATCAGAGAGGACAGGGAAAGGTGAAGAAGATATTTATCGTAGACGCCAGCGTCGCTGTAAAGTGGTACATTCCTGAACCCCAATCGGAGTTGGCAGTAGAGCTTCTGGATAGGGCGGCCAAAGGCGACTGCCGTTTATGGGCGCCGGAATTGATTTTCGCGGAAATAGGCAATGTCCTCTGGAAAAAGTGCATGCGCGGCGAAATTGACGAAGAAGATGCCCGCAAGATATTGGGGGCCATAGCTCAAAAATTCCCTGCCAGCGTTGCTGAAATCCGTCCCCTGCTTCCCGCGGCTTTTGAGATTGCTTGCTTCTACAGGCGGACGCTGTATGACAGCGTATATATCGCCCTGACCGTGGCCAAAAACGGGGTGTTTCTCACGGCTGACGAAAGGCTAGTCAACGCTTTGATGCCCACTTCCCTGGACCCCTTTGTCCGGCTCCTGCAGGATTACATAAAAACCCAGGACACTGATGAGTGATGCCGACCGTTCCGGAGGAAGCCGTTTTTAACCCCATCAACCCCTACGGCCGGAGCAAGGCCGTGGTGGAAAAGGTGCTGAACGACCTGGCCGCCGCCGGGGGTTTTAACTACGTCTCCCTGCGGTATTTCAACGTCGCCGAGGCCGACCGGGAGGGGAGGATCGGCGGAGGGAAGGAAGACGGCGCAGAAACTTGAAGGGAGTAATTTAGTTCTGAGAAACTGCAGGATTGGTAGGGGTGCTATACAGTGCCAATTTACCGGGTTGAAAGAAATGACGATTGTCCCTGCGGCAGCGGCCGGAAATATAAAAAGTGCTGCCTTTCCCGGGTGGAAGAAGCCACTCGCCTTTTGCAGCGGGCTGTTGGGCCGGGAGTATACACCGCCACCGAGAGGGAGGTTATTACTACCCTGGGTTTCCAGTGTGGCCTTGCCATGGGTGAAGGGGGAACGCCTCCCGATCCTGAACGGTTGGGGCGGCTGTTAATAGAAGCCTGGGAGGAAGAGGAGAAGGCATTAGAAACCTCTGGGCCGGGAGGTCTGGAAATCCTGATCAACCGCTTACAAAAATTGCTGAAGGCCAAAGAACATCTCCGCTCTATCCGCATTCCCGGTGATTTGTTGCTGGAACTTGAACGGGCACAAGACGAGGGCGAAGAGCACTTAAAGAGATTCATCCGACGGCTTTCGGCAGAACTTGCTGCCCGCGACGATTTTGTTTTTGAAGCTATCTACTCTATGGCCTATTCCCTGCACCATGAAAACTACGCAGATGGAGAGCTAAAAACCTTTCTTATCGGTTTAGGGTGGTTCGTTGATGATAATACCCGGGACTTTTTCAACACGGCCGTTATAAGGGCGACGGCAGAAGAATTGGAAGAAGCCGAGGATACAATAGAAGAGATCGCGAAGGAAATCGGGGAAGGCAGCGAAGAAGAAGCCCAAAATAAAATAATGGACCTCTTGGAAGGGAATTTGGTTTACGGTGAATATTTATACACGAAATTATTGCCGCAGGTCCGACCTGTTCTGAAGGCCATCAGGGAAGGGAGGATAAAGCTGATTTTGCCCCTGTACGCAGTGATCCAGGGCCTCTACGGTTTTCTTATCAATGCGGTCGCCCTATTGCCGCTGGAGTTCCTTAAGAAGGCCATCGATGAAGATATGTGGGGTTTCGGCTGGGTTAGGGAATGCCTGTGGGAAAAGAAGGAGGCCGAATGCTTTTGGCCCGAACTTGTCCGGATTTTAAAAGAACAGGCAGACCGGACGGAGGATAAGGAGCTGGCCGGGGCGGTCGAAAAACTAATCTTTTTGGTGAATATAGGTGTGGGGATAGAGAAGCCGGGTTTGGTTGAAATGCTTTACCTGATAAGTATATATAACTTTTTTGCCCATATGCCCGTTACTTTAGACGGTACCAATATGAGTGTGCGCGAGCCTGAGGACCTGTTTGACGAAAAGCTCATAGCCGGGTATACCGAGTGGTTAAAGGCTCAGGGCCGGGAAAGGGAAGCGGAATACCTCTGGAGCCAGTTCGAGGCCCTGGCCCGGGAGGCCAGGGAAAAATGCGAAGCCGGCATCGCCCGCCTGGCAGAGATGCTGTCAGCTGTTAAGTAAGGGTGTTAAACGCTAAAGGCCGGCCCGGGGGAAACCGGCCGGCCTGGGAAAGGTTCAATGTTTTATAGTAAGAATTTTGAGCAGCTCATCCTGACTTGATATGTCCAGTATCTTTTCCGCCAGCCCATCGAGTTCCTCCACGGACAAAGTCTTTATCTTCCCTTCCACTTATGAAGACACACTGCCCAGCCGTTTCCTTAACAGCCTCAGGATTATTTCCTGCCTGCCTTCCTGCCTGTCGGCCGTTATATATCCAGCTTAATCCAACTAAGGAAATTTTTCAAGCTATGCTGTCGATTAAAGGCATGGGCTTCGGGGAAAAGGAGTTCCATAAATGGCTGGGTGGTGTGTGTTCATAAGAGCGCCCCAGCTTTTTGTATGTTTACTATAAAGGACTCTTTCTCCTTGAAAATGTAATATTTATGACTAAGCCTCGAAATCTTGACGTCCTTGGGGCTAAAGCATATGACGAATTTTAGATGTAAAGGGGGAGCATAAGACAAGATATGGACAAGCTGGCTGTAATAGCCATTGGCGGCAATTCCTTAATTAAAACGAAAGGGCAAGTTGATTTAAAGTCTCAGCTGGAAACGGTAAAAGAAACATGCCATAACATTGCTGAACTAGTCGAGCAGGGCTGGAATGTAGCCATTACCCACGGGAACGGTCCCCAGGTCGGTTTCCTAATTCGCAGGGCTGAACTGGCTGCTCAGGAGCTACCCCTGATACCCCTTGAATTTGCCGTGGCCGATACCCAGGGGGCCATCGGCTATATGATTCAACAGTCCCTCATTAATGAATTTCGCCGACGTGGCATAAGAAGAGAGCCGGTTACTGTAGTCACCCAAGTGGTAGTAGATAGTAACGATCCAGCCTTTCAAAACCCCAGCAAACCTATTGGTTCCTTTATGACCAGGGAAGAAGCGGAGCGGCATAAGCAGGAAGATGGCTGGACTTTAGTTGAGGATGCCGGGCGCGGTTGGCGGCGGGTAGTACCCTCGCCGGAACCGCGGGCCATTGTGGAAAGCGCGGCCATCAGGGACTTAATTACCAATGGCTACATTGTTATCTGCGTTGGCGGGGGCGGGATCCCTGTGATAGAAAAGGATGGCCGGCTGGAAGGAATAGCTGCCGTCATTGACAAGGATTATGCCTCAGCGCTCTTGGCTACCGAAATTAAGGCCGATATGCTGGTTATCTCTACCGGGGTAAGCAAGGTGGCCATTAATTTTGGCCAGCCCGACCAGAAGGAACTGGATCTCCTGACGGTGCCGGAGGCAGAGGCCTACCTGGAGGCGGGACACTTCCCACCGGGGAATATGGGGCCTAAAATTATGGCGATTTTGCGGTACCTCAGAAATAATGGTGGCCAGGGCATAATTACTTCACCGGAGGCCATAGTTGCTGCGGTGGCAGGAAAAGCCGGGACCAGGATAGTGCCATAAAACATGAGGGTCAAGATTAAAAAGGGAAGTGTGGAAGGGGGACGGGTGGGATTTATTCTTTTACGGCAACCTGTGCTGGCTGGCGCTTTTACCGGTTGTTGCAGCCCGGCCTGAGAGGCAAAGGGTCGGGAAGGCACCGGTTAAACTTTAGTGTCCACAGCGTTTTTCACCGGGTGTTGAACCTCTACCAGGAAGAAAGGTTATTTTCCCTGGTATGCCGGGGTACGGGCAACGCGCCAGGCTTTCTCGTTATTGATCTCCCGGAAAATATGGATTTTACAACCCTGGGCCTGCGGCGGGGTATGTCAGTTAGCCTAGAGGGAGAATGGCTGGTGGTAGGAGAAGTTCTGGCCGTGGACTGCCGGTGCGTGCGGTTATGGCCAGGACGAGACCGGGCGGCTTTGACCTGGGACAGGGAAAATTTGCCACCCAATAATCTACAGGCATTACAGGCAGCAATTTGCCACTGGGGAACCAGGGGCGGGATGAAGGACATAATCGACCATTACGAAGGCCATCCCCTGGCCGCCTCCCTCAATCTCCTGGCCAGGGGCTTGTGTTACGGCCGGGTAGATGACCTAGCAGCGGCCGTGGTTGGTATCTTGGGCTATGGTCCGGGCCTGACCCCTGCAGGGGATGATTTAGTTGTGGGCCTTGCGGCCGCGGCCGGTGTCGGAGCAGAGTACCAGGTTTACCTCCCCCTGTTACGACAGGCAATAATTGATAACCTCGACCGTACCACTTCCCTGAGTGCCCATATTCTACGCCAGGTCCTGGCGGGTGATTATCACGAGTATTTACAGGAGGTACTGTACAGTGTTACTCGGGGGACGCCGGAAAATGTAACTGTAGCCGTACGAAACTTGATGGGGTTAGGGGCCACCTCGGGAACGGATATAGCTACAGGCCTTTACCTGGCTTTTCTCTGGCAATTAGAGAGCAGGCCTGGTATCTACGAAGAGTATAGGCAAAATGCCGGCCAGAACCTCAGTCAAAGCTAATAGCTATTTTGAGTTCGTCATGTTAATGCGTATCTCCAGGCAAGTAGCGCCCCTAGCACAGGTAGAAGACGTCCTGGTGGACATGGCAAAAGATATCAGTAAACCGGCTGCTCAGCGGGCCCAATAGTATATGGCTAACTTACGTTTGGCGCGACATCCCAATAATTCGCTTTTTTGCCATTCTTTTATAATTATAGAAAGTATGTTGGTGTCGAGTCATAAGATGAAGTCAGAGGTTTCATTAATGGATACCAAAGGTTCAAGAATGTACTTTGAAGAACATACGTAAATAGACAAGGAGGGCCAGAAATGTTTTTGAAAGCAGAAATAAGGAAAGGTGAATATTACGATTCCGTTAAATTGATGTTAGTTACCCAGCAACTATCTAGTATGGACGGCATCGAAGAAGCCGCCGTTCAGATGGGGACAAATCTGAATAAAGAAGTCCTTAGAAATATGGGGATGCTAGCTCCAGAATTAGAAGAGGCAACGGCCGATGACTTAATGATTAGCATTAAGGGGATAAGTGAAAAAGCGGTTGATCAGGCACTGAAGCAGGTTGATTTGCTTTTAAGCCAACGCGGCAGCAAAGATGAATCATATGATTATCGGCCCAGATCATTTGACGCGGCTATGAAGGCTTGCCCAGACCTGAATCTGTGTATAATTTCTGTCCCCGGCCGTTATGCCAAAAGGGAAGCCATGAAGGCTCTGGAAAAAGGCCTCCATGTAATGCTTTTTAGTGACAACGTAGCTCTTGAAGACGAATTGGAACTTAAAATTTATGCCCGCAATCACAATCTCTTACTTATGGGGCCTGATTGCGGGACGGCGATGCTTAATAATATTCCCCTGGGGTTCGCCAACAAAGTCAGGCGTGGGAAAATAGGGATTGTCGGCGCTTCCGGGACAGGAACCCAGGAAGTAATGACCCTTATTCATAAACGAGGTGGGGGAGTCAGTCATGCTATTGGTACCGGCAGCCGGGACTTAAGATCGGAAATTGGCGGAATAACGACGCTACAGGGCTTGGAAGGAGCATGTCCTAAACGTCGTGGAATTTTGGTGGCGCCCTCTTTCGCGTTTTTTAAGCCGTTTTCACCCTCCTGGAAGTCTCTGGAGTAGTAATGACTTCCAGCAAAGCCGTGGCCAATAAGGGTAACTCTCGGTATCCTTTGATGCGGTTAAACCCCTTCTCGGCCTGAAGCAGTCCAGCTGCAGCCCAGCGCAAAACCTGCATCCCATTTCGCCACCTCTTTACGTTCCGGGTAACAACCCTGACCTTGTCAAAGGCCGTCTCTATTACATTCGTTGACCGTAAAGTTTTCCACAGGGTTTCGGGTAGACCTAGACGGGTAACGGTCAGCGTCTCCTCTAATCCCTCCCGCAGGCTCCTCGCTGCCCCAGGGTACTTATCTTCAAGGGCATCAGCTAGCCTATTTAGTTCCGTTAAAGCCTTATGATAATCCTTTTCTGACCAGGCTTGCTCTAGCTTCTTACCCACCCATTCTTGGGCTCCTTTGGGCAGGTGTTCTAAGACGTTCCGCTTCTTATGCACCTGGCACCTCTGTACTACGGCCCGATTACCAAAAACTTCTTTAACCGCCGCCCTTAAAGCTTTGGAGCCGTCTATGACCACCAGTATACCCTCTTCCACCTTTAGGCCGCGTTCTACAAGGTTGGTAAGAAGAGACCTACAGACTGCAGCATTCTCTGTAGCCCCTTCCCATAAGCCCAAGACCTCTTTTTCGCCTTTGTCAGTGATGCCTAAAGCAGCTACCACTGTATGCCCGGCAAACACAACCCCATCAATTACCAGAACCAAGAAACGTTTGTCTCCCAAAGGCCTGCTTAGCAGCTCCTCTAAGGCCTTACGGGTAGCGTAGATAAATCGCCGGCTTATGGTGCTCTTGGAAGTCCCATGAACAGGTAATTCTTCTCCTATGGGTTCAAGGCTATGCTTATAGTGCCTTATGGATAACCCGTAAAGTATATGCTCTAGAACTGTCTCAGTTATGAACCTTTCATCCTGGAAGGCTTCATAGGTTTTAAGTTTTACTTCTCTGCCGTTTATGGCGCGCACCCGGGGACGCCGGATCGCCACCTTTCGCCCCCCTAACACCACGCTACCTTTCTCGCTCCCATGACGTCTAGCTGTGCGCTCCGGATTGTGCTTTCCTTTGGGTCCCGCTATCTCAGTTACTTCGGCCTCCATCATGGATTGAACCACATCCAAGCCTACGGCAACGGAAAGGGCTAAGAGCCCTTCCTTGGCTTTACCTATGATCTCCCTTAAGGATACTTGTACATGGTCAGGTAAGTTAGGAAAGCCTCCGGAGGATATTGGGTTTTCTTTTGACTTGTGATATACTGGCATTGGTGGCGGTTACCTCCTTTTGTATGGATTGTCCACCTCTGTTATATCACAGAGGATTGAGGGACCGCCACCTTCATTTTCCACGATTTTTGGGACAACGCCTGACAAGGTTAATCAGGAAGACATCAGAGATATTAAGAATATTCTTGGTCCGTTATTGGAGTATGATAAGAGCAAGGGAAGCAATTTAATGGAGACATTAGTAGAGTATTTTAGATGCGGAAATAATATAAAACAGATGGCCAAAAAGCTATATATACATTATAATACAGCTATATATAGGATCGAGCTAATTCAAAAGCTGCTAAATGTCGATTTGAATAATCCTGATGATAGGTTTAATATCCAACTGGCTTTAAAACTAACCTCCCTTGATCGGGCAGGCCTTAGCAGACGGGAAGATACTCTATGAGAAGGGCACCCGCTAAAGAGGCGCCCAGCGGGTCGAACCCAGGCCCAACTCATTAATAAAACGTTCCAGGTCAACCAAGTTTTCTCGTAAGATTAAAATTCAAAGCCTAACACCTCTTTTAGATAACGTTTGAAAGGAGGACATATGAGAAAAAACTAGCATAAGCATTTTCATCTCTGCAGAATAGAAGTTGTCCCTTCTTAAGGACATTATAGGCGAAGGGGAGAGGAGAACGGTTTAAAACCCGCACGTCCACCGGCAGCCCGCACAACCCCCTCCAAGGCAGCCCTGTTTAGGCGCACCACTTGTTGTTCTTTCCATAAATAGGTGTTACAATAGAAACGATAATGAATAAGGTGATAACTATGGTTGAAGGCACCATTAATGCCCAAACGGCGGATTATTTGCCGGAAGAAAAGTTGGCCCGGATGTTAAAGAATATGGAGTTCAGTGAAAAATACATGGCGCACGTGTTCAACTTTTTTACCGATGTGCCCCTGCAGGATATAGTCAAATTTATAACTAGGCATAACATCCCGGAGGCTACCCTGCTAAAGTATTACCAGGCGTACGTCCAGGCCTTTTACCGCAACAGGGAACTTGAGGAGATGCTGGAATATGTGGAAGGAACTCCTGACGAGGGCAGTTCACATTCTTGAGGCCTCAAGAATCCCGGAAGACGAGTGGACCTGGGGCGGGGGTACCGCCCTTGCCTTTTATTTCCGGCACCGGGAAAGCCGGGATATAGACGTATTCCTCACCGATGCCCAATACCTGCCCCTTCTCAGCCCCCGGTTGAATCGCACTACCCAAGATATGGCCAAGGATTACGTGGAAAGCTCAAATTTCCTTAAGTTGAAGTTCCCGGGGGGCGATGTGGATTTCATAATAGCGCCCCACCTTACCGCCAATTATTTCCTATTAGAGCGGTTCCGGGAGAAAAATATACGGGTGGAGACGCCAGAAGAAATTGTGCTTAAAAAGCTTTTTTACCGGGCCGAAAGTTTGAAGGCCAGGGATATAGTAGACGTCGCGGTGGTCTACGAAAGAAGGGCAAGACATCTTCTTGAGCATGCGTCCCTGTTGGGTACGAAGTTGGAGATAGTAGCCCTTCGATGGAAAAAAATAGAGAGGATATTTCCGCAAGAGGTGGCCGCTCTTCGAATCTTGCAACCGGAGTTAAAGGATAAAGCGGCCGCCCTTTTTGCAAACTTTTTGGAGGAGATTAAGAAGTATTGAGGGAGCTTATGGATCCTTTGTTGCCGAAGCTAAAGGCCGGCCTTAGAAAGGTTCAACACCGTGGTCGAACTGGTCAGGGCCACCCTTAGAGGGGAGGGACCCAGGTTCTGGAACCGCCGGAACAGGCCAAATGTAAGGCCATACTGGAAGAAGAGCTTGGCCGCATGGTGAACAAGCTGCGGGAACTGGGAGCGCAAAAAATAATCCTTTTCGGCTCCTATGCCCGCGGCCGCGCGGACGTGTTCACCGATCTGGATATTATTGTAATTTTGGAGACGGGTTTGCCCTTCGTGGAGCGTACGGGTTATGTTTATAGAGAACTCGCTCCCCGCGTGCCGAGCGACATTTTAGTTTACACGCCGGAAGAATGGCAACGGATGCAGGACCGTCCCTTTATCCGACAGGCTTTAGCGGAGGGGAAAATACTCTATGAGAAGAGCACCCGCTGAAGAGGCGCGCAGGTGGCTGGATCAGGCCAGAGAAGACCTCAAGTGGGCCCGCAGGCTGGCCGAAGAAGGAGGATATCATATTGCCTGCTTTTTGTCCCAGCAAGTAGCCGAGAAAGCCCTTAAAGCGTTTCTGTATGCCCAGGGAGAAACTTTAGTTCTGGGGCATTCCGTGAGCACCTTAGGCGAAAAGGCGGCCCACTACGAGAAGAAAATAGCCGAAAAAACAGGAGTATGGTCTATTCTCGACGGCTATTATATCCCGACCCGCTACCCCAACGGGCTGCCGGACGGCATCCCGGCGCGTGTATACAACCAGAAGACCGCGCGGGAAGCTGTGGCCCTGGCGGCTCAGGTCGTTGATACAGTAGCGGAGCTGACCGGGCTGTAAAGGAGCGGCGGAGCTAGAAGGCCGGAGGCGCAAATTGGTGCGTTTGAACCGCAGCTGAAACCCATGCTCTAATTTTGAGCCGTATAGGACATGAACTGGCCCGGGAATGGATAAAAAACCTGATTTGGAAAATTGAACGTGTTAAAGAAGAGGGTGAGTCTGAGGCGGAAGGCCGCTTCTAGCTAATATCGCTAACTTGGACTAGCTTGCCTTGTTAAACAATTTAGCATAATAAAAGACCGGACAGTTAAAACCGTCCAGCCTTTGAAAGGTTCAATGTTTAAGGGCAAGGATTTTTAGCAGCTCATCCTCACTTGTTATGTCCAGTATCTTTTCCGCCAGGTCATCCAGCTCCTCGATAGACAAAGTCTTTATCTTCCCTTCCACTTCTGAAGAAACGCTGCCCAGGCGTTTTCTTAACAGCCTCATGATTATTTCCTGCCTGCCTTCCTGCCTGCCTTCCTGCCTGCCTTCTTGTCTGCCTTCTTCTCGCCCTTCCTCCCGTCCTTTTTGCCAGCCTTCCTGGCGGCCTACCTCCCAGCCTTCCCGGCGTCCTGCCTCCCAGCCTTCCTGGCGTCCCTTCAAATGCCAGGATGTGGTTATTTCCATAACCCTTTGCACCTCCTCGGGTTGAAGTTCTTCCGCCAACTTCTCTTGCAGAGCTTTTTCTTCTTCGTCGTCCAGAACCAGATAACTTTCAAAAAAGGCGGTTATCAGTTCCATCTTGGCCGGGTCCAAATGCATCCGGGTCAACAGGCGCAAAAACTCGATCTTTACCTGTACCCGTTCCCGGGGAGAATAGTTCATCTTGCTTAACAGCGCCGCCGCTACCGGGTTGTTGCTATTTATGTACTGCCGCCACGAAAGTCGCTTGAGCTGGATCTTGTAAAACTCAAACTGCAGAACCTTGAGAAAAGGAAACTCTACTTCGTGCCGGTTGGTTTCTTCTGCCTTGCTCTCATGGGCAAAAACGGCTATCGGCAGCACCTTTTTCTGGTGCTTCTCGTAAAGCCGGCTGAAATAAATGAACATGCGCCGGGCAAAGTCGGCCTGCCGGTAGGCCTGGGGCTCAATATGTACCAGGACGTACCCGTCTTCCCCTTTTACTTTGACTTCCGCCAGGATATCCACGTAGTGCTTCTCGCCAGCGGTAATATCTGTTATAATTTCCTGGCTTAAAAATCTGGTGTCCGAATAGTCGATTAAAGCATGGGCTTCAGGGAAAAAGAGTTCCATAAATTCCCGGAAAAAGGTGGTCAGTAGTTCCTTAAAAAGGCGGTCGTGATCCACGGGCATCGCCGGTTTCTCCTGTTTTTCTTTATTTTACCTGAAGAGGGCCAGGCTGAGCAAGAAGTGGTTATTTTTAGATCAGACCGCACGGGGGATAAGGAGCTGGCCGGGGCGGTCGAAAAACGTCTTTTGGGTGAATTTTTCCGCCAGGTCATCCAGCTCCTCCACGGACAAAGTCTTTATCTTGCCTTACACTTCTGAAGAAACACTGCTCAGGCGTTTCCTTAACAGAAACGGGTTATGTTTATAGAGAACTCGCTCCCCGCGTGCCGAGCGACATTCTGGTTTACACGCCGGAAGAATGGCAACGGATGCAGGACCGTCCCTTTATCCGACGGGCTTTAGCGGAGGGGAAAATACTCTATGAGAAGAGCACCCGCTGAAGAGGGGCGCAGGTGGCTGGATCAGGCCAGAGAAGAGCTGTGTCTATTAGACGGAGTGGGTACGGAGAGGGTAGGGGGGTAGTACCGGAAGAATTAAGTACAGCTTAACCGCCGGGTCGAAGCAAAGGGCTTATTTTGGGGTGATCCCACATCAGACGAAGGGCCGGAGGACAAAGTGTGCCGGCCTAAGGCCCTGCTTTTGCCTTTCCCGATGGGATACGGTGGGGCACCGCCGGGTCCCTGCCGGCTGCGAAGTTGGCCCCTTCTTTCAGCCCCTGCTAGAATGAGGGGCGAAAGGAGGTGAGCCCCATGGCCAAGGTAACGGCCCCCCTAATGTCCATGGATGCCAGCGGTACCCTGGGCAAGGCCCTCGTGTTTGCCAAATGGAAGGGGATCAATTACGCCCGGCGCTACGTTGTGCCCATGAACCCCAATACGGAGAACCAGGAGAGGGTACGCAGCTACTTTGCCCAGGCCATTGCCGGCTGGCAGGCCGAAACTCCGGAGACCAAGGCCTTGTGGAATGCAGCCGTGCGCGGCCGGCCGCTGACCGGGCTGAACTACTACCTGTCCCGCTACGTCAAATATCTTCTAGACCACGACGGCCAGGCCCCGGCTGCCCCCTTCCTGCCTCCGGGGCAGGAACAGACGTAAAGCACAGCTTAAGGGGAGGCGGCCCGCCGGGCCACCTCCCCTAAGCATATTATCCGCCGGGTGGGGAAATGCCCTCCCGGCAATGGGGCTGCTATTTGTCTTAAAGGGCTAGCTAGGAAGGGGACGTCTGCTACTTGGGGTCCTTAAGGCGAAGTTAGTTTTCCTGTCCAGTTGCGTACCCCAGCGGTGGGGGTTTGATTCCCTTAAGGCATATTTGGGCAAAGTCCAGCGTACGTTGTAAAGCAGCGGCTACCTCGTCTAGTTGAGTATCGCTCATGTCGGATACCTCCGTGTCGCCGGCCACCTCCCGTATGATTTCATCTACTTGAAAGGAGTAGTAGCCCGCTTCTTTCAGGGCCTTGCGCAGGGACTCGACGGCTTTAATTTTCTCCTTCCTCACCCGTGACGTCACTCCCGCTGCGCAGGGCCGGTCGCGCCACTTGCTCACCTCACCCCTGGCGCCCGAGGTTACGGGGAGAGGTTCATCGCTTCCCTGCCGGTGTTAAATTTTCTTACTCAAATAATTCTACGCACTCACAGGATTTTCCTTCTTTGCTCAAAAGTTGTCTTCTTCTACCATTATTTACCTTGAAGTTTACACTCAATTTGGTAAAATAACCAATAGGTGTTGCTGCCCAGGCAGCACCAGGGGGGAGAAAGGAGGTGACAAGGAGAATGAAAGCATGGTTTAACAAGACCTGGGCGGGGAACATCTGCCTGGTGGTCTTCGCAGCCCTCCTGCTCTCCTTGGTCTGCGGTCCAGGTAGTGCAGCCCTGGCAGAAGAGAACAATAAACTAATAAATGTCGAAGTTTATGATGAGGCTGAGAAGGAATATAAACTCAATCCCTCCGACGCTAATCCCGCTACAATATACGCATCCGATGAGACTCGCAAGCAATACACCATCAAGATCAAGCTACAACCCGTTACGCCCGAGGAATTCCAAAATATGTGGATGCAGCTTTCTGCCAACGGGGCTGTATATCAAACTGTGTACCTACAAAATGTTAAGGGTGCTACTTATGATGCAAAATCTGCGGTATACGAGTTGGTCTACACCTTTGTGTACCAAGACGCACCCTTCCCTAAGGGAGATTACACACTAACCTTTTATGAAGGGACCAGCCCTATAAAAACCATCTACCTGGACTTTGAGGGGCCACCGCCTAAACAAGAACCTCCCGGTGGCGGCGGGGGAGGTGGAGGAGGAGCACCTGCGCCTCCTGCGGTCGAGCCGGGCGAGCCCATCATGGCCGATGTGGAGCTCGATGCCGCGGGTAATGCCGTAGCCACGGTAGACCCGGACGTGGTGGTCCAGCAGGTCAAGGAGGCAGACGTGCAGCAAGTAACCATCGAGGTCCCCGAAAAGCCTGGCGCCAAGGCCGTGATAGTTGAGCTGCCGGGTGAAGGGATCCTCGCGGTTGCCGAAGCCGGTAAAGGGCTGCGCTTAGAAACCCAGGTGGTGGACCTTGTTCTCCCACCCGCCCTCGCCACGGCTCCCGAGGTTAAGGAGGTTTTGGAGCGGGGCGGTACCCTTAAGCTGGAGCTTCGCCCGGTGACCGGAACAGAAGCTGAGACCTTGCGCTCCCAGGTGCCTGAGGGGGCTAAGGTTGTAGGCGACATAAAGGAGCTGGCCATGAAGGTTGTCACCGCTTCCGGTTCTGAAAGGGCACTAGAGAGATTTGCCGCGCCGGTGTGGGTAACCTTCGGGTATGGTGCAGCTCAGGTTGCCAGGCCAGACAGGCTGGGAGTTTACCGGTATGATGAGGGAGACGGCGCATGGGTATACGTGGGAGGCCAGGTGAGCAGCTCTACTCGCACGGTGACCGTGGGACTGTACTCCTTCAGCAAATATGCGTTGATGGAGTACTCGCGGACCTTCACCGACATCATCGGTCACTGGGCGCAGGCGGAAATCGAGCTCATGGCTTCGCGGCACCTGGTAGCCGGCGTAGGGGACAACCGGTTTGAACCCAACCGGGCGGTGACTAGGGCTGAATTCGCAGCACTGCTGCTTCGGGCTCTGGGCATACCGGAGGTTAAGCCGGCAAGGCCGACCTTTGGTGACGTCTCACCAGGAGCGTGGTACTACGGGGCCGCTGAAACCGCGCGCCGGTACGGCCTGGTGGTGGGCTATGAAGATAACACCTTTAGGCCCTCTACCGTGATAAGCCGTCAGGAGATGGCGGCCATGCTCGTACGGGCTTTTGAGCGCGCGGGCAAGCCTCAGTCTATAACTCCGGAGGAGGAAGAAGCCGTCCTTGCCGCCTTTACCGATGCCGGGCGGATCAGCCCGTGGGCGAGGAACGCCGTAGCCCTGGCCCTTAAGGCTGGTCTGGTCGTGGGTAGGGCGGACGACGCGTTTGCTCCTCAGGAGACCGCCACGCGGGCGGAGAGCGTCACAATGCTGCGGCGCTTTATGACCACAGCCGGGCTACTATAAGCCGGGAAGCAGTACAAGTGTATGTCTACGGCGCCCCAGCCGCAGCCCTGCGGCTGGGGCTTTTTTGTTGCAGGAATCTGGTAAATGTTGTCGAATTAACCCAGTTAGTAGCTAAAAGGAGGAGCTTGAGAGCACCTTGGGTAGAAAGGCATTATACGGCACGCGCCTGCTAAACGTAAACCTTAAGCCCTTTACTGCCTTCGCTTTCCTAATATTGCTCACGGCTGCTCCTCTTTCCCGGGGCCTGTTTTTCCCCTCTGAATATCTCGTGGCCTACCAGTTGGTGGCAGTAATTTTTACCTTAGTGGCCCTGGATAGGCTAAATAGGCGTGAGGGACTGGGCCCTTTTTCTGTGCCTGATTATTTGCCCCTGGCTATGGCGGGTATGTATTTGCTTTCGCTGGTAGTTGCCGTTAATAAGAGCGGTGCAGCCAGGGAAGCCCTGGAGGCCCTTTCTCTGTGTTTGCTTTTTTGGAGCGTATCCCGGTACATTCAAGGGATCCGCGACGTGCAATTTTTCCTGAGGGCGATATTCTTATCCAGTCTGATAGTGAGCCTGGTGGGTTTAGGTGCAGCGGCAGGGCTGGTAGAGTTTCCCGGCGCTTATGAAGGGGGAGTAATACACTCTACTCTGCAGTACCGGAATGCCCTGGCCGCTTTCCTCGCAGCCTCCCAAATTGTGGGACTGTATTTGTGGTTGTTCGCCGGCAGCACCCTGGGTAGGGGTTTGCTGGGACCGGCTAACCTCATTTTAACCATCACCCTTATATTAACCCAGTCCAGGGGAGGTTGGATTCTCTACTTTCTGGCGCTGGCAGTTTGGTTTGCCGGGCTTCCCCGGGAACGCTTGGTACGAGGCTTTTACCAGGTTTCCTTCAATGCCCTGATTGCTATGGCGGCCAGCCGTTCCTTCTGGCTTAACATGGCACAGTCAAACGGCTACGGGCCCGTAAAAGTTTTAGGGTTTTATCTAGCTCTATCCTGCGCCGTTAGCCTGGCCATGGAAGTGGTCAGCCGGGGGCGGATTAGGCTGGAAATGACCCCTGTAATAAGGAATATGGTTGTTTACGGTGGAGCTATATATATTCTGGCGGTGCTGGTGATTTACCTTGTTTATGTGGCCGGGGCTGTACCGAGGGCTGCAGCCCAGTTTCTACCCGCTCCGGTAGTCCAGCGGGCTGCCACCATCAGCGGTACCGATCCCAGTTTTGTAGGGCGTATTGCCTACTACAAGGATGCTCTGGAATTAATACGCCGCCATCCCTGGCTGGGTACGGGAGGGGGAGGTTGGAACGCCCTTTATCACCGGTACCAGGAATCCCAGTATTTTTCTTCGGAAGTGCACAATCACTTCCTCCAGGTATGGGTAGAGACCGGGCCCATTGGGGCTACTGTTTTTGCACTGATATGGGTATGGGCGGTAATCTGCCTATTGAGACTTTGGAGGAGATTTCGGCGGGAAAGGGACGATTTGTGGCCGAGTGCCTGGAGTGCCAGTATAGGGGCCCTTACCCTGGGGGTCCACAGCTTTTTCGACTTCGATTTCTCGCTACCGGCTATGGGGATGGTGGCCTGGTGCCTTCTGGGCGTGCTCCGCGGTAGGGAAAGGCTGCTCCAGGGGGCCCCTTCTGAGATTCAGGGACGCCGCCTTCTCTTCCAAGGAGCGTTGAGTCTGGTTCTGGCAGGAGCCCTTTTGGGGCCGGCTTATAGTTTCTACCAGGCAGGGGTTATAGGTGCCGAGGGTGCTCGGAATATGGCTGAAGGTAATTACAGACTGGCTAAAGAGCTCTTGCTTAAGGCGGAGAGATTGGACCCCTTCTCGGCGAGTTATCCGGCAGACCTGGCTCAAGTTAACGCGGTGTTGGGCCTGGCCGGGGATGACCTCGAGGTGCTAGAAGAGTCAGTTGTTAAGGCCAAAAGGGCGGTGCGCCTCGAACCCTATAATCCCAAGGTTCGCGTGGCCCTATCCTTCGCCTATATGATCCAGGGCCTGGTTGACCAGGGAGTAGCCGAGGCCAGAGCACTAATTGATATCAATCCTTTAGATGTTACGGCCTATGAACACCTGGGCCGCACCTACATAGCCGCAGCCAGGTATTACCTGGAGCAGAGGGAAATTTATATGGCCCGCCCGTATATTCAGAAAGCCAGGCAGTTGCCAGACTTGGTTCAGGCCCGGGCGAAGCAGGTATCACCGGGCCGGTGGCAAGGTCCGCGGCTGGAAGTTACTCCAGTGATAAATCTGGTAGCCGGCCAGGCTGCTTACTTGGAAGGGCAATACCAGGAGGCTATCTCTTTACTGCAAGCAGCCAGGAAACAAGCCGCAATTGCCGCCGAGGCTATGGTGTGGGAAGCAGCAGCTTCCTTTAAGGCCGGGCAAGAAGATTTGGCCCAGAAGCTGCTAAATGAAGCCCGGGCAAAGGATGACCGGGTGGCCGAATATTACCGGCGGCTTTTGGCCTTAAAGCCCGTCAAGTGAAGGGGGAGGAACAGCATGAACGGCGAGGAAAAGGGTGCATGGGTTGACTATGAAGAGATAGATCTGCGCCGATACCTCGGTATCTTGGTCAAGTGGAAGTGGCTGGTAGCCGCCGTTACGGTGCTGGCAGTAGCTACGACTGGCATTTTAAGTTTTTTTGTGTTGCCGCCCGTGTATGAGGCGCGGGCCCTTCTTTTGGTTACCCAAGAGGAGGAGAGGCATTCTGTTTCCCCCAGTCAAGATAGCCTCGAGAGTACCATGCAGGTGGTTTCCCGCCTTCCGGAAATGACCGTGAATACTTATGCAAGCCAGATTAAGAACGAGGTGGTCTTTAGCCGGGTTATTGAGCGGCTGGGCTTGGACAAAAACCTCTACAGCCCATCCAGCCTGGCGGGTATGGTTAAGGTGCAGGCTATTAAAGATACTAATCTCATTGAGGTTCGTGTGCAGAATACCAATAGTAAGCTTGCGGCAGACATTGCCAACGCCATATGCGAGGAATTCTCCAAGTTCGTTTCGGAAAATACCAGGCAGCAGATGACCAAATCCGTTGAGTTTCTCCAGGAGCAACAAGCGGCTACCTCCAAGGATTTGGCTGCGGCTATGGAGAAACTTAAGAAGTTCCAGCAAGAGCCGCGCAGTGTGGAATACCTGACCAATGAGATGAACACCCTCCTGGATAATTTGGCCAAGTACAAGACGGAGGCAGATGCGGCGGAAATAGCAGCGGCTCAACTAGAAGCCGCCATAAGCAAGCTAGAGGTGCAGCTTGCTGAAACTCCGCCTAAGATTAAGGTCCAGGATGTTCGACCTGTGCTTGAGGATAATGGGGAAACAGCAGTACCCATAGAGCGCGAAGAGGTCAATCCTGCTTACACCGCCCTGCAGCAGGAAATTAACAATAAGAAAGCGTCCCTGGCCGAAAAGAGAGCCCAAGCCGCGGGCTTGAACTCCCTTATTGGTCAGGTGGAAAAAAGGGTAAAGGACCTCCAGATGGAGTTAACCCAGAAACGGATGGAAGAAGACAAGTTGATGGCCGAGGTAGAAAGCTTGAAGAAAGCCTATAACATCCTTTCGGAAAAGATCGTAGAGACTAAGATTGCTAAGTCGGTTAACTTAGGGGAGACAGACCTCTTGATAGCCTCTAAGGCTATGGCTCCTACGGATCCTGTTAAGCCTAAGAAGTCGTTGAATATGGCCCTAGCCCTGGTGCTGGGCCTCATCGTGGGCGTAATTCTGGCATTTGTAGCCGAACACTTCGATAATACCATCCGGACACCGGAGGACGTAGAAAGGTATCTGGGGCTTGCCGTATTGGGCAAAATTCCCCAAGTGGAGGCTTCCGAAACTAAGTCTTAAAATGGGGGAAATCCTGGCATGGCAGTATCGACGGAGCAAAAGGTTTTGGCGCCTGTTATCCGGTCCCAACCCAAGTCGCCGGTATCCGAGGCTTTTAGAACCTTGAGAACCAACATAAAGTATGCTTCGGTAGACCGGCCGTTAAAATCCATACTGTTCACCAGTCCAGCCCCTTCAGAGGGCAAATCAACGGTGACGGCTAACTTTGCCTTAACATTAGCTCAGGCAGGATATAAGGTGCTGCTGGTGGATTGCGACATGCGGAAACCGGTCCAGCACAAGATATTCAGCCTTAAGAACCACCGGGGCCTCACCAATATTTTAGTGGAAGGTAAGGCGGTTAAAGAACTGGTGAACGTGGTTGAGCCGGAAGGGTTGGAATTACTTACCACAGGCCCCATCCCCCCCAACCCAGCCGAACTTTTAGGGTCCGCCAGGATGGCCAGCCTGCTAGGGGAACTGGGCCAAAGTTACGATATGGTTATCCTGGATACACCGCCCGTAATAGCGGTTACCGATGCTGTGCTCCTGGCGCCGCAGGTGAGCGGGGTGGTATTAGTCCTTAAGGCCGGCACGACACTGGTAGAGATGGCGAGGGAGGCCAAAGAGCAGCTTGAGCGGGTTAACGCCAGGATTCTGGGAGTTGTCTTAAATGGAATTAAACGCAAGGGCAGTGGATATTACCACTACTATTACTACTATTACGGGAATGATTGATGTACATGTACATATTCTGCCCGGACTGGATGATGGGGCTTCTAGCGACGAGGAAGCCCTAAAGATGGCCAGGGCGGCCTGTAAGGGGGAAACCATGGCTGTTGTGGCCACGCCTCATTTTTTGCCGGGAAACTGGCCGGGTAAAAGCCGGGTGGTAGACCTGGTAACTGAACTCCAAGGGAAACTAGATGAACAAAAGATTGCCTTACGGGTATATCCCGGGGGTGAGGTTTATCTAGAGCCCGAGCTAGCGGAGAAAATCCAGGACGTGCCCCTTTTTGGGGGCCAAAGTAACTATCTTCTGGTAGAACTTCCCTTCGATGACCTTCCACTTTTTACAGAAGAAGTGCTTTTTCAGTTGCGCTTAAAGGATGTAGTTCCGGTTCTGGCTCATCCTGAGCGGAACCGCGTAATAGGAGAAGATTTGACCGTACTGGCTAAATGGATACAGCAGGGAGTGCTGGTACAAGTAAACGCTGGAAGCCTTACCGGGGCTTTTGGCCGCAAGGTGCAGGCGGTGGCTGAAGCCATGGTTAAGGCCAAAATGGTACATTTCGTCGGGTCAGATGGGCATTCTGCCCACCGGAGACCCCCTATCTTGACGGAAGCTAAAAGCAAGGTTGCCGGAATAGCCGGAGAAGAAGAGGCGGAGCGTTTATGTTGCCAAAATGCCGCACTTCTGCTGGCGGGAGAACAAATAGAAGTTCCCGAACCTGAATACCCGCCACGGCGAAGTACCCTTTTTTGCATCCGTCGGCTGGCAAGAATGATAAGAAATTAAGGCAGACGGGCTAAGCCTTCCCGAGGAAAAGGCGTGGTAAATGGAATGTGTGCAGGGGAGGGCAAACTCGTTGTTGCCCGGCTTACCCTGGCAGAGCTGGAACTGCAGGTAGCCCTGCTGGCCAGGGCCGGGTTAAAACGGTGGGAGATAGCGGCTTCTCTTGGTATTAAGCCGGGTACTGTTAAATCACAGCTTGAAAGAATTACCGCTAAGCTGGGCCCCGGCTGGAGGGACCGGCCGGATATCGTGTGGCCGGAGGTGGCCGAAGAAGTTCTGCAGGCCGTCAAGTGGGTGCAGGACCGGAATGAGGAAGAGGCCTATTTCCGGGGCTTTCGCGCAGCGGTGGAAGGGGGCATAGCCCCTGAGGAGGCCGGGATCCTTCGGCTACAGGGCGTCCTGTCCGCCGCGGGAAGGGCATACCTGCGCCGGGCCCGGGCCCTCCAGTGGAAGCTGCTTCTGTGGGGAGACGGCCGTATCCTGCGCGTGGGCGCAGCCGCGCGCTTTTGGATAAAGCCCGCCCTGAGCTTTCTGGTGGCCGGAAAATATATAAGGTACTTACGCGCCGACAGCGGTGAGGAGCCCTACCGGCCGTGGTGGCTGCCTTACACCGGCGGCCGCGTACGGGCGGCAAAGGCCGCTTTTTATAAAATGCCCACCGCCGCCGACCGCGATTACGTGGGTAATTACCTGGAGGACTGGATCGATAGAGAGCTGCCGGCGTACGTAACCCGCCTCCACAAGCGCATGCAGCAGCGGTGGCTCGCGTTAAGGCTCATAGCCCGCAGCGCCGGCCGAAAGGAGCCGGAACCCCCTCCTTCACCGGAAGAGCTCTTTTCAGAGGCGCAGGAGTGCTTGGGAACAGGCCGCGCCGTAATAATAGCTGCGGAAGATTAGAACCGGTGTATCGGAGGGCCCGGGGAGGAAATCCCGGGCCCTTGCTTCTTGATGGGTACTGTTGCAGGGCGCGGCCCTGCCCGGCCCGCCCGGGGTGACCTGCCGGGGCCTTACGGGCCGGGAACCGAGGGCGATTTCCGGTGGAGTGGAGCAGGAAAAAACAACCTTGGTGTCGAAAATCCCCATTATTCTTACCCAAGGGTGGAAGCCGGTTGGGATTCTGTAAGGTTTTTGGGGCCAGGGGGGAGGCGTTCCGCTCCCCGGGACGGTCTTAGGCTCACAAACAGACGCGAACGGGGGTAGTATTTCATGCAGCTTTGGGGTGTGCTGGCCCTGGTTTTTGTTTTGTTGATAGCGGTGTTCGCGGTGCAGAACGCCGTCCCGGTGGACATCCACTTTTTGATGTGGACCTTCCCCGGGGTATCGCTGGTTATTGTTATTTTCGCCTCGGCCCTGGCCGGAGCGCTCATCGTGGTGTTTCTGGGGATCCTGGGCTTTTTTAAAAACCGCCGCAAGAGGGCCAAAGAAGCCCGGGGCCAGCAGTCTGCGGTAGCGAAGACCGCCGGTGGCGGGGAAGGTGGGACGCCGGAAAAGGAAGGCGGGCATGCTGCCGGACCGGGCAAGACTGGCCCGGGCGCGTAAGTACCCCGGCAAGGGGTGGCTAAGGAACTGGGATCTTGGTACAGCCCGGCCGGAAGGGCTATAATATAAAGGGTTAGGAGGTGGCTTCCCGTGGATAGAATTAAGACCGCCCTGGAGATCGCCCTCGAAAGGGCGGCGGCCGTAAAAGTGGACCCGGAAAAGCTTTTAGAGATCGAGAACTTATCCCAGGGCAAGGTGCTGGGGGCGCGTTTCTTAAGCGACCAGGAGCTTAACTTGAAAGAGGAACTCCTCAAGATCCAGCCGGAGGTAAGGCCGCATGTCTTGAAGGGGTTAGAGGAAACCTTTTTAAACAACCTCCGCCTGCCCCGGGACGGGGACACCATGAACACCAACCGCCGGTGCATGGACGGCCTGCTCCAGATAAAGAAGAACAGGAGTCTGCTGAAGCAAGTGTTCAAGGAGATAGAAATGCTCTTCCAATATTACGCCCGGTCCCTGGAACAGGCCTACCTCAATTTGAAGGAGGACTTTGCCGTCAAGGTGGCCCAGGGCGCCCGGGCCATGAACCTGCCCATGGGCGGCCGCACCGGCATCAACGTGGAACACATGCCGGAATTCCAGGAAGAATGGCTCCGCCTCCGGGACCAGCTTGCATCCCAGTACGAGAAGGTCCTGGAAGAGAAGCGCCAGCAAATAAGGGGAATAGATTGAGCCTTTAAAGGGAGCGGTGGAGGTTTAACCTTCACCGCCTCGGCCTTTGGGGATTCGGATTTATGGACATAGTTTCAGAAGGATTTTTACTTTTTGTAGCGAATATATCCATATGAGTCTTACACTTTTGCCAAATTGTCCACCCTTTTGCTAACCAGACCAGAAAGGGAAGAGGGATAGGCTCCCGCCCGGGAAGAGCTGGAAAGGAGGGGGTGATAGTGGCCTGGGAGAGGCCTGCCTTGGCTTAAAAGGAGCAACTAAACCCAAGCGGCTGCCAAACTTCGCGAGGCCGCAGGAGCCTTGCGGCCGGCAACGGAGACAGGGGGTCGAATTTGCCGGGAAGCCCGCTTAAAGCTTTAAGGCTTTAGTGCTAGTTGGGCCCGCGAGGGAAGCCATAAGCGAGCGAAAGCCAAGCAGGCTTTGCCTCCAAAGTGGGGATAGGCCAGCGCAGACAGGAGGGGAGAGACGGCGAGATCTTAAATTTTTTAAAGTTTGTTTAATACGGAAGAAAGTGGGGGTTGTGAACAACATGGCCTACATCGTCCGGGTCAACATGACCGAGGGCACCGTAAAATTCGAGGAAGTACCGGCCAAGTACCGTACTCTCGGCGGACGGGCGCTCACCTCCCGTATAGTTTACGACGAAGTGCCGGCTACGTGCCATCCCCTGGGGCCTAACAATAAGGTGGTCTTCGCCCCCGGCATAGTAACGGGCACCTCCGCCCCGTCCTCGGGCCGCATATCGGTGGGAGGAAAGTCACCCTTAACCGGCGGTATTAAGGAGGCCAACGCCGGAACGCCGGCGGCCCAGAGCCTGGCCAAGATGGGCGTCAAAGCCATCATAGTAGAAGGCCGGCCGCGGGAGAAGGGCCAGTTCTTCCTTTTACGGCTAAACAAGGACGGCGGCAGCCTGGAGCCGGCGGGGGATCTGGTGGGCCTGGGGCTTTACGATTTCGCCCGGCGCGTAAAAGAGAGGTACGGAGACGTGGATTTCGCGGTCACCGGTCCCGCGGGGGAGAGGTTTCTTTCCATGGCCGGTGTATGCTTCAACGATAAGGACGACCGTCCCAGCCGCTATGCCGGCCGCGGGGGACTGGGGGCAGTAATGGGTGCCAAGGGCCTGAAGGGTATAGTCATAGACTCCTCCGGGGCACCGGGGGTCCAGGTGGCCGATCCGGACCTTTTCAAGGCGGGCCAGCGCAAGCTGGTGGAGGCCTTGAGGGAACACGGAGTCACCAAACCGGGCGGTACCCTCAATGCTTACGGCACGGCCGCCCTTATCAATGTTTTGAATGAAGCCGGCGGACTTCCCACGCGCAATTTCAGCGCCGGCAGATTTGAAGGAGCAGGCAAGATTGCCGGCGAGACGATAGCGGAGATCATCTCCCGGAGGAAAGGCCAGGGCGCCACTGGGCACGCCTGCCACCCGGGCTGCATCATCCAGTGCAGCAATATATGGGCCCGGCCGGACGGCTCAGAGCACGTGTCTTGCCTGGAATACGAGTCGGTATGGGCCCTGGGGGCCAACTGCGGGATAGATGATATAGACGCCGTAGCGGAACTGATATGGATCTGCAACGATACCGGCCTGGACACCATTGAAGCCGGGGTCACCCTGGGGGTGGCCATGGAGGCCGGGCTCATAAAGTTCGGAGATGCCCAGGGGGCCATAAACCTCCTGAAGGAATGCGCTAAGGGTACTCCCCTGGGGTACATAATAGGCCACGGCGCCGCCTTTACCGGTCGGGCCTTCGGCGTTACCCGCGTTCCCGCCGTAAAGGGCCAGGGCATGCCGGCCTATGAGCCCCGGGCGGTCAAAGGAATCGGCATAACCTATATGACCTCCACCATGGGCGCGGACCACACCGCGGGCTACACCATAGCGCCGGAGATTCTATCCGTAGGGGGCAAGGCGGACCCGCTGTCCCCGGTGGGCAAGGCCGAGATGTCCCGGGACTTCCAGGCCACTACCGCCTTTATAGACAGCTCGGGCTACTGCCTGTTCACCACCTTTGCTCTCCTGGATATTCCCACCGGGATGGAAGGCATGGTGGAAACGGTAAACGGAGTGCTGGGCACCGCATGGACCACCGAGGATGTGGTAAGGGTGGGTAAAGACATCCTCAAACAGGAGCGGAGCTTTAACGAAGCCGCGGGCCTGGGCAAGGCCCATGACCGCCCGCCGGAGTTCATGCGCTACGAGCCCCTGCCTCCCCATAACAGTGTCTACGACGTACCCGATGAGGAACTGGATAAGGTGTTCGGGGAGATGTAGGGATACGGGCCGCGGCCAGTGTCGCCGGAGAAAGGGAGCGGGCGGGGCTGCTCGGGGCGGTCCCGCCCCTTTTAGCATGTGGGAGGGAAGAGGCGGTGAGCACGTTGAAGGTTGACGTACGCCTGTATGCCACTTTGAGCAAATACAGCCCTGCCGGAGGGGAGTCGCGCTCCTTTACCATGGAAGTCGAGCGGGGTACCACTTTGGCCCAATTGTATGAAATACTGCGGATACCCCCGGGAGAAATAAAGCAGGCCTTTATCAACGGCCGCAGGGTAGAGGAAGATTACGTGTTGCAGGACAAGGATGAAATCGGGGTGTTCCCCCCGGTAGCCGGGGGATAGCCTAAGAGGGTGCTCATCAAGAAATGGAGGTGCTGTTTTGAACCCGCGGCCGGGGGTCCGGGAAGAGATCGAAGGCGCCAGCATAATATACCGGGCCCTGCCCGATCTCCGGCGCCTTTACGTAGAAGCTACGAACCGGTGTGATGCGGGCTGCATCATGTGCGTGCGGCGCACCTGGGGGGAATCCGAGGGTGATTTGGGTTTCGAGCTGTTCCGGGCCCTCATGGAGGAGGTGCCCCGGTTCCCCCGGTGGGAATGGCTCTGCTTCGGCGGTTTCGGGGAACCCCTTCTCCACCCCCGGCTGCCGGACATGGTAAGTCTGGCCCGAAGGGCCGGCTTGAGGATAAAGATTTCCACCAATGGCCGGTACCTGTCCGCCCTGGCGCCGGAGCTGGTGAGGCGGGGAGTAGAGGAAGTAATAGTTTCCTGCGACAGTTCCCGGGAAGAGGGTTATGCTTCCCTGCGGGGCGGCTCCCTGGCGCAGTTGGAAGAAGGCATCCGGGCCCTGAACAGGGCCAAGGAACGGCATGGGAGCCCCTATCCCCGGCTGGTGGTAGAGTTCGTGGCCATGAGGAGCAACCTGGAGGAACTCAAAGAGCTCCCGGCGCTGGCCGCGCGCTGGGGGGCTATGGCCCTGCTGGTAACTAACCTCCTTCCTTACAGCGAGGGGCTTAAGGAAGAGATCCTCTACTCCTGCGCCCATGTCCGCCAGGTGCGCCAAGCCGGGGGATTTTCGCCGGAGGAACCGGCGGACATAGCCTCGACCGTATGGGAAGCGGCGGCCGCGAAGTGGTTCACCTGGGGAACGGCGAAGCTCCCGCGGATGGTGTGGGGCGCCTCCCGCCACTGCCGCTTTATAGATTCTTACTCCGCCGTAGTTACCTGGGAGGGCGACGTGGTGCCCTGCTATGCTCTGTCCCATTCCTACTCCTGCTATGTCTTCGGCCGACGGAAGGAAGTGAAGAAGTACTCCTTCGGCAATCTCCGGCAGCAGGACCTCTACGCCATCTGGACCTCCGAGGAATATGTGCGGTTCCGCGGAAGGGTGAGGCTGTTCCGGTTTCCCTCCTGTGTGGACTGCGAGCTGGCCTACACCTGCGATTACCCGGCGGCCAACGAAGACTGTTGGGGCAATTCCCCTTCTTGTGCCGACTGCCTGTGGGCCCAGGATATGATTAAGTGTCCGTGACGGGCGTGGCGTCGGCATAGCATGAACTAAAGGTGGCCGCAAGCTAGTAGGGCCGCCCTCCTCGCCTACATCGTGCATGCTGCAGAGCCAGAGAGAAACACCACTCCCTTACTTTCCAGCAAGAGGCTGTGCAAGTCCCTTATCCAAACAGCATAAAGCGCCTTCTCGTGAACTCCTGTACCCTCCAAGGGCAGGGGTTTTTTATTGCCTTGCCAAAAATTAATCGCCTTTTCTCGGGAGGAATTTGGCGAAGAGTGTCGAAATAAGTAGTCAAATAATCTAATCCTCTGAGGATCTGTGCCTATGAGCAATGTGGTGAACCCCCGCAGGGTGAAAAAGTTGACAGCGGTGCAGGAGGCCCTGGAGATCCTGCGCGAGATGATCGCATCGGCGGAAATCGAGGAGGCCGGGCGGCTGCCGGCGGAGGATGAGCTGGCGGCCCGCCTGGGCATCAGCCGGCTGACCGTGAGGGAGGCCCTGGCGGTGCTGGAACGGGAAGGGGTTATCGCCCGGGTTCAGGGACGGGGCACCCTGGTCAATCGTTTTGCCCGGCGGCTGACGGGCCGGATCGATTCGGCCCGGGAGATCGGTAAGTTCATCGAGGAAAACGGGTACCGGGCATCCACGGACCGGGTGAAAGGCCGGTGGCAGCCGGCCGCACCGCCGGAAGCGGCCAAACTGGAGATAGAGCCGGGAGAAGAGGTGCTGGTGGTGGAAAAGCGCTTCCTGGCGGACGGGAAGCCGGCGGCCTTTTGTGTCGACCGCGTTCCCAGGAGGCGTTTTAGTCGCTTCGATTTTGATATCCCGGATCTGGCCAAGGCCGTTTTCCCTCTGGTGGAACGCCTCTGCAACTGTTATCTTACCCACGATGTAGTGGAAATCATACCGGCGGTGGCCGAGGGACGGCTGGCCGAAGCCCTGCAGGTGGGGCCGGGCACGCCTATCTTAAGGCTGGATGTGGTGGTGTATGCGTCCGAGGGGTACCCGGTCATGTACAATACCGAGTACTACCTGGACCACTTTGTACGCTTCACCCTGTGCCGCATAGCGGCTTACATGACCTGACCGCCCTTTGGCGGCCGGGCCCCGGCGGTGGGAAAGGTGGTGATGCCCAGAGGGGAAGACCGTTAGGCCGGACGTGTTGGGGATGAAGGTTTTTTCAAGCTGTACAACTTAGAATTGGAGGTTGAAGGCTCATGTTTAAGAAGGTTGGGACTATCCTCCTGGTGGCGCTCATGATGTTCGTTCTCGCCTCCTGTGGCGGCAACGGGCAGGGCGCCAGCGGGGAATCCGGTTCCCCGGCGGCAGGCGAGGGTCAGCCCCTTAAGGTGGGCCTGTTGACCGGGGTGGCCGGGCTGGGCGACAAGTCCTTTAACGACCTGGCCTATGAAGGTGCTAAGAAGGCTGAGGCCGAGTTGAACATCCAGCTGAAGGTGGTAGAGCCGCCCGATCTAGCTTCCACGGAGGGCCTGCTGAGGGACCTGGCCCGAGCCGGCAACGATCTGGTAATCGGCGTGGGCTTTGATATGGCCGAGCCCATGGCCAAGGTGGCGGCCGAATTTCCCGATACGAAGTTCGCCATTGTGGACGCTACGGTGGACCAGCCCAATGTGGCCTCGCTGGTCTTTAAGGAGCACGAGGGTTCTTTCCTCGTCGGGGCCCTGGCCGGCATGATGACGGAGACCAACAAAGTAGGGGCCATTCCGGCCATGGATATACCCTTCTTGAACCGGTTTACCGCGGCTTACGAACAAGGCGCCAAGTATGTCAACCCCAAGGTAGAAGTAATAGTCCAGCCCATAGGCTCGGACTTCAGCGCCTTTAACGACCCCGCGAAGGCCAAGAGCATCGCCCTGGCTATGTACAATCAGGGGGTGGACATCATTTACCACGCGGCCGGAGGGTCGGGAGCGGGCCTCTTCGAAGCGGCTAAGGAGGCCAAGAAATACGCCATCGGGTGCAATTCCGATCAGGACTATATGGCCGAGGGCCTGGTCCTTACCTCTATGATGAAGAGGGTGGATGTGGCGGTCTACAACACCATTAAAGAGGCGGCCGAGGGCAACTTCCAGGGCGGCGAGAAGGTCTACGGGGTGGCCAACGGCGGCATTGGTGTGAGCGAAATGAAGTATACCAAGGACCTCATCGGCCCTGAGAAGCTCCGGAAGCTGGAAGAGCTCAAGCAGGGCATTATCGACGGCACCATTGAGGTTGTAGACGTGCTGCAGTCTGCCCAGTGAGCATGGGTTACCGGATGGTGAAGGACCGTGCAGGAGTACGCTCTGGTAATACAGGGCTTGAAAAAATACTTCGGAAGTGTAAAGGCCAACGACGGCATAGACCTTAAAGTCAAGGCGGGTACCATCCATGCTTTGGTGGGAGAGAACGGCGCCGGGAAGTCGACGCTGGTAAAATGCCTTTTTGGCCTTCACCAGCCGGACGCGGGCGAGATTTACGTGTGGGGGGAGCGGGTTTCCTTCCGCTCTCCCCAGCACGCCCTGGCCAAGGGCATCGGTATGGTCCACCAGCATTTCATGCTGGCCGAGGCCTTGACGGTACTGGAGAACGTTATTCTAGGGGCCGAACCGGGTCGGGGAGGCTGGCTGAGCTACGCGCGGAGCATGGAGATAGTGGAAGGGTTGTGCTCCCGTTACGGTTTCGACCTGGACCTGTCCGCCGAGGTAAGCACCCTCCCGGTAGGTGTGCAGCAGAGGATCGAGATCTTGAAGGTCCTCTACCGGGGGGCCCGGTTGATCATTCTGGACGAGCCCACGGCGGTGCTGACCCCCGGGGAAACGGAGCGCTTGTTCGATATTCTGCGCGAGTTTAAGGAGGACGGCCGGACGGTCATCTTTATCACCCATAAACTGGCAGAAGTTATGGCCGTGGCGGATGAGGTTACGGTTATAAGGGACGGGAAGACGGTGGGATCCTGGCCCGTGAGCCAGGTAGACGAGAGGACCCTGGCCCGGGCCATGGTAGGCCGCGAGGTGGTCCTGGAGGTGGACAAGGAGCCCGCCCGGCTGGGAGAGGAAGTCCTGGCGGTAGAGGGCCTGCGGGTTCCGGGGGTGGACGACGACCAGGCTTTGGAGGGCGTGTCCTTCAGCATCAGGGCCGGAGAGGTTCTGGGCATCGTGGGCGTGGCGGGAAACGGCCAGGAGGCCCTGGTGGAGGGCATTATGGGTTTGCGGCCGGTAGTGGGAGGAGAGGTCCGGTTTCTGGGGCGCAGTATTGCCCATTTAGGACCGGCCGCCATGCGGGAAATGGGGATAAGCTGTATTCCCGGGGACCGGCTGCGGGAGGGGCTGGTGAGGGAATTCAGCGTTAAGGCCAATTCCATCCTCGGCCTGCACCACCGGCCCCGGGTGTGCCGCGGGCCCTTCTTCTCGCCCGGCAAGATCGCATCTACGGCGGAGGAGATAGTCAAGGCCTTTAAGGTGAAGGTGCCCTCCCTGGAGGCCCCTATTACGCAGCTCTCGGGGGGCAACCAGCAGAAGCTTATAATCGGCAGGGAGCTTTATTCTTCTCCCCGCTTGATTATCGCCGTCCAGCCTACCCGGGGTGTTGATGTGGGCGCCATTGAATTCATCTATGAGATGCTTCTGGAGCGTCGGCGGCAGGGGGCGGCCATCCTCCTGGTGTCCAACGAGCTGGAAGAGGTGCTGTCCCTTTCCGACCGGATCGCCGTCCTCTACCGGGGAAGGTTCATGGCTACCGGCCGTCCCTCGGATTTTACGCGAGAAGAAATCGGCCTCATGATGGCCGGTTTTTCACCCCACCAAAGGGAGGGTGAAGCCCAGTGGACAGGATGAAGCGGACCCTGGGGGTCGAAGTTTTATCTTCGCTGCTGGCGGTGGCAGCCGCCCTGGCCGTGGGCGCAGGTATAATAGGCGCCATAGGGCAAAATCCCCTGGCCGCCTACGGCGCCATGTTTAAAGGGGCCTTCGGCGACGTACCGGCGTGGGCCGACACCCTGCAGAGGGCCACGCCCTATATCTTCGGCGGCCTGGGTTTCGCCATAGCCGCCCAGGCGGGATTGTTCAACATCGGCCTGGAGGGCCAGATGTACCTGGGAGGCATGGTGGCGGCCATCATCGGCTTCAGTTTGCCGGGCCTGCCCGCCGGGCTACATGTGGCGGCGGCCCTGGCCGGCGCCGCGGCCGGGGGGCTGCTGATGGCCCTCATCCCCGGGTTGCTTAAGGTGAGGGCCGGGGTACACGAGGTCATCTCTACGGTCATGCTCAATTACGTGGCCTATGCCGCGACGGGTTATCTCACGGTGCACGTCTTTCACGAGCCCGGGGTGGTGGCCCAGACCTTTAAGGTGGCGCCGACAGCCGTGTTGTGGCCCCTGTTGCCACCCTCCAAGCTGAACGCGGGCTTTATCCTGGGAGTTATAATGGCCTTCCTTTTGTGGATTTTCCTGTTTTATACTCCCTGGGGTTATGACTTGAGGGTGACCGGTTTAAACCGGCGGGCGGCCAGGTATGCCGGCATCCGCAGCACGAGGGTGGTGATGGCCGCCATACTGGCCAGCGGCGCCATCGGGGGGCTCATGGGAGCGGAGAGGATCTTGGGCGTATATCAGAGGTTTATCCACGCCTTTTCCCCGGGCTACGGGTTTACGGCCATCGCGGTGGCCCTCCTGGGGCAAAATCACCCCTTGGGCATCCTGCCGGCGGCCATTTTGTTCGGGGCTTTGGAGGCGGGGAGTTCTTCCATGTCCCTACAGGTTGATGTGCCCCGGGAACTGGGGATGATGCTCCAGGCTATAATCATTGTTTTTGTGGCCGCCCAGGCCTTTATTAAAAACCGGCTGAGCACCCTCCTGAAAAGGGGTGAGGGATAATGGGTGATTTTGTGTCGGTCGGTATTCTCCAGGCAACCCTGGCCATAGCCACGCCCCTCTTTATCGGGGCCCTGGGGGGCCTGTTTTGTGAACGGGTCGGGGTAATCAACGTGGGCCTGGACGGCATTATGCTGGCCGGGGCCTTTGTGGCGGCCGTGACTTCTTATTTCACCCAATCGGCCTGGCTGGGTGTGGCGGCGGCCCTGGTCGTCGGCGCGTGTCTTGGCCTCCTCCATGCGGGTATCTGCGTGGGCTTTAAGGCCGACCACGTGGTTAGCGGGGTGGCCATCAATATTTTGAGTACCAGCGCCACGGTGTTCCTGCTCCAGTTTCTCTTCGGCAACAAGGGCCAGTCGCCGTCCTGCCCTAAGATAGGCTCCCTCGGCGGGCCCTGGGCCGAGGTCCCGGTGGTGGGGCCTATCCTGGAGAATATGAGCTATTTGACCATCGTAGGGCTGCTTCTGGTGGTGGCGGGGCACGTCTTGCTGTACCACACGAAGATGGGCCTGCGCCTGCGGTCGGTGGGAGAGAATCCCTATGCGGCCCAGTCCCTGGGCCTTCCCGTGGTCGGCTATATGTACGGCAGTGTCATAGTGGGCTGTGCTCTGGCCGGGCTGGCCGGCTCCTTCCTCTCCGTAGGGATGCTGAACGTGTTCACCAAAAACATGACCGCCGGCCGGGGCTTTATAGCCCTGGCGGCCATGATTTTCGGTCGTTGGACGCCTTTCGGCGCCCTGCTGGCTTCGCTGTTTTTCGGTTATGTGATGGCGTGGCAGATCAATGCCCAGGGCTGGCAGGTGCCGGCACAGTTCGTAGAGGCCATACCTTATCTGGCCACGCTGCTGGTTCTGGCCTTCGTGTCCAAGCGGGTGAGGGGACCCGCCCATGCCGGAAAGGCCTACGTGCGGAGCGAACTGTGAGGATGCGGGGTAAGCCCTTTGAGGGCGGCCTGCCGGAAACCCCTGCTCTGGAGGATCCAACAAGACCTGGGTTGAGGAGGATGTAATTTATGTCTACGGTTAACAAGGCTGAAGTAACTCTGGGAAAAATCCAGTATCACCTGCGGGTGAAGCCCGGGGATGTGGGGAAGTACGTGCTCTTACCCGGGGACCCTGCCCGCAGCGACCGGGTGGCCAAGTACCTGGATAACCCCCAGCTCATCGCCCACAACCGGGAATACCGTACTTTCACCGGCTCTTATAAAGGCATTAAGGTGAGTGTAACTTCCACGGGCATCGGGTGCCCCTCGGCGGCCATCGCGGTGGAAGAGCTGGCCAATGTGGGGGCGGAAGTGTTCATCCGAATCGGGAGCTCGGCCGCCCTGCAGCCGGGCATGGCCATAGGGGACCTCGTTATTGCCTGCGGGGCCATGAAAAACGAGGGTACCTCGCGCTTCTACGTCCCCGATGTTTTCCCGGCCGTTCCCGATATGGAGTTTACCAGCGTGCTGATAGAAACCGCCCGCCGGCTGCAACCCGAGTTGCACTACGGGCTGCATGTGGGCATTTGTGCCTCCGATGACAGCTTCTACGGCGAAACCCAGGAATGGATCGAAAAGCTGGCCCGTCTGGGGATTACCAACGTGGAGATGGAGAGTTCGGCCATCTTTACCGTGGCCCATGTACGTCGGTGCAAGGCCGCCAGCATCTGCGCCATATCGGGCAACCTGGTAACCGGGGAAGTGATATATGAAAAGGAAAACGAGCGGCTGGTAGAGGGCTGGGAGAAGGAGATACAGGTAGTGCTGGAGGCCATTTATACCTATGAGCAGCGCCGGAAGTCCGGTACGTCCTAGTTTGGGGAAGGGTGATAAAGTGAGGGAGGAATACTTCGGCGAGCTGTACCGCCAGGTGGTGAAGGAACTGGAGGAAGCCCTGCCCGGAGTGTCGTGGCCTTCTTCTCCTCCGGAAGAAGGCCCGCCGCCCGCCGGGCAGGGGCCGGACCTGCTCCGCCTCATCGATCATACGGCGCTGAAGCCTGAAACTACGGCCACCGATATCCGGCGGTTGTGCGAAGAGGCTCTGACCCTCGGCTTCTACAGCGTATGTGTCTCGCCCTGCTGGGTAAAGCTGGCATCCAGCCTGCTGGAGGGGTCGCCGGTCAGGGTGTGTACGGTTATCGGCTTTCCCCACGGGACCACCACGACCCTGGCCAAGGTCACGGAAGCCGTGGAAGCAGTGGCCGGGGGAGCAGCCGAACTCGACATGGTGTTGAATGTGGGCGCCCTCAAGGGACGGGACCTGCGGAGGGTGTGGGAGGACATTGCCCGGGTCCGGGAGGCGGCCGGCGAGGGAAGGGTGCTGAAGGTAATCCTGGAAACGTCCCTTCTGGAGGATAGGGAGAAGATCCTGGGGGCCCTCGTGGCGGTTGGGGCAGGGGCCGATTTCGTGAAGACCTCCACTGGCTTCGGCGGGGGCGGAGCCACCGCCGCCGACGTAAACCTTCTGCGCCGGACGGTGGGCAGCCGGGCGGGGGTGAAGGCTTCGGGTGGAATCAGGAATCTGGCCACCGCCCTGGACATGGTCCGGGCGGGAGCCAACCGCATAGGTACGAGTTCCGGTGTACGAATAGCCAGGGAACTTGCGGCCAGTAAAGGGGAGAAGTAGCTTCATGCGACCGCTGCTGTTGAAAAACGTGAGCTATGTGGTAACTTGCAATGACCGGGATGAAATTCTGCGCGACTGTGATATTATTATTGAAGGACCCGAGATCAGGGCCCTGGGGCAGGGTCTGGAACCGCCGCCGGGCGCCGAGGTGATCTCGGGCCGGGGCATGATAGCCATCCCGGGGCTGGTTAATACCCACCATCATTTGTATCAGTCCCTTTTCCGGGGCCTGCCGGAGGTCCAGGGGCTGCCGCTCTTCGGATGGCTGCAGAAGCTTTATCAGTTCTGGCGGCACCTGACTCCGGAGGGGGTATATTACGGTGCCCTGGTGGGGTTCAGTGAGCTCCTCCGCACCGGGTGTACTATGACGGCCGACCACCATTATGTGTTCCCCGCCGGGCAGGGGAACGAATTTATAGATAGGGAAATAGAGGCGGCTCGGGCGATCGGGATACGTTTTCATGCCACCAGGGGGTCCATGTCCCTGGGCCGCAGTCAGGGAGGACTGCCGCCGGACGAGGTGGTCCAGGAGCCGGATACCATCCTGGAGGATTCGGCGCGGCTGATAGAAACTTATCACGATCCCCGTCCGTATGCTATGGTCCGGGTGGCCCTGGCGCCGTGTTCCCCCTTTTCGGTAAGCCTTGATCTTATGCGCCAGGCCAGGGATTTGGCCCGGGAAAAGGGAGTTATGCTCCACACCCACCTGGCCGAGACGATGGATGAGGAAAGGTACTGCCTGGAGCGCTATAACCGGCGTCCGGTGGAGCTCATGGAAGACCTGGGCTGGCTGGGGCCCGATGTGTGGTTTGCCCACGCCATCCACTTAAACGACCGCGAGGTGGAGAGGTTGGCGGGAAGCGGGGTTGCCCACTGTCCCTCTTCTAATATGAAGTTGGCCAGCGGCATCTGCCGCACGAGCGAGCTGTACCGGGCAGGTGTTAAGCTGGGCCTGGCCGTAGACGGCAGCGCCAGCAACGACGGCTCTAATATGTGGGAGGAAATGAGGAGGAGTTATCTTTTAAATCACCTCCGGTACGGTGAGGAGGGCTTCTCGGCCTACCAGGTGCTCAAGCTGGCCACCCGCGGGGGAGCAGAAGTCCTGGGCCGGACGGATACCGGCTCCCTGGAGGAGGGCAAGGCAGCCGATGTGGTGCTTATTAATCTGGAGGATGTGGCCTTCGCCGGCTGCCACGACCCCGTAGTGGCCCTGGTGTGCTGCGGCAACAGCAGCCTGGTGGATACGACCATCGTTAACGGCAGGGTGGTCGTGCGCCGGGGAGAGGTAATCACCGTGGATGTGGGAAGTGTGTACCGCCGGGCCCAGGAAGTTTCGCGGACCATGGTGGAAGCCGAGCGGGCCGGGGGAGGGTCCCTTTAATACCTCCCCGCCCGGTTTCCGGCCTGGAGGGGGCCGGCCGCACCCGGGAAGGGAGTTGCTTAAGGCTTCGCGCCCCGTGGCCGGCCTTTTTGCTTTGAAGAGGCAGGGGGACAGCCCCTAACAGGGCAGAGGCCTTGAAGGAAGGAGGCCTATGGGTACGGGTCAAAGGGAGGAGGTCGGTGCTAAGGAACGCCTGTTTTACGAGGCTCTCCAAAAGCTCTTTGTAGGGGCCGAGGTGGAAGGAGAGTCCGGTTATGTGAATTTGATGCGGGTTAAGGGGAAGTACTTTACTAAAGGTGTCCTCCCCCGGCTCCGGAGGGACATCGAGAAGGCCCTGGAGGCTTTTCCCCAGTTCCGGGAGGAGCTTTTCGATAAGCTTTACTCTTTTTTCCGCCGCTACTTTTCCGAGGGCGGCTCTATTTATTTCCGCTACACTCCCCTCCACCAGAAGGTATACGAGAAGGTTTATACCGATGATAAAGACGTGATGCTCTTTTGGAAGACTCACATGCTCTATTACATAAAGACCGACAGGCTCTTTCGCAGCATGGAGGTGGAGGTAGACGGGGTTAGGTTTTTTTTCGATGCCTCTGTTCTCGAACACAAGAAGGCCAACGAGAAGAGAAGGCTCGTCTTTGAGCCTAGGGGACAAAGGGAGGACGGCACCGTCGTCTTCCGGGTGCTTTATTCCGAGCGGGGCCGGAAAACGGACCTTACGTCCATTTTGCGGTCCTTGAGGAAGGAAGGTGTAAGGGTAACCGCGGACGCCCTGGCGAAGGCCTTCCGGATTTTTGAGGGCCAGGGCGAAGTGGATTATTTCCTCAATAAGAATGCCCGGGAGTTCCTGCGGGAGCAGTTCAATTTGTGGCTCTACCAGTACATCTTCGCCGAGGAAGGGGAGTGGACGGCAGAACGGATCCGGCAGCTACAAATCCTTAAGGGTATAGCCTTCAAGATCATCGACTTCATAGCCCAGTTTGAAGACGAGCTGGTGAAAATATGGAACAAGCCCAAGGTGGTGTTAAATTCGGGGTGGGTGATCACCCTGGACCGCATCGCGGCCAGGAACATGGACCTGGTCAAGGCCATTTTAAATCACCGCAACCTGGCGCAGCAGGTGGAGGAATGGAAGCAGCTGGGCATCGTGGACGCCGGTTTTGATCCCGGGGAAGTCGTGGAGGTCAACCCCCGCGGGGAGGTTTTGCGGGAAAAGTACCGTTACCTTCCGGTTGATACCAAGTATTTTAAGGACTTGGAGCCGGAGATAGTGCAGCTCTTTGACGACCTGGACCGGGCGGTGGACGGCTGGCTCATAAGGAGCGAAAACTACCAGGCTTTGAACACCCTTAAGAATAAGTTCAAGGAGCGCGTGCAGCTGATCTATGTCGACCCGCCCTATAATACCGGGAAGGACAGCTTCGGCTATGCCGACAGGTTCAACCGGTCCTCCTGGCTGACTATGATGGAAAACAGGCTGCGGCTGGCCCGGGATTTCCTTAAAGATTCGGGCAGTATTTATGTGCACGTGGATTTTCACGAGACGGCGAGCACCAGGTTTCTTCTGGATGAGATTTTCGGCCCGGATAACTTTGGTAATGAGATAATCTGGCGTACGGGGTGGGTATCGGGGTTTAAGACGGCGGGAGAGAAATACGTGCGGAATCACGAGACCATCTGGCTTTACGGCAAGGGCCCCCGGAGCTTTTTTAACAAGGAAGCTGCGGGCATCCCCTATCAAACCTTCCCGCCGGGGGAGGAAGAAAAGGAGTATCTGGCGGCGGTGGAGGGCAAACTGGGCATCAAGGCGGATAAGTTCCATGTGGTTTTGAGGGGCAGGGACGGGCGCGTTTACAAGCCGGAAAGCCGCGGCGGGGCCCGGGAAGGGGTTTACCCGGTGGAAGATGTGTGGAATGCCAGTGAGTATGACGAGGTCAATTCCATCATGATTATGAGTTACAGCAGGGAAAAGGCCGGCGACTTCCTGACCCAGAAGCCGGAAAAATTGTTGAAGCGGATTATTGAAACTTCTTCCCGGGAGGGTGACCTGGTCCTGGATTTCTTCGGGGGCACGGGCACTACGGCTGCCGCGGCCCACAAACTTAAACGGAAGTGGATTCTCGTGGAGATGGCCGAAGACATCTTTTACGGCAAGGCCCTGCCCCGGATGAAGGAGGTCCTGGCCGGCAGAGGGAAGCACGAGCCCTGCGGCATTTCCCGGGAGGTGGGCTGGCAGGGCGGCGGCTTCTTCAAGTATTATGAGCTGGAACAGTACGAGGACGTTCTCCGGCGGGTGAGGTATGAGGATGGGGAGTTATTTACCGGACCCGGCCGGGACCCCTACGCTGCGGGCATCTTCCTGCGCGACCTGAAGATGCTGGAGGCGCTGGATATAGACGGCGAGAATAACAAGGTGCGGGTAAATTGGGATAGGCTTTACGAGGATGTAGATGCGGCCGAGACCCTGTCCCATTTGTACGGCCGGTGGATAAAGCGCCTGGCCCCGGGGGTGGTGGAGCTCGAGGGCGGAAAAAGGATAAAACTGGAGGAGCCCGACTACCGGGTAATACAGCCCCTCCTCTGGTGGTGACCGGGCCGGGCAGGGGGAGAAAGGTGGCCAAAAGGGCGGGCAAACAAGACGGCCCTTATAAGCTTTAGCGGAGGGGGAGGGAGGCCATGCCCCGGACGCTTTTGCGAGAGATGGTTGAGGACCTGCCGCTGGAAGAGCTGCCGGCGAGCTGGAAGGGCCTGGAGCTCACGCGTTTTTCGGCCGGTAAGGACCTCTGGGACTACCAGCAAGCGGCGCTGGAAAACGCTCTGAAGGTGTTGTGGAAGTATTTTGAGGAGGCCTTGGATTACGGGGAGGGGGAGGAGGTGGAAGGGGCCAGCCGCCGGAGGAAGCAGGCCTTTTTCCGCTGGTACCGGGACAGGGGCCCGGACACGGATCTGAGCATCCATTTGCGGCGCGAGAATAGGGCCCTGGCCAGGCTCCTGGCAGAATACTACCCCTGCGCGGGGGGTGACGGCCTGCGGCTCTCCTACGAGCACTTTATCAACCGCATGGGCTTCTGGATGGCCACGGGCAGCGGCAAGACCCTGATTCTCATTAAGCTCATCGAGATCCTGCATACCTTGATCCGGCGGCGCGAAGTCCCGCCGGGCGACTTTCTCATCCTCACCCACCGGGAGGATCTGATAAGGCAGCTAAGGGACCGCGTCGAGGAGTTTAACCAAACGGGGGATATAAAGATAGACCTGCAGGAGTTGCGGGATTATCCGGATATGAAGCGGAACGGGTCGCTCCCCGAAGGCACGGTCTTTTACTACCGGTCGGATAATCTGAGCGACGAGCAAAAGGAAAAGATCGTTGATTTTCGCAACTACGACAACGGAGGTCGGTGGTATATCTTCCTGGACGAGGCCCATAAGGGGGACCGGGAAGATTCCAAAAGGCAGCACATTTATTCTATCTTGTCCAGGAACGGGTTCCTCTTCAATTTCTCGGCCACTTTCACGGATATAAGGGATGTGGCCACTACTGTTTACAATTTCAACCTGGAGAAGTTCATCCGGCGGGGCTACGGCAAACACCTTTTCTTGCTGCGGCGGGAAGTGCGGGGCTTCCGGGAGGGGGAGGATTATACCGGCGGAGAAAAGCAGAAAATTGTTCTGCAGTCTTTGCTTCTACTAACTTATGTTAAGAAGTTTTATGCGGGGATAAGCCACTTCCGACCCGGACTGTATCATAATCCCCTGATGCTGGTGCTGACCAATTCCGTAAACGTAAGGGACTCCGACCTGGAGCTCTTTTTCCGAGAGCTGGCGCGCATCGGGCGGGGGCAGGTGAGGGGGGAGGTCCTGGAGGAAGCCAAGGAGGAGCTGTGGAAAGAGCTGAAGGAGGATCCCCCCTACATGTTCGAGGAGGACGAAAGGCTCACCATAAGGGAGGGGGTCCTTAAGGGCATAACGCAGGAAGACCTCCTGCGGTATGTTTATAACGCCCGGGGCGCCGGGGAGATGGAAGTGTTAAGGAGGCCGTCCGATAAGCATGAACTGGCCTTTAAGTTGAAGACCGGGGAGGGCCCTTTCGCCCTGATCAAGATCGGGGAGGTGGCCGGCTGGCTCCGGGAGAAACTCGCGGGCTATGAGGTGCAGGAAGTTCTGGCCGACGAAAGTTATTTCGCCGCCCTCCATAAGGAAGACTCGGGTATCAATATCCTCATGGGCTCGCGCAGCTTCTACGAAGGGTGGGATTCCAACCGTCCCAACGTCATTTGCTACATAAACATCGGCGGCCGGGAGGCCCGCAAGTTCATCCTCCAGTCCCTGGGCAGGGGCGCGCGCATTGAGCCGCTCAAGGGAAGGCGGCGGAGGCTCCTGCCCCTATACCGGAGCGGGGAAGTGGGGAAGGAAATGTTCGAGGGCCTGCAGGCCGCAGTTTTGCCTCTGGAAACCCTCTTCGTCATGGCTACCAATAGGAGGGCCATGGTGGAGGTGGTTTCACGGCTGGAAGAGATAAGGGAGGCGCCGAAGGCGGGTATCCCTTGTGGTGGAGATAAAGCCCCGGACCGGGTAGAAGGTGGCCTAAAGACCGGAAGGGTCGGGGCCAAACTGGAGATGGGGAGGGAAGACTACGAACTGCTGCGGAGGTGGCTTGCCTATCTGGGGGACGATAGGGTGATCATGATGAAGTACCACCTGGAGCCGCGGGAGGTCCGGCTCCTTAGGGACCTGGCTCGCTACCCGACCAACTTCAACCTCGGCGGTAAGAATTTCAAGGATCCCGATCTGCTGGTGGAGCAGCTCATTGCCCTTGGCAGGACGGCATCCCACCTTTCCCAGCAAAGAGGCCGGCCGGCGGGAGAACCCGCCCAGCAGTTTTAGTTTGAGGGATAGCCCGGTCTACGAGAGAAACCGCGGTTCAAGAAGCGGAATTGAGGACGGAGGCGGTCCCGAGGCCACGGACGGCGGAGGCCGGCTCCTGAGGCCCAGAAGCCGAATGAGCTGGGAACCCCGCCGGAGCCCGAAAATTGAGCGCTAGTTTGGTCCGCGAGGCTCACTGAGCGAGCGAGAGCTAAGTCACGGCTAGCTAAAAAGTGGGGATGCCTCAGGGTGTTGAGGGGTTAACCTTCACGTGTTAAAGTAATTAAGGAGAAAGGAGGCCTTTACCTTTGCGCGTTTTGGTGACGGGGGGAGCCGGTTTCATCGGTTCCCACCTGGTGGATGCCCTTATAAACGAAGGGCATGAGGTGGTCGTGGTAGACGATCTGAGCGGCGGGAGGGAGGAGAACCGCAACCCGGCGGCCAGGTTTTACCGTCTGGACATTTGCTCGCCGGAGCTGGAGGCGGTTTTTGCCACAGAGGGAATAGAAGTTGTCAACCACCATGCGGCCCAGATTGATGTGCGCCGCTCGGTGGCGGACCCGGCAGAGGACGCGCGGGTCAACATCCGCGGCCTGCTCAACCTCCTGCAAAATGCGGTGCGGCACAAGGTAAAGGGCATCATCTTTGCTTCT